>JAJZUM010000077.1 GCA_021848605.1 Pseudomonadota bacterium | reverse complement strand
CAACAGTCGGCTGAGCAACAGTCGGCTGAGCAACAGGCTTGGTCTTGTGACTGGCACAGCCGGCAAGAACCAGACTGGCCGCAGCAACTGCAATCATCATTTTCTTCATGGACATGGTATTTACCTTCTGTGGACTGAAAAAATTTAATGGAGAAACGGTGACCAGGATGGTTCACTCATCTCACCACCTTGTTCCGGCAGCAACACCTTGATGTTGCCATCGGGAGAAACCAGGGCCAGCATATCCTGGTTGTTGGATCGGGTTGAGTATACCAGCATTGTCCCATTGGGTGCAAAGCTGGGAGAGTCAACCAGTTCCGACTGGGTTATGACCGCCATGGAACCACTTGCCAGGTCCTGAACAGCGATCTGAAAAATCTGGCCATGCTCACGATGAACAACCGCAAGCTTTTTGCCATCAGGACTGATGGCGCAACGAGCATTGTAATTTCCATCATAGGTGAGACGCATGACCTGGTGCGTTGCAATATCCAGCTGATAAATTTGTGGGTGACCACTTCGATCCGAAGTAAAGGCCAACTTCTTGCCATCCGGATACCAGCATGCTTCCGTATTGATGGAAGGATCATCAGTCAGTTGAGTTTGGCTCATGTCGACAAGATTGATCAGATAAATCTCGGCATTGCCCGATCGGGACAGGGTTACCGCCAGTGATTTGCCGTTAGGAGACCATGAGGGTGCGCTGTTGATTCCTGGAAAATCGGCAATTTTCCAGCGCTTGCGGTCATAGATGTCTTGTACATAAATCACTGAATGTCCACTTTCAAAGGAAACATATGCGACTTTCTGAGCATCGGGTGACCACGAAGGAGACATCAGTGGCTGGGCTGAGTCGACAATCGCCTGGGCATGATGGCCGTCACTATCGGCAACCATCAGCCGATAATGCATGCCATGAACAGCATTCCAAGTCTTGTCAATGTAAAGAATCCGGGTCGCAAAGGCACCACGAATTCCGGTGATTTTTTGGTAAATGTGATCAGCAATCTGATGAGCCGCGTCACGCCATTGGTTGGCACTGTAGGTCAGTGTCTCACCCATGATTCTTTGTTGCCCTGAAATACTCAGCAGCTCATAATGTGTTGCATACAGACCAAGCGTCGAATTCAGGGTTGTGTTACCAACGACCAGGTAGTCACTGCCAACATGTTGCCAGTCATGAAAGAAAACCCCTGCTGAAGAACTCGGCTGCGCAGGAAAGGCGCTGCGGTCAATCGTGTTAAATTCGCCGCTATTATGCAGGTCATTATTGATGATGTTTCCAGGGTTGTCATCAAGACTGGGTCCACCAAATGGCACAACCGCAATAGGTGTCGCGTTGTCAGAGCCACCAATGATATCAAGCATGAAATCACATCGAGCCATGCTACTGGCAAGAATTGTAATCACCAAAAACGCCAAGCGATAGAGAGGCATACCCACCGTAAATTTTTTGTCTTGGTGCGCATTATGCCAATGCCAATATGATTGTCCAGTTTTTTGTATCATTTTGTTCGCCAGTTAAACATGAATTCATGGCAGAGAGTCTGTACGTACTCTTTGTAATCAAACCTTGAACTGGGTCAAGGATTGGATACCTGTTTTTCCCTGCATATTAGTTGTGGTCGAGAGGCCGAAAACGCAAGATTAGACTGCGAAAATAGTGTTCAAAAAGATCGATATCCTGGGGGACTGGCAAGTGGTCAACTTCATCAATAGCATTACGCACGGAAAGATTAAGACAACTGTTCGGCTGGATGATCTGAACGGATACGACACTACCATCGGGCAATAGTTGCAGTTTAAGCACCACAAACATGTCAGCTTGAGCGCATAGCGGTTGTATCCAGTGCTGGCGAATGGCATTAATGATACGCAGTTTGTAGACATCAAGCTCTTTGGACTCTTGTTTGCTGTTTACCTGAGCAGCCATGCGGTTGATGGCTGCTTCCTCGGCAGCTTGCTGTGCTTCAGCATTCAATTGTTTGGCTTCCTGTTGAATGTCCTGCAATTCGGCATCAGCCTGTTTCTGATCAATACGGGGCTTTGGCGGATGGGGTCTGGCAATCCCTGTCTTTGGCTTTTCTATGGCAGGTACCCGATCCGGCGTACGTGGGCCAACCTTGTCCTCAGCATGAAGCTGTGCCTTTTGTTTAGGACGCAAGGGCTGTACCGTTGGTTTAACCAGACCAGCGGCTCCATGCACGGGTTTGGGGGGAGGAGGGGGCTGTACGGGTTGAGGTTTGGGTAGCGGTTCCGGCTTTGGCCGGGCTACAGTTTCCGGGACCGACGCAGGATGATGGACTACATGGGCCAACATGACGGAGGCAAAGGTTGCATCTTGCCGGGGTTCGGGCAGATTTTTCTCATTGAAATGACTGCTCATGAGCAACAACAAAATCACATGCACCAGAAGAGCAAGCAACAGGCTTTGCAGCAACCGTTCATCGCTGGTACCGGTCCGCTCCATCAATGTGCGTCCTCCAGTTGGGTCAGCAAACCGACATCATGAACACCAGCTTGTTGCAAGGCAGACATGAGGGCAACGACCTTGCCATAGGCAATATGGCGATCACCATTGATCAATACCTGGGTATTTTCAGCATCAGACTGGGCACTTTGCAAGCGGGTAACCAGATCACTGGAACGTACAGGCTGTTCTGGTCCGTCGCCCACACGCATCCAAAGTCTGCCACTGGCCTCAAGGCTGATGATGATGGGTGGATTCTGTTTGAGAGTCATGGGATCTGAGGCGGCAACAGGAAGGTCCACTTTCAGGCCTTGGGTCAACATGGGTGCAGTTACCATGAAAATCACCAATAAAACCAGCATGACATCAATGTACGGTACGACATTCATTTGGGCCATCAGACGCTGTTTGCGGGGACGACGGAAGGATGCATCCATATTAGCGACGACCCGCATGAGCATCACGGTGCAAAATGCCACTGAACTCATCAGCAAAGGTTTCATAGCGGTTCAGCAAGGCATCTGCCCGGGAAGAAAAGGCATTGAATGCCAGTACCGCAGGAATAGCTGCAAAAAGACCTATGGCCGTGGTAATCAACGCCTCAGCAATCCCTGGGGCGACCGTTGCCAGGGTGGCCTGATGGACATTGGCCAGGCCAATGAAAGCGTTCATGATGCCCCAGACGGTTCCCAGCAGGCCAACATAGGGGCTTGTGGACCCCACGCTGGCAAGCATGGTTAAATGTTGCTCGAGGCTGGCCTGTTCATGCGCAAGGGCAACCCTGAGCGCGCGTTGCACCCCTTGCATTATGACATCGGGTTCAAGGTTCTTGTCGCGTAAACGGGCGAATTCTTTCAAGCCGGCGCGAAACAGGTTTTCAAGACCTGATTCATTATTGGGATTTTTCTGTACCCGGGCATAAAGTGCCTGCAACTGGCTGCTGGACCAGAAATCAGACTCAAAATGCTGGGCCAGCTTCTGCGCTCTGCCAAGGGCAATACGCCTGCTGAAGATGACCGTCCAGCTTAGAATAGAGGCCATAAAGAGAAGAACAAGAATTCCCTGAACAACAACCGATGCGTTCAGAACCA
The DNA here is from genome assembly GCA_021848605.1 of Pseudomonadota bacterium. GTDB lineage: Bacteria > Pseudomonadota > Gammaproteobacteria > Pseudomonadales > Moraxellaceae > JAJXWR01. The sequence continues at coordinate 8,511 of JAJZUM010000077.1, read as the reverse complement.
GACTCCAGAGAGACATTGAGTGAGCATTGATCATAATGAATGAGGTTCCTGTTGACCAAGAGCGAGCAGAAAATCGGGAAATGCTTTAGGCCTGAGTGTTTGGGCATCCAGGCAGGCAAGACGAACCTGGGCGGTGCAAATGGCATCTTCTCCACGCCACATGTCTTGTCTCAGGCTCAGAGAGGCGCGACGTTGTTCGACAACGTGCACACCTACATCGAGCCGGTCGCCAAGCCGGGATGGGCGATGATAATCGATCTGCAGCGATTGGACGACAAACTGCAGATGATGTTCCTGCAACAAACCGAGTTGAAACCCAAGATGAGCCTGCAACCATTCACTGCGAGCTCGTTCCATGAACTTTAGATAATTGGCATAAAATACAATGCCACCGGCGTCGGTGTCTTCAAGATAAACACGTACAGACCAACGAAAGCCATTCATCAGCAACCTGACTCCTGTGTTCCTTATATGTGTTCAAATATGTATTCAGTTTCGTGCAGGGGGTGTTTCAAGGCCGAACAATGCATAACTTGCAGGGCTGGCCATGCGTCCACGCGCTGTTCGCAAGATCAGTCCTTGTTGGATTAAATAAGGTTCAACCATGTCTTCCAAGGTACCTGAATCTTCCGAGAGCGCTGCCGCGAGCGATTCTACCCCAACAGGCCCACCCTGGAAGGTTTCTAGCAATAAATTCATATAGCGACGATCCAAAGCATCCAGCCCGGCCTGATCGACGTGCAGCATATCAAGCGCGGCGGTTGCACACGCCTGATTGACAAAACCCTGGTGCCGGACATCGGCATAATCTCGTACCCGACGCAATAAACGATTTACAATTCGGGGTGTGCCACGGGCTCGACGGGCAATCTCGTGAGCGCCAGCGTCATCCATGTGCACACCCAGAAGGTTGGCGGATCGTTGAACAATCCCAGTAAGTTCATCAACGCTGTAGAACTCGAGGCGTTCAACAATCCCGAAACGATCACGTAGGGGTGCAGTCAGCATCCCGGCGCGTGTGGTCGCACCGACCAGGGTAAAAGGTGGCAAATCCAGCTTGATGGAACGTGCCGCAGGTCCTTCCCCAATCATGATGTCCAACTGGTAGTCTTCCATGGCGGGATAAAGAATTTCTTCGATGGCTGGTGCCATACGATGAATTTCATCAATAAACAGCACGTCATTGGCCTGGAGGTTGGTTAGCAGTGCCGCCAGATCACCAGCCTTCTCCAGAGTGGGTCCAGAGGTTGTGTAGAGTTCGCTGCCCATTTCATGGGCAATGATATGTGCCAGAGTGGTCTTGCCAAGTCCGGGTGGGCCGAAAATCAGTGTATGATCAAGGGCCTGTCGACGCATTCTGGCCGCAGTCAAAAATATGCCCATGCGTTCCCTCACGGCTTTCTGGCCGACATAGTCGTTGAGATTTTGCGGTCTGAGCGCTCGGTCCATGGGTTCTTCGTGTTTGGGTGCCTCAGCATGCAGCACCGGATCGTGACTCATGATCCCTCCCGGTTGATCTGACGCAGGGCTTGTCGAATCAGTCCTGCGGTATCCATTGCGGGTGATTCAATTTGTCTAAGAGCGCGCAATGCATCAGCAGGCTTGTATCCTAGTGCGATCAAGGCTGCTTCTGCCTCATTCCTCGGATCAACCGATTCCAAAGGCAAACTGTCCGTTGAGCTCGGCGGATGATCCAGGCCACCGAGACGGTCACGCAATTCAATAATAAGTCGTTCGGCTGTTTTTTTACCGATACCAGGAATTCGGGTCAAGGCGGCGACGTCGCTATGGTGCAGAGCGCGCAGCAGTTGAGCAGGTTCCATACCCGACAATATGGCTAGAGCCAGTTTGGGCCCAACACCATTAATGCGAATCAGGGTTCGAAATAGCTGCCTTTCCCTAGGCTCAGCAAATCCAAAAAGTATGTGGGCATCTTCACGAATAACCAGATGGGTGTACAACACGACATGACTTCCCAAGGCAGGCAGTCGCTCAAGGGTACTGAAGGGAATTTCAATTTCGTAGCCCATTCCCTGCACATCTACGAGGGCCATACCCGGGCTGATCTGGACATCCAAAAGGATTCCCTGAATGCGGCCAATCATGGCAGGCCCCCACTGACTTTGAGCAGGGGATTGCTACGATATTGGGCATGACAGATGGCAATGGCCAAGGCATCGGCAGCATCAGCTTGCAAAGAATGATTAAGGTTCAGGAGTCTTTGGACCATAAACTGAATTTGGGATTTATCAGCGGCGCCACTACCCACGACGGCCTGTTTGACTTGGCGTGCTGCATATTCATGAATGGGTATATTGGCCTCAGCCAATGCCACTAAGGCGGATCCACGTGCCTGTCCCAGTTTGAGGGCTGAATCGACGTTACGCGACAAAAATACCTGTTCAATTGCTGATTCATGAGGATGGTGTAGATCAAGCATTCGTCGCAAACCTTGCATAATTAGGAGCAAACGAGCTGGCATAGGGCCGTCGCCACAGTGCAGGGTACCTGAGTCCACATGGCTCATCCGCCTTCCATGAACAGCAATCAGTCCATATCCTGTTCGGCGTGAGCCCGGGTCGACACCGATGATGAGCAGGGTGTCCATCAGCGGTTCAGCGACTCCATGACTTCGGCACTAAAGTCAGCGTTGGTATAGACATTCTGTACATCATCGAGATCCTCAAGCATGTCAATCAGCTTAAGAATTTTTTCAGCCTGCTCTGGGTCGGTAATATCCGCCTGAGTACTGGCGTGCATGGTAACTTCAGCACGCTCGTGCCCAATTTTATGCTTGCCAAGCGCATCCATAAGGCTTCCAAACTGGGCGGGCGGGCAGATAATGGTAAACACATCATCTTCCAGGCTTACATCGTCGGCACCAGCTTCGAGCGCAATTTCCATCAACTGGTCTTCTGATGCAGCCTTCACAGGGACATCAATTTCACCTCGCTGGGAAAACAGATAGGCAACGGAGCCATTTGTGCCAAGATTGCCGCCTGTTTTGCTAAAAGCGTGACGCACCTCGGCAACGGTGCGGTTGACATTGTCGGTCATGCATTCAACTAGAACAGCGACACCATTGATGCCGTAGCCTTCATAGGTGATTTCATGCAAATCCTTGCCATCATCGCTGCTTGCACCACGGGCAATCGCCCGATTGATGACATCCCGACTCATGTTGGCGGCAAGTGCTTTGGCAACAATCGCACGCAGGCGAGGATTATCTTGTTCAATCGGGCCGCCCATACGAGCAGCCACCGTGATTTCACGGATCAGCTTGGTAAAAACTTTGCCCTTGACAGCGTCCTGTCGTGCCTTGCGGTGCTTAATATTTGCCCATTTTGAATGTCCGGCCATAACTTACTCCGCTTTTTCCCGAAGCCGAATGCCTAGTTCTCGCATCTGGCGGGTATCCACGGGCGCCGGAGCTTGCGTCAGCAGGCACTCAGCAGTCTTGGTCTTGGGGAAGGCAATCACATCTCGGATGGATGTTGCACCGGTCATCAGCATGACCAGTCGGTCCAGACCAAAGGCTAGTCCACCATGAGGCGGAGCGCCAAAACGCAGGGCATCGAGCAGGAACCCGAATTTCTCGCGTGCTTCATCTTCAAGAATGCCAAGCGCTGAGAACACTGCCTGTTGCATCGCTGGATCATAAATACGCAGTGAGCCGCCACCAATCTCTGTCCCATTGAGCACCATATCATAAGCGACGGACTTGGCAGTGCCTGGATTGCGGGTAAGTTCGTCAACCGAACAACGAGGCATGGTGAAGGGATGGTGGCAGGAGGTCCACTTGCCATCATCCGTTTCTTCAAACATCGGGAAGTCAACAACCCACAGTGGTGCCCAGGGTGCGGTCAGCATACCTAAGTCGTGCCCGAGACGAATACGCAAGGCACCAAGGGCATCATTGACGATTTTGGCTCGGTCGGCACCGAAGAACACCAGATCACCATTTTGGGCGCCAACGCGTTCAAGCACCTGAAATACGACCGACTCCATATGTTTGACAATCGGTGACTGCAAGCCATCCAGGCCGGCGGAGAGGTCATTGACCTTGATATACGCCAGACCCTTAGCTCCATAAATGCCAACGAAACGGGTGTATTCATCAATCTGGCCGCGACTCAATTTGTCAGCACCACCGGGCAGACGCAAGGCAGCAACCCGACCACGAGGGTCATTGGCAGGGCCTGAAAAGACCTTGAAGCCGACTTCCTTGACCAGATCAGCCACATCAATAAGTTCCAGCGGGATGCGCAGGTCAGGTTTGTCCGAGCCAAACCGACACATGGCCTCGTCGTAGGTCATACGAGGGAAGGTTGGAAAATCTACTTTCATTAAGGTTGAGAACAGTTCCTTAACCATTCCCTCCGTGATGTCCATGATGGCATCTTCATTGAGGAAGGAAGTTTCGATATCAATCTGGGTGAATTCAGGCTGACGATCTGCACGCAGATCTTCATCACGAAAACATTTGGCAATCTGGTAGTAGCGGTCAAATCCTGCCACCATCAAAAGCTGTTTGAACAGTTGTGGTGATTGGGGAAGGGCAAAAAAGGAGCCCTGATGGGTGCGGGAAGGGACCAGATAATCGCGAGCCCCTTCAGGGGTAGCGCGAGTCAGGACCGGTGTTTCAACATCCAGAAAGTCATGACGATCCAGATAAGCTCGAATCATGGACGTCACGCGTGAACGGAACTGGAAGCGTTCCAACATTTCAGGGCGGCGCAGATCCAGGTAGCGGTATGTAAGCCGTACCTCCTCGCCGACATTGGCAAAATCATCATTGAGCGGAAATGGAGGAGTATCGGCTTGATTGATGATGTGTACTTCTTTGCCAAGAACTTCAATCATGCCGGTTGGCATATTGGGGTTTTCGGTACCGGCATAGCGCCGGCGCACCCTGCCGGTTATGGTCAAAACGTATTCGCTGCGCGACCGATCCGCCGTAGCAAAGGCTTGTGGTGTGTCGGGGTCAACGACAACCTGAACGAGACCAGCGCGATCACGCATGTCCAGAAAAATGACTCCACCGTGATCCCGGCGACGATGCACCCATCCACAAAGGGTTACCGTCGTATCAATATGCTCCTCCGTCAGAGCGCCACCGAAGTGTGTCCGCATAACACAAAGTTCCATGCAATAATCTGTATCTGGGGCCGAGGCAAAGCACTCGGGTCATCTCCCTATTCTAACAGAACTAAACAGCATTGAGTCACCCCTTGCTTTATAAGGCTGTAAAAAGGTCCGGAATTCAATAAATAAAATTTATTGAATTTCATATTGATAGAATGTTGTAATAAAAATATCTTGCAATATGAAACATAATGCTGTAAATAGCCCGGTTGTGGTAGGGGATGTACGTCATGTCGACTAGCAAAGCCGAGGACTTTGTCTTGGAAGATTCATTTTTGGATGATGATGTGGGTGGTGATTATGACCAGGATGAATTGGTCAAAGCCGGTTCATTGCGTGGTTCCTTAACAAAGCGCCGGATCATCGATGAAAAGCTGGAAGAAAGGCGTTTGCAGCGTGCCCTGCGCGACTATGATTTTGAGCTGGATGACTAAAGGCTTATCTTGATTTTTCAGGATACAGCCCCAAACTAGTCAACTGGTACTCATTCTCATTTAGGTGTACCCTAGGGTCGTGTCGGGCTGTACCGGTTTGTGTCCGGTGCGCGTTTCTTACTCAACCAGCATCAGGAGTTCCTATGGCTTTTGAATTACCTGCGCTTCCTTACGCTAAGGACGCGCTGCAGCCGCATATTTCTGCAGAAACCCTCGAGTTCCATCATGGCAAGCACCATAATGCCTATGTGGTCAACCTGAATAACCTTACTCAGAATACTGAGCTTGCCCAATCCAGTCTCGAAGAAGTGATCAAGGCCGTTTCTGGGGATGCCAGCAAGGCAGGCATATTTAATAATGCTGCCCAAGTATGGAACCATACTTTTTATTGGCACTGCATGAAACCACAAGGGGGTGGCCAGCCAACGGGTGCCATTGCCGAGTTGATCAATCGTGATTTTGGTAGCTATGAAGCATTCGTAGAAGCTTTCAAGCAAGCTGCCACCACCCAGTTTGGATCGGGATGGGCATGGCTGGTACAAAATACTGATGGCAAACTGGCAATTACCAAGACCGGTAATGCTGATCTGCCCATGGTACATGGTCAAAAGGCATTGCTAACGATTGATGTTTGGGAGCATGCTTACTACATCGATTTTCGCAATCGTCGTCCGGATTATATTTCGACCTTCTTGTCGCATTTGGTCAACTGGGATTTTGTCAATCAGAATCTGGCTGGCTAGTCTTTTGGGGTCAGGTCTTGGCCTGACCCCTGTCCTTTGGATTCATTCATGCATCGGATTCATATCACACCGCAAGGCTATCAGGCGCTAAAGGATGAACTGGATCATCTTTGGTATGTTGAGCGTCCTGAAATAACCCGTTCGGTGAGTGAGGCTGCTGCCCAGGGCGACCGTTCAGAAAACGCCGAGTACATCTATGGCAAAAAGCGTTTGCGTGAAATTGATCGTCGGGTACGCTTTTTGCGCAATCGCATGGAAATGCTGGATGTAGTGCACCAGCGCCCGGTTCGAACAGATCGGGTCTATTTCTCTGCCTGGGTTGCCATCTCTGCCCTGGAGCATGAAGAAGAGCTGCTTTTTCGTATTGTGGGCCCTGATGAAATTAACCCGAAAAGGAACTGGTTCAGTTATCAGGCCCCCATGGCACGAGCGCTGTTGGGTCGAGCGGTGGGTGATGAAGTGTGGATTGATCGGCCTGCAGGACGGGCGTTGTTTGAGGTTGTGGCCATTCATTATGATCCGCCAAGTTGAGCCTGGGTCTGATGAACCAATATGTCACAAAATACAAAGCATGACCCAATCCATGAAAGCGACTATGTTGTCTATATTCGATGATCAGATATTTCTTTTATAAACTAATTTTTTCTTGACATTTTTGAACTAAGCAAAATCTGCTATATTAAATCAAGTTGTGATTAAGGATTGCTGCTTATGAACCGATATGGAAGATCAGTTCTTGGATGCTGGTTTCTTCTTTTTTTAATGGAGTATGGATGGACAGCCCCCCAGGATGGCTTTTCATTGGCTGTTGGCGGTATGGCGCATGCAGCACATGCCCAATTAGTTAATGATGGTCTTGACCGTCATTTTGACAGCGCTGGCATAGCCTTATATGGAGATGCACAGTTTGTTGTTAGCCCGAAGTGGTCGTTCAATCCTTATGTCTTGACGGGCCTGGAAAAAGCCCATGGTGATGTCACTCAGAATATAGGCAACAGTTCTGGTGGACTTCAGTTAAGGCATTGGTGGAATAACTGTTATTTGGGTGCCAATGTCAATTATTCGATTGAACAGATTTTCAAAGGTGGATCGGTTCAAAGTGCCACCTTTGGTCCTGGTGTGGGACTGAATGCTGGCTATGAGACACCGGCTGGTCTGATTTTAGGCTTGGGCGTTGATTTCCCGCAGAGTTTGTATTTAAGTCCCACGAACCATCGCAGTGGGGCATGGATGGTCCTAGGTTATCGTTGGCATTAAGGCAGGGATGATTATGCTCAGCAAGAAATGGGGTGTTGCAGCAATATTTTTTTGTTTGATGCACATGGCGCTTGCGGATTCTGAAGCCGTTGTGAATGGCGCAGCTTCTTCGGTTGAACAGTTAGGCCAATTGGCACGTTCCTACCTAAACGAAAGTCAATTTTCCTTGGGCTTGGCTGCTCAACAGGCGACTCTGACGCTAAATCGTACGGGCGCCCGAGCACAAATGACGGATAATGGTACGGTGACACTTCTTGTTTCAGCAGATAGCCGTGGGCACCCGTTATGGCAAATTCCTTTGCAACGGCATGGTGATGTCAATCTGGCCTGGGATTGGACGGCAACTGGAAACTGGATGGGTTTGCATCGTCAGTTGCTGAATCAGGCTAATGTTGGCAGTAATATTGGCACCTCTGTTCAGGGCGGTTTTCTGGCTGCCGGTATTCGTCTGAACCTGGGTATGGGGCCCCTTTATAACGATTCCAGTATTTTCTGGCGTTATAGCCTTGCCTTGGGTCCTGGTGTGATGCGTTATCAGGGACATAGTCTTTTTGAGGGTAGTGCCGCTTCCAGTACTCCTGTGTCTGTTGGTGGTCGCTGGATGTTGACCGACTATGTGGAAAATCGTTGGGAACTGGTGATAGACCGCTGGGAGCTGTTGCTTAATGCCCAATACCTACAAGGACAGTCTCAGGGTCTCCATACTTGGTACATGGTTGTTGGGCTGGGTGCTGCCTATCGTTTCAGCTGGTAGTGCTTGAGGGTGCAATAGCACTACAAGATATGACTAGAAACTAATCTTCAGTTGATCGGCATAGGGGGCGGCGTTTAGCCGCGCCCCTGCCACACCACCCGGCATGCGGGTCCGCACCGGGCGGTTCGAGAAGTTGAGGTCATGTGAGTCGTGGGAAGCCAAGATTGTCAAAGTATTG
>JAJZUM010000076.1 GCA_021848605.1 Pseudomonadota bacterium | reverse complement strand
TATAGGTGGTCTGGTTTTTTGTCTAGACAACAAAAATTATATCACTTATAGGCTGCTTTTTATATTAAAATCATGTTGTTACGTGTTATTTTTTCCAAAAAACGAACTCCGAAACTTGAGATGTAACTATCACCTTCTCACACTTTCTCAATATCGTTGCACCGTTTCAGCGCTCAGGCCAGCACTCAGGCCAAAGGTGCCACCCGCAGTACCTCTTCCAGGGTGGTCAGACCCTGGGCAATTTTCTGGGCTCCACTGAGCCGCAAAGGTAGCATACCCTCCCGCCGGGCCAACGCACTCAACTCCTGAAGTGCAGCATCCTGACTGACTTGCCGGCGCATCTCGTGCGTCATCAGCATGGTTTCATAAATACCCACCCGACCCAGATACCCGGTATTGCGACATTCCAGACAACCCTGAGCCTGCATGACCTGGTCAGGAATCTGGCTTTTCCAGGGATGGGTCAGATGACTCCAAAGATCAGCAGGCGTAGACTGTGGCGTTCGGCAGTGCATACAAAGGGTTCGAACCAGTCGCTGTGCCATGACTCCCAGCACCGTTGCCGAAATAAGATAGGAAGGGACACCAATATCCCTCAATCGGGTCACGGCTGAGGGCGCATCATTGGTATGCAGGGTTGAAAGAACTAGATGTCCGGTCAGAGCTGCCTGAATTGCCATTTGGGCCGTTTCCTGATCACGAATCTCACCGACCATGATGATATCGGGGTCCTGACGCATCATCGCCCGTACCCCCTCGGCAAAGGTCAAATCAATGCCATGTTGTACCTGCATCTGATTAAAGGAGGGCTCGATCATTTCGATGGGATCTTCAACCGTACAGACATTGACATCATCGGTCGCCAATGATTTCAGTGTCGAATACAGGGTTGTTGTTTTACCGGAACCCGTCGGTCCCGTAACGAGAATAATACCGTGTGGCTGTTGGGTCATTTGATTCCAGCGTCGCAAATCTTCACCCGTTAGCCCCAGGTCCTTAAAACTGCGCAACAGAACATCCGGATCAAAGACCCGCATGACCAGTTTTTCCCCAAAAGGCGTGGGCAGGGTCGCCAGACGCAATTCTATTTCACTACCATCCGCACGACGTGTTTTCAGGCGTCCGTCCTGGGGTTTGCGCTTCTCAGCAATGTTCATGCGCCCCAGCGTTTTGATCCGGGCAACGATCGCCTGCATCACCGTAGCCGGAAAATCGTAGACGGTATGCAAGACGCCATCAATCCGAAACCGCATGCGACCCACATCACGCCGTTGTTCCAGATGAATGTCGCTGGCTCGCTGCTCAAAGGCATACTGAAAGATCCAGTCCACAATGGTGACCACATGCTGATCATTGGCATCAGGGGCAGCAATTTGGCCCAGTTGCAGAAGTTGCTCAATCTGGGCAGGGCCTGCCGAGGAAGCCCGATCAGCATTGGCCCGTTCAATGGAGCGGGCCAGATTATAAAACTCTAGGGCGTAACGACGCAGATGCTCGGGGTTAGCGACCACACGACGAATACGCCGCCCCTTCAGAACCGCCTGCAAATCCGACATCCATTCGGTATGGAATGGCTGAGCCGTTGCGATGACGACCTCATCACGATCAACCGCAACGGCAAGAATGTCATGGATCTCGGCAAACTTATAGGACATGATGGCCGTCACTTGTGCGGCATTGATCTTGAGCGGATCAATGTGCCAGATGTCCAGTCCAGCCTTGTCAGCCATCCATGCGGTCAGGGCGGCCATATCCAAGACGCGGCTGGGATCACGAAGATTGCGAATCGCTAGGCGAGCAATACGCTGCAAAGGGTGTTGATGTATTTGTTCCCGCTGACGCGACCCGAGGATCAGAGTTACATCGCGCTCATCGAGCATGCCATCCTGCTGCAATGCACGTACACACCAACCCAGATCAATGCGTTGGGAATTTTGCCTTTCCTTTTCCGGTAGCTGAATCACGCCAGACACGACCACAATTCCTTATGGCTACTCGAGCCTTAGACTAGGCTAGAGACTAGCGCATCCAACAACAAAAATGCCAATAATTTTTGGAACTTTCATGCAGCAAGACCAACGATCATCTAAACTTGGAACTGAATTTGACTTCCCATTCAGCCATTGAACATGAACAAATCCAGCATTCAAGATTTTCTTCTGCTTGACCATGAACTGATTGACGAATTCATGAGCTGTTATCGAGACGCCAGGAACGAGATCCAGCAATCGGTGGTGACACTCAACCAGCAGGCTGATTCTGCTTCGGTCAACAATCTCTTTCGCGCCATCCATTCACTGAAAGGCAACTGTCGCATGGTCTACCTCGACCCTTATGTTGACAGCCTTCATGATCTTGAAGAGATCATATCCGATCTTCGCGATATGCACATTGAATACGATGAGCGGCTTGGAGATTTCATTATGGCCGTCACCGAGTCCGTCCATGATCAGCTCGCGTTTATTGTGCAAAATCGCCGCCTGCCAGGTGAGATGCTTGACCGCCTGAATGACTGGGTCGACACGGTGCGCAAATCTTCCATCACGGACTTCCCCCTCAACTGTCTGAAGGCAGCGAGTGAACTACGGGGCATTTCCCAAGCCGAGGAAGAAACGCCTTTACCCCAGGTGTTGCCCATACTCCCTGATGACTTGACATTAATGTTACAATGGTCGCAAAAGCTTGATGCCCTTAGTATTTATCGACGCGGTCGACTTGAGCAACTCGTTGAACTGGCCCGTTTGCTCAATGAAGCACTGAACTGTCCACTGGATGCGACCCAGCTTCAGGCCGCCGTCTATATGCATGACATTGGTATGGCCTTTGTCCCGCACAGCATTTTCAACAAAGAGGGCTCGCTAAGCCGGGAAGAACAGCGCATGATCCAGAATCATGTCGAGGTTGGTTACCATCTTTTGCGTCGCATGGAACATTGGGATGAAGCAGCTACCATGGTTCTGCATCATCACGAGCGCTGGGATGGCCAGGGGTATCCAAACCGGCTGCAGGGTCAGAGCATTCATATTGGTGGCCGTTTGCTGTCACTGGTTGATACCTATTGTTCGATCACCAATGAACGCTCGGATCGAAGCTTTCGCCGTTCCCTGCTGAGTGCCATTACCGAAATCAATTCAAATCGTGGCAACCAGTTTGATCCTGAACTCGTCGATGTGTTTAATGAAGTAGTTCGTACCCATTTGCTCAAACGCTAGTCCCGCTTGCGCCGGCTCCCTAAGAGAATGCTGGCGGCAAGTCTTTCCACTGAAGTTGCTATGGACTATCATATCCAGTCACTTGTCCAACCCTACAACCCGTCAGCTTGATCAGTCTGGCGACGTTGTATCACTGAGGAAGTCGTCGTGCTTGAAGAATATCGCAAACAGGCCGCTGAACGCGCTGCAATGGGTATCCCGGCCAAAGCCCTTGATGAACAGCAAGTCAAGGATTTGGTAGTGCTGCTTAAGAATCCACCCCAAGGTGAAGATCTTTTCTTGCTCGATCTCTTTGAAAACCGCGTCCCCGCCGGGGTTGATCCTGCCGCATACGTCAAGGCTGGATTCCTGGCAGCAATTACCCGTAACGAAGAATCATCACCGCTGATTACTCCGGAGCGAGCCGTCTATCTTCTTGGCACGATGCTGGGTGGCTACAATGTTGAACCACTCATCAAACTGCTCGACCATCCGAAACTTGCGGCGGCAGCAGCCAAAGCACTCAAGGGCATTCTGCTGATGTTCGATGCCTTCCACGATGTGGAAGAAAAGGCGCAACAAGGTAATCACTACGCCCAGGAAGTCATGAAGAGCTGGGCCGAGGCTGAGTGGTTCACATCGCGTCCGGAAGTTGCTCGCAAAATTACTCTGACTGTTTTCAAGGTCAGCGGCGAAACAAACACCGATGACCTTTCTCCTGCCCAGGATGCCTGGAGCCGACCTGACATTCCCCTGCATGCCCTTGCTATGCTGAAGAATGCCCGTGAAGGCATTGAGCCTGATGTTGCCGGCAGCGTTGGTCCCGTCAAGCAGATCGAAAAATTAAAAAGCCTTGGACACACTGTAGCCTACGTTGGGGATGTGGTTGGCACCGGTTCCAGCCGTAAATCTGCCACCAACTCGGTACTATGGCATACAGGTACCGATATTGCGCATATTCCCAACAAGCGTGAGGGTGGTGTATGTATTGGTGGCAAGATTGCCCCCATTTTCTTTAACACCATGGAAGATGCCGGCGCCCTACCCTTTGAAGCCGATGTCAGCCAACTAAACACGGGCGATGTCATTGATGTGTTCCCCTATGAGGGACGGATTACGCGCCACGGTTCTGAAGAAACCCTGAGTACGTTTACCCTGAAAAGCCAGGTTCTGCTTGATGAAGTGCGTGCCGGTGGTCGTATCAACCTCATTATCGGTCGCGGCCTGACCACCAAGGCTCGAGCCTCGCTCGGTCTTAGTCCAACCACCTTGTTCCGTGCACCGCAACAACCAGCCGACTCAGGCAACGGCTATACCCTGGCGCAAAAAATGGTTGGGCGTGCCTGTGGCGTTGCCGGTATTCGTCCCGGTACCTATTGCGAGCCAAAGATGACCACGGTTGGGTCGCAAGACACCACCGGTCCGATGACCCGTGATGAACTCAAGGATCTCGCCTGCCTCGGCTTCTCCGCTGATCTGGTTATGCAGTCTTTTTGTCATACTGCCGCCTACCCCAAGCCTGTGGATGTCACCATGCATCATAGCCTGCCCGATTTCATCATGAATCGAGGTGGTGTTTCATTGCGTCCTGGCGATGGCATCATTCATAGCTGGTTGAACCGCATGCTGTTACCCGATACCGTGGGTACCGGTGGCGACTCGCACACACGCTTCCCGATGGGTATTTCATTCCCTGCCGGATCAGGACTAGTTGCCTTTGCTGCCGCCACCGGTGTGATGCCCCTGGATATGCCTGAATCGGTTCTGGTACGATTCAAAGGCACCATGCAACCCGGCATTACCTTGCGTGATCTGGTTCATGCAATTCCCTATTACGCCATCAAACAGGGTCTGCTGACGGTCGAAAAGAAGGGCAAAAAGAACGTCTTCAACGGTCGTATCCTTGAGATTGAAGGACTGGATCACCTCACAGTGGAACAGGCGTTTGAACTTTCCGATGCTTCGGCCGAGCGCTCGGCTGCTGCATGCACGATTACCCTTTCGGAAGAAAGCATTGCTGAGTACCTGCGTTCCAATATCACCCTGCTGAAGTGGATGATCAGTCAACAATATGGTGACGCCCGTACCATCAGCCGTCGTATTGCTGCCATGGAACAGTGGTTGGCCCAGCCAAACCTGCTGCGCGCTGATGCCGATGCCGAGTATGCCGCTGTGATCGAAATTGACCTCAATGACGTGCGTGAGCCGATCCTCTGTTGTCCAAATGATCCAGATGATGCCAAATTGCTCAGCGAAGTGGCTGGAGATGCCATCCAGGAAGTCTTTATTGGCTCGTGCATGACCAATATCGGCCACTTCCGTGCGGCAGGCAAACTGCTGGACAAGGTTGAAGGTGGATCACTGGCAACACGGATGTGGATTGCTCCCCCGACCCGTATGGACGAACACCAACTCAAGGAAGAAGGCTATTACAACATCTATGGCCGTGCAGGCGCCCGCACCGAAATGCCAGGTTGTTCACTGTGCATGGGCAATCAGGCACGTGTTGCGCCAAACAGCACCGTAGTGTCCACCTCGACCCGCAACTTCCCGAACCGTCTTGGCCAGGGTGCGCGTGTCTATCTGGCGTCTGCAGAGCTGGCTTCGGTTGCTGCCGTGCTTGGCAAACTCCCCACCGTTGCCGAGTACCTTGGTTACGCCCAACAGATCAATTCCATGTCGGCAGACATTTACCGCTACATGAACTTTGATCGCATGGACGATTATGCCCAGGCTGCATCACGCCTGAATGTGGCTCAGGTTTCCTGAGCCTGAGCCGGGGGGAGGCACTTCACTGCCTCCCGGCATCTTCATTTTTCTTGTCATGCATCGTCCCGTTTAGCAATCACCTGGAGTTTTTCGATGTATCTGCGCAGCCTGTTCGGACTGATTTTTTTGCTCTGTCTCTCCATGGCCTATGCCGAATCGACTGAAGTCACCATCATCAGTTATCACGAGATTGCTGACCGGGAAAGTGCGTTAGTTCCCTTTTATACGGTAACACCCACTAATTTTGTACGGCAAATGGACTGGCTGAAAAACAATGGCTACCACTTTGTCAGTATGGACGACATTCTGGCTGATCGAGCCGGAAAAAAAGACCTGCCCCCAAAAGCGGTACTCATTACGTTTGATGATGGCTACCATTCCGTTTATACCTACGCCTTCCCCATTCTGAAAATGTTTCATGCCCCAGCGGTCATAGCCTTGGTCGGTTCCTGGCTCAATGCACCTGAGCAGGGTGAGATTAACTTTGATGGCAAAAAAGTTGCCCGCTCCGAGTTGTTATCGCATGATGAAATCCATGAAATGGTCAAGAGTGGCCTGATTGAAATTGCCAGCCACACCTATGATCTGCACCGTGGCATGCTCTCCAACCCCCAGGGCAATATGGAACCCGCTGCTACGGCCCGTTTATGGTTCCCCCAGGAAAAGCGTTATGAAGATCAAGCCAGTTATGAAAAACGGGTTACTGCCGATCTGGAAAAAAACAACGTATTCCTGAAACGCTACACGGGTAAGACACCTCGCATTATTGTCTGGCCCTACGGGCGCTACAACATTGAATTACGTCATATTGCTGAACGACTGGGAATGCCGATCGGCTTGACCCTTGATGATGGCCCCGACACCACGGATACGCCGCTTTGGGGATTACGACGTATTCTCGTGGACAAGACTACGACCATTTGGGATCTGAAATCAGAAATCAACAATCGCAACCAGGGTTATGTGGACGAAGGCCATGCCAACCATATCATGCACATCGATATGGATTACATCTACGATCCGGATCCCAAACAAACCGAAAAGAATCTGGGTAAGCTGCTTGATCACATTCAGGCTATGGGTATCGATACGGTTTATCTGCAAGCCTTTGCCGACCCGGATGGCACGGGCTCTGCAACAAGCGTCTATTTTCCCAATCGCCGGATGCCGATGCGAGCAGACCTTTTCAACCGTGTTGCATGGCAGATCAGTACCCGGACTCAAGTCAAACGCATTTATGCCTGGATGCCACTCATTGCCTGGATTCCCCCGCAATCAGACCCTGTGGCTCATGACACCCTTGTAACCTTGCCTCCCGCTCATCGTCCCAATTATGTCTCGATGGGCTACAAGCGTCTTTCTCCCTTCTCTCCCCGGGTTCGTGAGTTCATTCGCGATATGTATCAGGATCTGGCACGTAATACTCCCCTGGATGGCATCCTGTTTCATGATGATGTTACTCTGTCGGACTACGAGGATGACAGCACTTTTGCGCGCAAGACCTATGCTTCCTGGGGATTACCTCCTTCCGTGGCAGAGATTCGCAAAAGTGATGACCTGATGGCACGATGGACACTGCTCAAAATCAATTACCTGGACAACCTAGCTGACAACATGGCGCAGATCGTCAACGATGAACAACCTGGACTGCGCGTTGCCAGAAATATGTATGCCCAGGTTGTACTCAATCCCCAGTCAGAAACATGGTATGCACAGGCATTACCTAATTCCTTGCACAATTACGACTATACGGCGATTGAAGCATTCCCCTATATGGAGCAGGCCCCGGATCCTGTTGCTTTCTACCATGATCTAGTGGAAAAAGTGCGCGGCTACCCGGATGGCTTACGCAAAACCGTGTTTGAGTTGCAAACAATTGACTGGCGTACCGGAAAACAGGTTCCTGACCAGGAGTTGGCGGCAACGATAAAACGGCTACGTTCCTGGGGGGTGCAGAATATTGCCTTTTACCCGGATGATTTTTTCAATAACCATCCTGACCCGGCTATTATTCGCCCAGCTTTTGAGCAGAAAGTTGATCTTAGCCAACCATGAGTAGGTCATGATGTGGATAATCATACACACGCTTTGGCAGACCCTACTCGGGTTTGCCTTTTACTATCCATTGTTCATGTCCTATCTCTGGATGATCGGGGCCATTCTTTACTACTGGCGTATTGAACGTCGTGACCCTCCGGCCAGTCAGCCACACCATCTGGATCACACCCCTCCCCTAAGCATCCTGATTCCATGCTACAACGAAGAGGCCAATGCCCGTGAAACATTGCAACAAGCTCTTGCACTCGATTACCCTGATTTTGAAGTAATTGCCATCAACGATGGCAGCAAGGATGGCACTGCACATGTCCTGAATAGTATGGCATCGGATTACCCCCGTCTACGCGTCATCCATCTTGCCCGCAACCAGGGCAAAGCAATGGCACTTCAGGCAGGCGCTCTGCTGGCCCGCCATGAAATCCTGCTCTGCATCGATGGTGATGCTCTGCTCGACCCTCAGGCAGGACATTGGATGGTGCGTCATTTTGTCTCCAACCCCGAGGTCGCTGCCGTAACCGGCAATCCGCGCATCCGCAATCGTTCCACCTTGTTGGGACGCGTACAGGTCGGAGAGTTTTCTTCGATCGTCGGCATGATCAAACGTGCACAACGCAGCTTTGGTCGACTCTTTACAGTATCCGGTGTCATTACCGCATTTCGCAAATCAGCCATTCACCAAGTGGGCTACTGGAGCGATGATGTCCTGACGGAAGATATTGATATCACCTGGAAGTTGCAACGCTCCGGATGGGATGTCCGGTTTGAGACCAATGCACTGGTCTGGATTCTGATGCCTGAGACACTGAAAGGACTATGGAACCAGCGCCTGCGCTGGGCAACCGGCGGCGCACAGGTACTGATCAAGAATGCCCGTGCCCTCCTTCTGCCCAGCCAGAATCATATGTGGCCCTTGTTGCTTGAACTCTTGCTCAGCATGCTCTGGTCTTATGGTATGCTACTGATTAGCCTCATCTGGTTCATAAGCTTGCTGCCGATCAAGGGCATGCCCCACTTCAGTTCTCCATTCATCCCAGATCAAGGGGGCGTACTTCTGGCGGCAACCTGTCTGACACAGTTTGGCCTGGCCAAGGCACTGGACAGCCGCTATGATGAGGGTCTGGGTCGAAATTACTATTGGATGATCTGGTATCCCTTTGTCTTTTGGCTGATCAACATTTTAGCCACGATTGGCGCCTTTCCCAAAGCCTTGCGCTGGCGACATGGCCGTCGTGCTCGCTGGATTAGCCCGGACCGCGGCGTTCAGCAGAGGGGCATGAATCCATGAAAAACGTTTCCCCCTGGATCATCAATGTCGCCCATGCCATGCCTTGGTGGCAACGTTGGCTGACATGGACAGGAACAGCCGCACTCTGGGGCTTCTGGATTAGTCTCTGGAAACCGGTCATCACCCGTCTGATCATTTTTTGGCATGGTCCCATCGTGTTTGGTACGGTATTGAAGACGGTGAATAATCTCTCACCCGTTTCCTTGCCCCATGCTTTTTTTGCCCTCGTTGGCACTTCCACAGCGCTTTTGCTCTGGACCTTTGTCCCTGGCCGCGTGCGGACCTATCATCATCGCGTCGAGGTATTGGGTGATTACGCTCGCCATTTTCATCTGGATGAGCAGGAAATTGCGCTGGGACGTCAAAGTCAGGTTTGCACCGTTCATCATGATGATCACGGTGCTATTTTAGGCGTTGAAATCAACAAAAACCTAGAGTCACTTACGAAGGAATGAGGCGTCGCGGCAAAATACGCCGCTCTGTTCGTATCAGACCGACTACCGAGCGACCCTTGATGCGATGAAAAAGAAAATCGGCGCTATCAGCTTCACGGGTACGCAACCAGAACCGCCAGAAACTCCAGGGCCAGAGTACGAAATTATGGCCTCGAACGTCCTGATACCAACTGGTGCAACCGCTACTTTGCCAGACCGTTGATCTTAGCGCCTGCTGAACATTCTGCTCATAGCGTTTCTGAACCTCCTTGCGGATCTGGAAGTAGTCGGCATGTTGCTGCTGATTCATGCGAAGACATTGAATGATCCAGTGTATCTGGGCCTCAACCGTACGAAGAAATGGCCGACCTGCCGGTACACTGTTGGGACCAAGGAGCATAAACATGTTGGGAAAACCGTGAACCACGGATCCCAGATACGCTGAACAAGCGATACGCCAGCTTTGCAATAAATCCTGATTCCCTATCCCGGTGATACGCAGATCACTCCAGGCTAACCTTGGGTCCGAATCAAACCCCGTACCCAAAATGATTGTATCCGCAGAAATAAAACTGCCTTCCCAAGTCAATAGACCATCCGGTGTCAGCTCACGAATGCCCTCTGTCACCAGCTGCACATTGGAGCGGTTGAACATAGGATACCAGTCATTGGAAAAAAGTAGCGGCTTGCAGCCCAAAGGATCCTCCGGTAAAAGATGACGTGCAGTCTCAGAATCTTTGACCTGCCAGCGAATGCGCCAGCGCATAAGCTGCTGCAACGACTGTCGCCATGATCGTGTTTGATTCAGATGAACATGAAATTCATCCAGAGCCATCTGTCCAAGTGCATAAAGGTGCCGCGCTGGGGCATGACGCATCAAAATATGTTGCTGCCAAAAGCCATAATCCTGATCAAATCGGGGCAATACCCAGTTAGGGGTGCGCTGCAAGACGGTCAGATGTCGGGCCCGCGCTGCAACCCAAGGCGCAAACTGTACCGAAGAAGCACCTGTACCCACAATCACAACGCGCTGCGTCGCAAAATCAATCCGATGATCCCAGGTACTGGAATGAAACAAATGCCCCTTGAATCGGTTCAAGCCGTGCCACTGCGGGATATGAGGTTTGTGCAATAGCCCCATGGCCAGCACCATGAACCGACAGCGCAGCTTGAGACGCTGTCTCGTCTCAAGCAACCAGTGTCCGGTTCGCTCATCAAATTTTGCTGATTCAAGACGCTGCTGCAGCAAAATTCGATCGCGCAGACCATGTTCATCAACCAGCTTCTGGATATACGATTGTAGTTCCTCCCAGGAGGCATGGCGCTTGGACCAGACCCTTGGCGATGCAAACGAAAAGGCGTACAACAATGCTTCCGTGTCACAGGCAGCGCCAG
Organism: Pseudomonadota bacterium; assembly: GCA_021848605.1. Lineage (GTDB taxonomy): Bacteria > Pseudomonadota > Gammaproteobacteria > Pseudomonadales > Moraxellaceae > JAJXWR01. The sequence continues at coordinate 964 of JAJZUM010000076.1, read as the reverse complement.
GATAGTGATTATCCCGCCATGTGCCACCAACATCCTCAGCCTGTTCCAGAATCACAATATCATCATAACCCTCTTCGGAGAGTTTAATAGCGGCACAGATCCCGGCCAGTCCAGCACCAACAATAACAATGGAGGGTTTGATCAACAGCTGCATTCCAGATTGCTCACTTGATACCGAGTGTACCAGCATCGAGGCGGGCTGCCCATGCTCCAATCATGTCCAAATGGGGGTCATTTTGGTCAAAGACCATGCTTCTCAGGGCTATTCAGCTCACTTATAATGCCAAGAATACTGTACGGAACAACGCCATGACCCTATCGCTTGATGATTTGCTTCTACCGCTTCTGACCCAGCAACTGAAGAACCTCAAACAGTGGCTTGGCAAGGCCGAAATGTTTGCACAGTCCCAGGGAATTTCCCCGAACGACATACTCTCGGCTCGACTGCACCCTAATATGTATCCATTTAGCAAACAGGTTCTACTGGCAGCTGAACACGCATTATCTGCGGCTACACGGTTAAGTGGTACTGAGGGTCCGGATCTTGATAGCACTTTGTACCGACAAGACACGACTCTGGATATACTTCACCAGACTCTGGATCGTACGCTACGTTTTTTGCAGCATATTCCCCATGCCACTTTCTCGGACGCTGAGGAGCGAACGATTACCCTTGACCTACCTTGGGGTTCAGAATCATACCCTGCCGTTCAGTATGTGCACGCATGGGTGATTCCCCACTTTATGTTTCATGTCTCCACCGGATACTGCATTCTTCGACACTTGGGCGTTCCCATGGGTAAAGCAGATCTGCTGGGTTCGAAAAATCCTTCATAAAGCTTAATATGGCTGAAGAAACACCCAAAATAGATGACGTTATTCGTCATCAGTGTTTGGGCGCTGGAAGCTGCATACGGATCGCAGATCGTAAAAGTCTGATGCAATCCATGATGGGCACACGATG
>JAJZUM010000075.1 GCA_021848605.1 Pseudomonadota bacterium | reverse complement strand
TGTGTCGTCGGATTCCGACCGGCAAAGCACTGACTTGCAGCGCGATGCGCTGCTCGCTGCCGGCGTCGATGCGCGTCACCTGTTCGAGGATCACGCTTCCGGCGCGAAGGATGACCGCGCCGGTTTGGCGCATGCGCTCGAATTCGTCCGGCCTGGCGAGGGTTATGCCCCGATATTCCGGACAGTTGTAAAAAGCGTCAAGTCATTGCCTGACGTACCTGCATCTTACGTTTCATGCGGAGATTATGAAAGCGTTCGATGTAATCAAAAATATCTGTTCTGGCCTCAGCACGATTTTGATATTGCCTGCGGTACACGCGCTCGCGTTTGAGCAAGCCAAAAAATCCTTCCACAGCAGCATTGTCGGCACAGCTGCCAACGGCGCTCATGCTGCACACCAGGTTATGGCCTGTTAGGAATCGTTGAGACTCACAACTGGTAAACTGGCATCCACGATCTGAATGTAAAATCACAGCATCCTGCGTTGGTTTTTGCCACAGCGCCATCAACACCGCCTGAATAACCCAAGGCCAATTTCGCTATCCTGCACTGGTTCGGCCTGCGCTTCGAGCCGCGCTTTACCAACCTCGACGACCAGTTGAAGGAAATCTACTGCGCCGACGATCCAGCGGTCTATGAAAAGTGTTTGATTCGGCCGGTCGGGAAAATCGACCGCGATCTCATCATCGACGAAAAGCCGAACATCGATCAGATCGTCGCCACGCTCGGGCTGAAGGAGATGACGCAGGGCACATTGATCCGCAAGCTATGTACCTACACCACGGCGAAACCGACGCGGCGCGCGGTGTTCGAGTTCGACAAGCTCATCTGCAGCATCTATACATTGCGTTATCTACGAGATCCGCAACTTGAACGCAACGTCCATCGTTCGCAGAATCGTATCGAATCCTACCATCAGTTACGCTCGACCATTGCTCAGGTCGGCGGCAAAAAAGAATTGACCGGTCGTACCGACATCGAGATTGAAATCAGCAACCAGTGCGCCCGGCTGATCGCCAACGCGGTCATCTACTACAACTCGGCCATCCTGTCGCGGCTACTGACGAAGTACGAATCAACCGGCAACGCCAAGGCGCTGGCGCTCATCGCTCAGATATCGCCGGCAGCCTGGCGGCACATCCTGCTGAACGGGCATTACACCTTCCAGAACAACGGCAAAATGATCGATCTGGATGTGCTCGTGGCGGGGTTGGAACTGGAATGACGGAAATTTCTGGGGTTCCGGCTTACAACCCCATCCAATCATAAAATTGGATGGAGCCCCTCGCGCAAAAACGGGTGGTTTTACGCACTTACTGATAAAAATATTACATAATTATTCCAATTGATCATTTTTGCGTTATATTATCTGCATAAATAGGCCTTCGAGGGAGCATGGGGTATGAGCATAACCGGTATGAATTTCGGCCTGGGTGAAACGATCGACTTGTTACGACAGAGCGTACAGCAGTTTGCCACAAAGGAAATTGCCCCACTGGCGCAGGAAGTTGATCGAGATAATCAGTTTCCGATGCATCTTTGGAAACGCTTTGGCGAAATGGGGCTTTTAGGAATGACCGTTGCTGAGGAACTTGGTGGTTCTGATATGGGTTATCTGGCACATGCGGTTGCCATGGAAGAGATTTCCCGGGCCAGTGCCTCAGTCGGGTTGTCGTATGGTGCTCACTCCAATCTCTGCGTCAACCAGATTCACCGCCACGGTCGTGATGATCAAAAGCGTCATTTTTTACCCCCACTGGTGCGTGGTGAAAAAATTGGTGCGCTTGCCATGTCAGAGCCTAATGCTGGTTCGGATGTTGTCAGCATGCGATTGCGGGCAGAGCGTGATGGAGATCATTTCGTTCTTAATGGCAACAAGATGTGGATTACTAATGGTCCCGATGCCCATACCTTTGTCATTTATGCAAAAACGGAACCTGCTCTTGAGGCCAAGGGCATTACCGCATTTCTGGTGGAACATGATCGACCCGGCTTTCATCGGGCCACCAAACTCGACAAGCTCGGTATGCGTGGCTCCAACACCTGTGAACTGATATTTGAGAACTGCCGGGTTCCGGCCGATCATATTCTAGGAGGGTTAAACCAAGGGGTTCGAGTTCTTATGTCTGGGCTTGACTACGAACGCGTGGTACTTGCGGCAGGACCGGTTGGTATCATGCAGGCCGTTATGGACATGGTGCTACCTTATATCCATCAACGCCAGCAATTTGGGCAAGCGATCGGCGAATTTCAGCTTGTTCAGGGTAAATTAGCCGACATGTACACCCGACTTAACGCTTCGCGAGCCTACCTTTACAGTGTTGCCCGTGCCTGTGATCAGGGGCTCCCAGCCCGCAAAGATGCTGCAGCAGTCATTCTTTATTGCGCCGAGCAAGCGACCCAGGTTGCTCTCGATGGCATCCAGTTACTTGGTGGAACCGGTTATACCAACGAACTTCCAGCCGGACGTCTGCTTCGGGATGCCAAACTTTATGAAATCGGAGCGGGTACCAGTGAAATCCGTCGCTGGCTTATTGGCCGTGAACTGTTTAGCGAGACCTGAAGATGAGCGTATTGACCTCGAACATCCAGAAACAATCGAGCGAGTACATGGCCAATCGTCAAGCCATGTTGCAGGCGATCAACAGCCTGAATCAACTGCAGGAAACCATTCTTGCCGGTGGTGGTGCTTCGGCAGTCGCACGGCATCATGAGCGCGGCAAACTGACGGCCCGGGAACGTATTGAACGCCTGCTTGATCCTGGCTCCCCATTTCTTGAAGTAGGTATGCTGGCGGCCCATGAGGTTTATGACGAAGACGTTCCTTCGGCGGGCATTATTGCCGGAATTGGCATGATTCATGGCCAGCTTTGCATGATCGCAGCCAATGATGCGACGGTCAAAGGCGGAAGCTACTACCCGCTGACGGTCAAAAAACATCTGCGGGCGCAAACGATCGCTGAAGAAAATAATTTGCCCTGCATTTATCTGGTTGATTCGGGTGGGGCCAACTTGCCCCGTCAAAGTGAGGTTTTTCCGGATCATTTGCACTTTGGGCATATTTTTTTCAATCAGGCGCGTATGTCCGCGGCCAATATTCCTCAGATTGCCGTTGTCATGGGTTCCTGTACAGCCGGTGGCGCCTATGTGCCTGCCATGGCTGATCTTGCCATTATTGTACGTCAGCAAGGTACAATTTTTCTGGCTGGACCACCATTGGTCAAAGCAGCCACAGGAGAAGTGGTCAGCGCCGAAGATCTTGGTGGTGCTGAGATGCATACCCGAATCTCGGGTGTTACCGATCTGCTTGCGGATCATGACGAGCATGCGCTGCAACTTGCGCGTGATGCGATTGCCCGTCTGAACCGGAAAACACCCACCCTCCCCCCTATTTTTTCATCCATGGAGCCTCGTTACAGCAGCGACGATCTGGAAGGAATTATTCCTGCAGACCCCCGCCAGCCTTATGACGTTCATGAAGTGATTGCCCGTATTGTTGACCGTTCCGAATTCGATGCCTTCAAGCCAGAATGGGGCAATACCCTGGTATGTGGCTTTGCACGTATCTGGAACATGCCGGTTGGAATTATTGCCAATCAGGGGATCCTGTTTTCTGAGTCTGCCCAGAAAGGCACACACTTTATCAATCTTTGTACCCAACGTCGCATTCCTCTGCTTTTTCTACAGAATATTACCGGGTTCATGGTGGGCAAGCAGTATGAGCAGGGTGGAATCGCCAAGCACGGCGCCAAGATGGTGAATGCGGTTGCCTGTGCAGATGTTCCAAAAATTACGCTGATTATTGGTGGCTCTTATGGTGCCGGGAATTATGGCATGTGTGGCCGTGCCTATGAGCCGCGATTTCTGTTTAGTTGGCCTAATGCCCGAATTTCGGTGATGGGCGGAGAACAGGCTGCAAGCGTACTGGTACAGGTAAAAGAGGCTTCACTACGCAAACAGGGTAAAAACCTTTCAGCCGAGGCTTACCAGCAACTGCATCAGGATCTGGTGGACAAGTATCAACGTGAATCGCACGCATTCTATGCGAGTGCCCGACTTTGGGATGACGGTGTTATTGATCCTCGTGACAGCCGCACCATTTTGGCCCTGGCGTTATCGGTTTGCATGAATAACCCCGGACCCGATCGTAACGGGCCTTTTGGTGTATTTCGCATGTAGGAACCCGAATATGAGCAATGTTGTGGTACGCCTTTTTGATGACTGGGCTGAACTTAGCTTGAATCGTCCGGATCAAAGAAACTGCTTTGATGCAGGGATGATTTCTGAGCTGATTACTGCTTTTGCTGATTTGGCAAAACAATCCCAGCTACGTTATGTGCTGTTGCAAGGACTGGGCGCTCATTTTAGTGCCGGTGCGGATCTGGAATGGATGCGACGCATGGCCAGCTCCAGTGAAGAAGAGAATGTCGAGGATGCCCGTCAACTGGCCCAACTCTTCCGCTCGTTCTACAACTTCCCGGCCCCAACGATTGTTCGCGTACAAGGTGCTGCCATGGGGGGCGCACTCGGACTGGTTGCCTGTGCGGATACGGTTGTGGCCAGCAATCAGGCTCGTTTTTCCCTCAGTGAACTTCGTCTTGGACTTGCCCCAGCGGTCATCAGTCCGTATTTGCATCAAGCCATAGGACCAAGAGCACTGGCACATCTTGCCCTGAGCGCACGTGTTTTTGATGCTTCTGAAGCCTGGCACTATGGTCTAATTCACCGACTGGTGTCTCCTGAACAGCTCGATGATGCGATAACCCAGGAATGCTCCTACCTGCGTCAAACAGCACCGCAGGCCAGTCGTGCCTGCAAGCAATGGTTACGCAGTCTGGCCCCGGCCCCGGACTTTGTCTGTGAGGAAAAAACGGTAGAGCTGATCGCCCGATTAAGAATCGCGCCGGAAGGTCAGGAAGGAATCAACGCTTTTTTTGCCCATCAATACCCATCATGGCAGGATGAATGATGATTGAACGTTTGCTTATTGCCAATCGCGGTGAAATTGCCTGCCGCATCATGCGTACCGCTCAGCGCATGGGAATTCACTGTATTGCCGTTTATTCTGAAGCGGATCAAATGGCGATGCATGTTCGTATGGCTGATGAAGCCTGGCTTCTTGGTCCTTCGCCTGCCAAGGATTCTTATTTGCATCAGGAGCGACTTCTGGAAATTGCCCAGTTGAGTGGCGCTGATGCTCTTCATCCTGGTTATGGCTTTCTTTCAGAAAATGCCTGTTTTGCGGATGCCTGCCAGCAGCAGGGTCTGGTATTTGTTGGACCGCCAGCAAGCGCCATGCAGGCCATGGGCAACAAGGCCGAAGCGAAAGCCCTGCTGGAGCATGCCCATGTACCCCTGGTCCCCGGTTATCACGGCAGTGATCAATCAGAACACATGCTTCTTGAGCAAGCACGTGGCATGGGTTTTCCGGTACTGATCAAGGCAGCCGCGGGTGGTGGTGGCAAGGGTATGCGTGCTGTCAGCTATGAAGACGAGTTTGTTGGGGCCTTACAGGCTGCGCGGCGTGAAGCATGGGCTGCCTTTTCGGATGATCGGGTCCTTCTGGAGAAATTGGTCAATCCGGCACGGCATGTTGAAGTCCAGATACTGGCGGATCAGCACGGACATATCATCAGTTTGCATGATCGGGATTGTTCTATCCAGCGCCGGCATCAAAAAGTACTCGAAGAAGCACCGGCCCCCAACCTGCCTGCCCATGTGCGGCAAGCCATGTCTGAGGCTGCCGTCCGGGCAGCCCAGGCGGTCGGCTATGTCAATGCGGGAACCATCGAGTTTCTGGTTGATGCTGATTTCAATTTCTATTTTATGGAAATGAATACCCGACTTCAGGTTGAACATCCGGTCACTGAAGCGATTACCGGTCTTGATCTGGTGGAGTGGCAGTTGCGTATTGCCCAGGGAGAAGTACTGCCTTGGTCTCAGAGTGAACGCATAGCAAAAGGCCATGCCATAGAAGTTCGACTTTATGCAGAAGATCCTGCCAATGATTTTTTACCCGGCAGTGGCGTTATCGAAAACTTTTCATGGCAGGAAAACTTTTCATGGCAGAATGTTCCCTGGCTGCGTATGGACACGGGTTATCAATGTGGTGACACGGTCAGTGATTACTACGATGCCATGATTGCCAAAGTCGTGGTCTGGGGTGATGACCGTCAACAAGCCCTGCACCGAATGGCACGTGCCCTGGAATCAATTGCCCTCAGGGGACCTGCCCACAATACTGGGTTTTTAGCTCGTTTGACCCGTCATCCCGATGTGGTACGGGCGCATATCCATACCCGGTTCATTGAGCAGAATCTGGAATTATGTGCACCGCCTGAAGTCTACCTTGGCCTGCATGTCGTGGTCTGGAGTGCACTCTGGCTGGCACTGTCTGAACGGGAAAAGGCTGCCAACACAAGCTCGCCATGGACACAACTGCACGATTTCAGGTTGGCCGGCCATGCATGCCAGCGTATACTTCTTGAGCGTACGGGACAACGTCATGAGATCGTATTGGAGTGGCGGCAGCACGACCAGATCCTTTGGCGCTATGCGGGGCAATCAGGGCAGGTAAAGGCTTCGTTCAAAGATCAGGTACTTCATGTCCATGGTTCCCAGTATGGTCAGTGGCATGGTGCTCAGGATGGCCAAAAAATCTATGCTTTTGTCGATGGTGAAGTCCATGAATATGTGCGTGTATTTGAATCGGCGACGACATCTCAATCCCATACGGGTTCATCCATCAAGGCACCTATGAATGGTCGAATAGTCGACATACTCTGTGTGCCTGGACAACAGGTTGAAGCGGGTACCGTTCTTGCGATTGTTGAAGCGATGAAAATGGAACACCGAATCAAGGTGACGCGTTCTGCAACCATTGATCAGATTCGGGCACAACCGGGTGATTTGGTTCAAAGTGGGCAGATCATCATTGAACTTCAGGGGGACTGAGTCATGGATATGCTCTGGCAACCCAGTAAGGAAAGGATTCAAGGGACCCATTGGCATCAATTTAACATTTATGCCCAAAAATTGGGCCTGATACCTGAAGGACAGAGTTTGCATGCCTGGTCCACTCAAAACCGCGCCTCTTTTTGGTCGGCTTTGATTAAGTATCTTGAGATTCCATGGGAATCTTCCCGACTTCTTCCTGAGTCCGAGCATGACACCCTGCCCGGTGCCCGATGGGGTACAGGTATCACGTTCAACTTTGCGCGGTTCATGGTGCAGCATGAAGGTGATGCGCTGGTCAGTCTTGATGAGACGGGACATCGTTGTGCTTTGACTTTTTCGCAACTGCGTGATCATGTCCACGATCTGCGTACCTGGATGCAAAGCAAAGGCATTACTGCCGGGGACCGGGTTGGAGCCGTCCTTCCCAATGGCCATCATGCAGTTATTGCTCTTTTGGCAACAGCCAGTCTTGGTGCCGTTTTTTCATCCTGTTCTCCTGATTTTGGCACCCAAGGTTTGATTGATCGCCTCGGACAGATTGAGCCAAAGTTATTGATCAGCTGTGCACACTATCGTTATGCCGGTAAGGATTTTGATATTCGTGAAAAAATAGTACAGGTTCAAAAAGCCATACCTTCGATTGAATACCTGCTTGAATCATCCCCATCGCCCGACTTCTGGACGAATCCCGATGTACGCGCTGGTAGTCAGTTCCTGGATCTACAGGATTGGCCTGAATTTCCCTTTGATCATCCGCTGTGTATTCTTTATTCCTCCGGTACCACGGGCGTTCCAAAGTGCATTATCCACAGCTGTGGTGGTACTTATCTCCAGCATATGAAAGAACTGGCCTTGCATACCGATGTTCATGCAGGTGATCGTATCGCTTATTACACCACCTGTGGCTGGATGATGTGGAACTGGCTGGTCAGTGCCCTGGGCCTTGGAGCTACGATTGTTCTGTATGATGGCTCCCCCTTTGCCCCAGAGACCCGCCTTTGGGATCTGGTTGATTCAGAACAACTGACGCATCTGGGAACGAGCGCAAAATATCTGGCCCATGCTGAAAAAATTGGCCTCGTCCCTGCCCATACCCATCAATTGCAGAGCTTGCGTGCTGTGCTTTCAACCGGATCACCTTTAGCACATGGCAGTTTTGATTATGTCTATCAACAAATAAAAAACGATCTCTGCCTTTCCAGTATCTCCGGAGGAACCGATATTATTTCTTGTTTTGCACTGGGCCAGCCTGCGGCACCGGTGTATCGGGGGGCTCTGCAGACATTGGGACTGGGCATGGATGTTGTCATTCTGGATGAACAGGGTCAGGAACTTCCAACCGGTGCAAAGGGTGAACTTTGCTGTCGGCAGTCTTTTCCTAGCATGCCGCTTGGATTCTGGAATGATCCCGATGGTCAACGCTACCATGCTGCCTATTTCAGCCGTTTCCCGGGAATATGGGCTCATGGAGATTTTGCTGAGAAAACTGCTGAAGGTGGACTTATTATCTATGGTCGTTCCGATGCTGTTCTCAATCCAGGTGGAGTCAGAATTGGTACCGCTGAAATCTATCGCCAGGTAGAACGCTTAGCCGAGATTGTCGAGGCACTTGCCATTGGACAGAAAGTGGATGATGATGAACGTATTGTCCTCTTTGTTCGTCTGGCGGATGGCATTTTGCTTGATGATGCCTTGAAGAAGAAAATTTGCCTTGCTATTCGTGAGGGCACTACACCTAGGCATGTGCCCGCCGTCATTGCGCAGGTGGAAGATTTACCCCGAACCCGCTCTGGAAAGATTGCCGAACTTGCCGTCCGTCAAGTCGTACACGGTGAACCGGTCAAAAACACCGAGGCCCTTGCTAATCCTGAGTCGCTGCGTTTTTTTCAGCATCGACCGGAATTGCATCTTCCCTGAAACATCGGCTCTATAGGCACGTCATTCGAGAGGGATTTGATGCTGTGCTGAAGGATTTATGATCGCATCACCACGCAATAACATGGTGAAGAGATTAGGGTCTTTCCATTCATTGAGAATCTGATCTGAAAAAATAATGTTTTCAAGATCAATAAGTCCCATGCGAGGATTATAGGCATCATCACGAAAACATTGGGCGTAACCCGTCTCCGTTTCATGAGCAATAATCGAATAAAGCCGAACATCCTCTTCACCATTCTGCATGACCGTCAGTTGCAGGATACGATCAATAAGCACAAAAAAAAGTCTGCTGAATTGTTCCGCAGAAGGAGAAACAGGAATGGAAATCCAGCGTGCAGAAAACTGTTGGCAGGCATTCTGATAGGCGTGATGATCACGATTCCAGAACGTTACCGCATGATCGAAGGCATCAACCAAGTCACGAATGCCGTTTTTCATCAGCCCAAAATCATAAATCATCTGCCCATGATCCAGAGCATGCGCCTCCAGCAGGACTTCAACTTTATAACTATGCCCATGAAGCGAACGACTGCAGCGGTCCGTTGAACAATTTCGGACGATGTGCGCACTCTCAAAAGCAAAGAGTTTACGAATCAGCACAAAAACCTCCCCTTTTCTCATGAGGCCCAATTTGTAAATGAGCTCAAGACATCAGCATTTTACGTGAATTTTATGTCGAAACGATGCAGTATCCTGCCTGAGCGTGTAAAATCAATTTCGTCCTTTAGTCAAGTCAGTGCTAAGGCAACGTTTTTCCACCATTGTAGGAGTATTCCATGAAAAGTCCCGTTCGTGTAGCGGTGACCGGTGCCGCCGGCCAAATCAGTTATTCCCTGTTGTTTCGCATTGCTTCCGGTTCGATGTTGGGCCCGGATCAACCTGTGATCCTGCAGCTTCTGGAAATTACCCCGGCACTTGAAGCGCTGAAAGGTGTGGTCATGGAACTTGATGACTGTGCATTCCCGACTCTGGCAGGAGTTGTAATGACGGACGACCCGATGGTTGCCTTCAAGGATGCTGATTTTGCGCTCCTAGTTGGTGCCCGTCCACGTGGACCAGGCATGGAACGCAAGGACCTGCTTGAAGCCAATGCGGCCATTTTCTCCGTTCAAGGCAAGGCACTCAATGCCGTTGCCAATCGTAACGTCAAAATCCTTGTGGTTGGTAATCCTGCCAATACCAATGCACTGATTGCACAGCGTAATGCACCTGACCTGAATCCCCGCCAGTTCACGGCCATGACCCGTCTGGATCATAACCGCGCCATGGCGCAACTGGCTGGCAAGACCAGTACTTCCATCAATGAAATTCGCAAGATCATTGTCTGGGGTAATCACTCTTCAACCCAATACCCTGATATTTCCAAGGCATTGGTTGCTGGCAAACCCGCAGCCTCGCTGGTTGATCATGACTGGTACGAAAAGGAATACATTCCCTGTGTCCAGCAGCGTGGGGCTGCCATTATCAAGGCTCGTGGGGCTTCTTCAGCGGCCAGTGCTGCTTCGGCTGCCGTCGATCACATGCGTACTTGGGCTCTGGGGACTGCCGAAGGTGATTGGGTATCCATGTCGGTATATTCGGATGGATCCTATGGCATTGAAAAGGGTTTGATTTACTCCTTCCCCTGTACCTGCAGCAATGGTGACTGGAGCATTGTCCAGGGCCTGGAAATCTCCGAGTTTTCCCGTGCCCGTATGCTTGCAACCGAAAAAGAGCTTCGTGAAGAGCGCGATGCCGTTCGCGAGCTTTTGCCCTCCTGATTGGATATGGCCAGAGGGATGTGTCGTTCACATCCCTTATGCCCAAAACGTTAACCATGTCACACCACGCTGATCTTGATGCCATTTTCCGGAATAACCGGCAGTGGGCGCATTTTATGCGCGACCAGGACGAAGATTTCTTTCCTCGACTGGAGCGCCAGCAAACACCGGAATACCTCTGGATCGGTTGTTCTGACTCCCGGGTCTCTGCTAACGAAATCATGGGGTTACTTCCCGGTGAAGTTTTTGTCCATCGCAATGTTGCCAATGTCGTGGTTCATACCGATTTCAACTGCCTCTCGGTCCTGCAATATGCCGTTGATATTTTGAAAGTACGTCATATCATTGTCACGGGACACTATGGCTGCGGTGGGGTTCGAGCTGCACTGGAAAATAGAAGCTTTGGACTTATTGATAACTGGTTGCGTACGATTAAAGATATCTATCACCGTTTTGAAGATGTATTCACCCATCTTGATGCCGAGCAGTCTGTACGGCTACTCTGCGAACTTAATGTACAGCAGCAGGTTGCCAATGTCTGCCACACCACAATTGTTCAAGATGCCTGGAAACGAGGACAAACCCTTTCGGTACATGGATTGATTTATAGTCTATCCGACGGAATTCTTAGAGATTTGCAGGTCAATGTGCACAATATGGAAGAAATTCCAAAAATCTATCAAATGTATAGTGATCGTGACCTGTTAAGGCGCTCTTTGCAGGGCCATGCACATATTCTTTGAGGAACATCGGTTGGTTCATGCCGTTCAGGATGACAAGACCCATGTTGATCAATTCCAATCGTATTACGAGCATCCAACCGCTCTTGTCATCCAACCTTGGATTGCACACAACCCAAAAAAGTCTTTCAGCAGATGCCGCCGGGATACTGCCCCCTTACTCCTCTGCAATCAGGACCCGGTTTGCCCTTTGAGCCAGCAGTGCAGCGATCATGCCATGAATCTGGGCAACAGAAAAATGAGCCGTATGATCCTGCGGGTTCAATGTGTTCGCTTATCCATAACCAAAAAATTATGGGCAAATAATCTTCGTATCTAAACAGCTGAAAAAATGAAAGAGGAAGAATTAGGCGGTTTTCACCTTCGTAAACACAGGCCAGACCCGAAAACTAACCGCCGCTACGCGCCGGGCACTTTCCCCCTCCACCCCATCATAAAATTGGATGGAATCCCTCGCGCAAAAGCGGGTGGATTGAGATTGCCGCATGGTATACCATTAAGTCACCATTTTACGTATAAAAATCGGCGAGTGGTTAAGCGCGATTCGGAATTGTCGCGAATACTGTCACAAAACATTTGTTTCCCGACACCAGCAGACCATGAAAAAAAATGCACCATCGACCCAGACTGCCAACGCGCAAGTTGCAAGCCAAGCGGGGTTAGCTGACTCGCAAGCGACGCGGACATCTGACGGAGAGCGATGAATGGCGAACACGCAATGGCCTTACC
>JAJZUM010000074.1 GCA_021848605.1 Pseudomonadota bacterium | reverse complement strand
CCCCAGTCAGGAAGGGGGGGGCGATGAAAACCCTAATGGTGTTGGCTGGAGGTACGGGTGGACATGTGTTTCCTGCCTTGGCGGTTGCCGAGCGCTGGCGTGCAGAAGGCGGTTCAGTGGAATGGATTGGCACTGGCCATGGGATTGAGAATCGTCTGGTACCAGCCTATGGAATCCGGTTACATCGTCTTGCCGTCCATGGCATACGTGGTAAAGGGATTCTTCATCGCCTCAAGGCAGCTGTCCCCCTGTTCAAGGCATTGCTGCAAAGCTGGAAATTGTTGCACCGATCCGAAGTTGTCGTGGTTTTGGGGATGGGTGGTTATGTGACTGGGCCAGCCGGTATCGCCGCTCGAATGGCTGGAAAACCTCTGGTTTTGCATGAACAAAATGCTGTGGCTGGATTGAGTAATCGCTGGTTGGCACCATGGGCTAGCCGAGTCCTGACTGGCTTTCCCGGGGTGTTCAGTGGGAATCGCAAGCATGTTTTTGTGGGTAATCCCGTGCGGCAGGAAATCATCAGTTTATCGAATTCAGTGCCACCCAAATCGGATGAACTAAGGATTCTGGTACTTGGAGGAAGTCAGGGGGCACAGGCGCTCAATGAGCGTGTACCTGAGGTGTTACGGCGTTTTTGGAAAAACTGGCATTCCCGCGGGCTGCGCACCTTGTCTGTACTGCACCAGACTGGAGAGAGCCAGTTGGAGAAAACCCGAAAAAGCTACGAAGGTTGGGGGGAAGGAGTTCAGGTTGAAGTGTCCGCCTTTATTGACAATATGCAGCAGGCCTATCACCAGGCAGATCTGGTCATTTGTCGTTCCGGTGCACTCACCGTAGCGGAACTGGCGGCAGCCGCGAAACCATCCATTCTCGTTCCATTTCCTTTTGCTGTGGATGATCACCAGACACGCAATGCCGAGTATCTGGTTCAAGCCGGAGCGGCTGTCTTATGCCCTCAGCCCTTGCTTACGGAAGGGGCGCTTGAGCAGGCACTGGACCACCTTCGTAGTCCTGAAGTACGAGCTGAAATGGCACGGCAAGCATTTGCCATGGCGAAGGTTGATGCGACCGATAAGATCGTAAACATCTGCAGGGAGGTTGCCCTCGGATGATGGAGAAAGCTATGAAAGGTTACAACGCCATGCGTCGTATTCACCGAATCCATTTTATTGGTATTGGTGGTGCTGGCATGTGTGGTATTGCGGAGGTTTTGCTCAATCAAGGTTATCGGGTCAGTGGGTCGGATCTGCGACAGAGCGAAGTCACAGAGCGACTGGTTCGCTTGGGGGGGACTGTATTTATTGGTCATGTGGCCGAGCAAGTTGATGGTGTAGACGTGGTTGTGGTCTCAAGTGCGATTGATGAACTCAATCCAGAAATTGTTCGCGCTCGGGAACAACGTATTCCATTGGTACGACGGGCAGAAATGTTGGCCGAGCTCATGCGCTTTCGACACGGCATCGCTGTAGCCGGTGCCCATGGCAAAACGACCACGACCTCGCTGATTGCTTCCATATTCGCTGAGGCTGCTCTTGACCCAACTTATGTGATTGGGGGTTTGCTCAATGGATCGGGTACCAATGCACGACTTGGTGCAAGTCGCTATCTGGTGGCTGAGGCCGATGAAAGTGATGCCTCGTTCCTGCATCTACAACCGATGGTCAGTGTGGTTACGAACATTGATGCCGACCATATGGAAACCTATGGTGGCGACTTTGAGACGTTAAAAAAGACGTATGTAGAATTTCTTCACAATCTGCCTTTTTATGGATTGGCGGTTTTATGCCTGGATGATCCTGCCGTTCAGTCGATCATGGAAAAGGTCGGGCGCCCAATTCTGACCTATGGCATGAGTGCTGATGCAGATTATCGGGCTAGTGAACTTGAGCCGGATGGACTTAAAACCCGATTCAAGGTCGATCGACCTGATCCACTGCCACCGCTGCACATCTGTCTGAACCTGCCAGGGCGTCACAACGTCCTGAATGCATTGGCAGCGATTGCCGTTGCAAGCGACCAAGGGATTGATGACATAAACATTGCCAAAGCACTGGCCGAATTTGCGGGTGTTGGGCGCCGTTTCTCAATTTTGCTTGACCGTGTTTGTCATAACAGAAGTTTGACCCTGATTGATGATTATGGGCATCACCCACGCGAAATTGCCGCCACAATCGATGCTGTTCGGGTGGGATTCCCCAGGCGACGACTCGTCATGATTTTCCAGCCGCATCGTTATACGCGTACCCGGGATCTCTATGAAGATTTTGTGACTGAGCTTGCCCGTGTTGATGTGTTGATTTTGCTTGATGTCTATCCCGCAGGCGAGAAGTCTATTCAGGGTGCTGATTCACGAGCTTTGGCTCGAAGTTTGAGGGCACGTGGTCTAGAGCCTATTTATCTTGACGATACCCAAAAGTTGAAGACCTTGTTACCCGCCCTATTAGCCGATGGTGATGTAGTGCTGGCTCAGGGTGCTGGAAATGTTGGTCAGTTGGCTCGTGAACTAGCGGTACATGAGCTTTATGCAGGAGAGGAAAATCATGAAGGATAGCCTGCGTACAAAGATGGGACGTGTTGGCGTCCTGTTTGGAGGGCGATCTGGCGAGCGAACCATTTCTTTGCAAAGTGGCAAAGCTGTTCTTGATTCCCTGCTCCGATCCGGTGTTCAGGCAGAGCCATGGGATCCAGCTGAAATGCCTATGGAATCCCTGATCGAATTTGATCGTGTTTTTATTGTACTTCACGGCCGAGGCGGTGAAGACGGCTGTATTCAGGGGGCATTGGAATGGCTCGGCATTCCCTACACCGGCAGTGGTGTGTTGGCCTCAGCCTTGGGGATGAACAAGGCTAGAACCAAACAGGTCTGGATGGCTCAGGGTTTGCCAACTCCGGCATACCGGATGCTTGAAGAGGGATTTGATGCAGAAGCGCTGGTGCGTGAACTTGGTCTGCCTCTGATGATCAAGCCCATTCATGAAGGGTCAAGTTTGGGCATGAGCAAGGTTGATCAGGCTGGGCAACTCATAAATGCCTGGCAGCAGGCATATGGATGTGATCGTCATGTTATGGCTGAACAGTACATTCAGGGACAGGAGTTTACCGTTCCGATCTTGGGTCGTTCAGCATTACCGGTCATACGACTGCAAACTCCGCACCGTTTTTATGATTTTGAGGCCAAATATCAGGCCAATGATACGCAATATATTGTGCCATGTGGGCTTGCTGCAGATCAGGAACAGAAGCTCCAGGAGCTGGCGATAAAAGCATTTCATGCGGTTGGTGCCAAAGGATGGGGGCGTATCGATGTCATGCAAAATCAACAAGGCGAGTTCTTCCTTCTGGAAATCAATACCGTGCCCGGGATGACCGATCATTCCCTTGTCCCCATGGCTGCTCGCCAGGCAGGGATTGACTTTGATGCCTTGTGTCTTCGAATTTTGGAGGAGACCCTTTCATGAGCCTTATGGCAACTTCAAGGCAAGCTCCAGCTTGGCCGCATGCCGACAAGGCCGACAAGATAGGAACCCCAGGCTGGTCGGTGGTGCTTAAGATCACCTATGCCCTGTCACTTGGTCTATTCATTTTGTTCGTGTTGCGCACAGTCGAGCTGATTCGACATGCACCCATGATTGAGCATGTTCAGGTGGTGGGGGCGTTTCAACACATCCATCCATCTGGCCTGGCGCAAACTTTGACGGGGGTGGCACGTGGCTCAATCCTGAGTGTTGATTTGGATCAGGTCAGGCAGGTTGCCATGCAGTCACCATGGGTCGAGCAGGCATGGGTCAGTCGGGTCTGGCCGAACCGTATTGATGTGCACTTGATTGAGCGTTCACCCGTGGCACGTTGGGGCCATGCCGGTTTTTTGAGTTCGCTTGGTGAGGTTTTTTATCCACAAGCAGCTGATACGACCAATATCGTTGGTTTGCCAGAACTTGATGGCCCCGTTGGCCAGGAAAATCTTGTCATGCAGCAATATCTGGGGATGAACGCTTTGTTTAAACCACTGGGACTGCGTATTGCCTCCCTGCAATTGACCGAAAGGATGTCGTGGGTCGTTCGTCTGGATGATGGCGTCGAGATTCGCGTGGACAACACCGACACATTTAACAAACTGCAGCGCTTCGTTGTTTTATACCGACAGGAGTTGCAAGGACAGATGGATCGGGTTGAAAGTGTCGATCTGCGTTACCTCAATGGTGCCGCGGTCGCATGGAAACCCTGAATAAAATGAAAATGATCATGAACCTGGAAATATGGAGTGCAGCATAAAATGGGGAGTATAGCGAAGTACCCTGGACGGCAAGGACGTGAATCAGCGGCACAGCCGATGATAGCAGCCCTTGATATTGGAACATCAAAAGTGGCAGCTGTGGTTGCTCGTGTGCTCGAAGATGGTGGTCTGGAGGTTCTTGGTGTGGGACGTCGTCCATCACTGGGTATGAAGCGTGGCGCTGTTACCCACATCGAGCAAACTATACAGGCAATCGAGGGAGCTGTTCAGGAAGCTGAGCTCATGGCTGACTGTAAGATTCACTCGGTGTATGTCGGTATTGCGGGCAGCCATATCGGCGGGCGCAATACAGAAGCAGTTGTTGCGACCCGGGATGGTGAAGTGACCGAACAGGATATTGATCGTGTTATTGATGCTGCCAAGAGCGGTACGCTTCCGGCAGATCATCGAATTTTGCATATCCTCCCCCAAGACTTTGTGGTTGACGATCAGATGGATGTGCGTCATCCCCTCGGCATGTCGGGTCAACGGCTGCAGGGATCAATTCATGTCATCTCGTGTGCAGTCAATGCCTTCACCAATATTGAAAAATGTGTACAGGGGTGTGGGCTACATGCTGAAAAAATTATTCTGGAGCAATTGGCTTCTGGTGAAGCAGTCTTGACTGAAGATGAGCGCGAACTGGGTGTCTGTGTGGTTGATATCGGTGCTGGTACTACGGATATTGCCGTATTTATTGGCGGTGCAATTCGCTATACCGCGACCATCCCGATTGCTGGAGACCAGGTCACGAATGATATCGCTATGGCACTGAGGACTCCGACACAGTGTGCCAATGAGATCAAGATCAAGTATGCATCTGCTTTGGCACAGGTTGTTACTCAGGATCAGGATATCGAAGTCATCGGAATGGGCGATCGGGCAAGTCGGCGTTTGTCGCGTCAGACCTTGGCGGAGGTTGTGGAGCCACGTTACGACGAACTGTTTTCGATGGTTCTTGCCGAACTTGAACGTAGCGACATGCTGCAGCGTTTGCCTGCCGGTATTGTTCTTACGGGTGGATCCTCAAGTATTGAGGGTGCCATACAACTGGCAGAATCCATATTTCATTTGCCTGTTCGTGTGGGCAATCCGTTTAGTCCGCGCATGCGCGGTGTCGTGGATGTCTTGCGCAGCCCAGAATATGCCACCGTGCTGGGTTTGCTGATGTGGGGTCAGAAAGAATTGCTTGGGCAGGGTTTGGGCACAGGTGCCATGCAGCGCCGCCAGGATCAAGGACCAGGTATGTTTGGCAAGGTTAAAGGGTTGCGCGCATGGTTTGCGCGCAATTTCTAGAAAAACAAACTGAATACATTTTAAGGAGTACATAACATGAGCCAGGTTTTTGAATTGGTCGAATCGGTCCCTGAACATAGCAATGCCGTGATCAAGGTCATTGGTGTGGGCGGCGGCGGAAGCAATGCTGTGCAGCATATGGTGAATAGTTCATTGCCAGGTGTTGATTTCATCTGTGCCAATACAGACATTCAGGCATTAAACAAGATGAGTGCCCCTGTTTGCCTGCAACTTGGAAAAAATATGACACGTGGACTCGGAGCCGGAGCCAACGCTGAAATTGGTCGTCAGGCTGCCATTGAAGATCGTGATACCATTCGTCAGATTCTGACTGGAGCAGATATGGTATTCATCACCGCTGGAATGGGCGGTGGCACTGGAACCGGCGGTGCCCCAGTGGTGGCAGAAGTGGCTAGAGAGATGGGAATACTGACCGTTGGTGTTGTTACCAAACCGTTCCGCTTCGAAGGCAAGAAGCGTATTGAAGCAGCCATGTCCGGAATCAAGGCATTGTCCGAACAGGTTGATTCGCTGATTACCATCCCGAATGATCGCCTGCTTGAGGTTCTTGGTAAGGTCTCGCTGGTAGAAGCATTTGCAGCAGCCAATAACGTCCTACTGGGTGCAGTGCGCGGGATTGCCGACATGATTTTGCGCCATGGGCTCATCAATGTTGACTTTGCCGACGTACGTACGGTCATGTCAGAACAGGGAATGGCCATGATGGGCACAGGAACCGCTACAGGTGAAGACAGGGCCCGTCTGGCGACCGAGCAGGCCATTTCCAGCCCGTTGCTGGATAACATTCGTCTGCAGGGCGCGCGTGGTGTGCTTGTTTCGATCGCAGCCAACTCAGGATTGGGTATTGATGAGTTCAATGTGGTCGGCGACATAGTACAGAATCTTGCTCATGAAAGCGCACATGTGGTTATTGGTACCATTCTGGATGAAACCATGGGCGATGAAATTCTTGTGACGGTTGTTGCGACCGGCTTGAGTGAGTTCGATGCCCAGGTGCAGCAGCCCCAGGTGGTTGCAGCAGCCCCAACACTGGTGGCTAACAACTCCGTTGCAGCAGCTGTGGCCAATGCCGGGCGCGGTACTCCGGCTGCATCAGTTCCAGATTATACCGGTTATGATGCACCAGCGATCATGCGTCGGCAGGCAGGTTCACGTGCAGCGGCGACAGCGCAACCGGCAAAGCGTAACAAGGAGATCAGCTATCTGGATATTCCCGCATTCTTGCGCCGGCAGGCTGATTGATCTGCACCTGTTCCCGGGATTCAATCGTACTGGCTGTATACCCTACCAGAGGGCATCCAGCCAGAGGCCGATATCCCGGGAGGGTTCACCAGAGGTTGTTTGCAGATAATGGTGCATGTAGGCATGCAAGGTGAAGGTTCGGTTCATGTGCCAGTCTACAAAGGCCGTGATAAATGAGCTGTCGCTAAGGCTTCCTGGTGTCGCCGGTTGATAGTTATAGCTCATGCCGGGTTGCAGCGGCTTTTCAGGAAGAAAAAGCAGGTCGGCTTCAGCATAGGGAAAGTTTGAATACATTTGCTGATTATGGCCCACCCAAGTATAGCCAACCGTAAGGTGTGGTTCGACCCAGAATCCGGCATGAGCAATGGCACTACTTTGCAGGCTTAGGGTCGGTGCACCACTTCCCAATCCCTGAGTGGCTGAGGCGTTATCAAAGGTGCCGATCAGACTTGTTCGGGCATCAAGCCAGGAGAACAGGGAAGGGATATTGCGATCAAGCTCAAGCCCGACATCACCCAATCCACTGGCCAGACTGACTTCATTTTGACTGGTAAAACTTTGCGGAATCGAACAGAATTTGGCGATAGCTGTAGTCAACGTCCCCTGACGTTCAAGACGACGTAGCTGACCAAGGCTTAGGTTATTAATATCTTTGCAGGTTTGCGATGTTAGTTGAAGGGCATTTAACAGGGGTGTTGGCTGTGCTGCGGCATGAGCCAATAAATGATGACTGCTGCAGTAGTTCAAGGTAGAGGAGCTGATCAGGCCGCGCGCCAGATAGTCCGTGATGGTTGAAACGCTGAGATCCCGAATCCGGGTACAGAGTGCTCGAGCGCTGGCTGGGCCTTTTTGAAAAAAAGAATTGGGATTACTGATTTGTTCCAGGGGCAAAAGCAGGCTAAGTTCCCAATTCCCCCAGTCCACGTAGGGGCGCAGGTTCAGTAGTGACAGTGAACTGGCTTTGTCACTGCCAAAACTCATGTGTTCATAACCCGCCTGCATTTCAATGCCTGCTGTAACTGTGGAAGATTGTTCGACAAGGGCCGGTGTTGCATACAGCTCCAGAGTGTCGTCCTCATTCCAAGCATGTCCAGGATGGATCAGTAATAATAACCAGACAAAACAAAAAAACAGCCTCATTGCATGGGAGTCACGTTCGGCAGCCTATGGCTTAATACCCTGTAATATAGCATTTCTCATCCGGATACGTTCTTCGGGTGTCGCCTGGCGAAATTGCTGGCGCATCTGTTCCCGTTGCTGGGGCGTCATCGAATGCCAATAATTGCGCAGTGACTGCTGTTGTTCAGGCGGCAAGCTTTTAAACCAGCGCCAGCGTTGGCGAATCCGCTCCTGTGCTTGTGGAGGCAGACTTAGAAAATGCTGATAACGCTGGCGCAATTCCTGGCGTTTGTCTTCAGGAAGACTTTGCCAGATGTAAAAGCGTTTTTGGGCGTCGGCCTGTTGGGCTGGTGTCATGCCCTGATAACGGGCAAGTCCCTGCAGGATCTTGTTGCGCTGCTCATCAGGTAACTGATCCCATTGTCCGGACAAATGACTAAGGGCTTGCTGACTCGAAGCAGGAAGCTCACTCCATATGGGGGCTGCCTGGACAAAGAGTGGGGATAACAGGAAGACAAGAATCAGGAGCAAAAGGGGTTTCATGTGCGTGGCTCCTTGGTTTGAACAGGAGATGGATCATTGGGGGTCTGAGATGCATTTGAAGGGCCTATCCCTGGAGGCGGTACATCTTTAAGCAACTGATGTAAATCATTCGGGTCAAATACCCGACCCTTGGAATCTCCGTAGGTCGCCAAATAGAGAAGGAATTCCTTTGAGGGTTGTCCGGCAGAAGCATCAGCACAAAACAAGGGACGAGACACAACAGCGAACAGAATACCCAGAATCGCATATTTAGGCATGGTCGCCTCCAAGGGCTTCCAGCATAGGCATATCCTCGAGCATCGGGATGTCAGCATTCGGTGGGATCATGGAATGCATGGCAACGGTCGAGACAGCCGGGTGCGACATCACCGGATGGTGTGGCGTATTTAATACCAACAGCCATGCAGCCATGCTGGCCAGGGATAGTGACAGCCAAACGCTTTTTCTGTAGAAAAAATGAGAAATCGGTGTTCTGGCTTCAGCCACAGCTTGCTGGCGGATGGTACGCAATTGCTGAATC
Organism: Pseudomonadota bacterium; assembly: GCA_021848605.1. GTDB lineage: Bacteria > Pseudomonadota > Gammaproteobacteria > Pseudomonadales > Moraxellaceae > JAJXWR01. The sequence continues at coordinate 3,116 of JAJZUM010000074.1, read as the reverse complement.
TGCTCGTTGGAAAGATCCTGGGAAGCCCGATCCAGAGTGTGTTTGAGTGCGTCCTGCCAATCCTCGGATGCCTTAGGATTCATGATCTTCTCCAAGTGCTTTGCGCATACTGGCAAGTGCCCGAAATAAATGGGTTTTGACACTCCCTTCACTACATTCCATGATTGCCGCTGAGGCAGCAATATCCAGACCTTCCCAGATGCGCAGAAGAAATGCCTGTTGCTGCCTGAAGGGTAGTTGTTCAAGGGCAGATTTTACGGTTTCCATGTCCCGGGCCTGCTCCAGAAGGCGCTCAGGATTTTCATCCCGGGAGTTCACGACTTGATCGGTCCAGTCCGATGATTCTTCGTCCTTCCAGTCTGGACGTTCCCAGAACATCCAGCGGCGTTGACGGGTTTGTTGGCGATGCCAGTCCATCATGCGGTTGTGCAGAATTCGGTTAAAGAGAGCAGGCCATTCCTCTTGGGGGCGATGTGCATAAGAGCGAACCAGCCGAAGCATGGTGTCCTGAACAATGTCCAAAGCATCCTGTTCATGGCGAGTTGCCAGCCGGGCCGTAAAAAAAGCTCGACGTTCAACACTGGCCAGAAACTGTTCCATGGCATGTTCATGCGTACCGGTCTTCACCTGACCGAACTCCAGCTCATAAGCAGATGAGTACATAGTTTATCTCATTCCCAATCTGCCTTCACTAACGATAGCTGGAGAAAAGAGTTGACAAATAGGTGACAAATTTAATCAAGGCAGATATTCATAAGTCAGGGAAATGAATCACCCTAGCGAAATTGTTCGCGCCAGTAAATAATGGGTGCCCGTCCCTGATAAACCCCAAAGGTTGCCAAAGCCGCAGGCGTCGTGGAACCTATGCCAGGAATACTCCACTGATAGGGATAAAGTTTTAGCCAGGCTGCCAATCCGGGCAAAGAGACCTCAATCGAACCAGGAACTTTGGGTGCAGAAAGAGAAATCTGGGTCTGACCATTGACCAGGGTTGAGCTGTAGGGGCTCACATAAGAGGGCGATGTAGACGTTGTTGTGAGTGGAGCCGTGGCATTAGACAAGCTCAGGTTGCCATAGTTGGGGGAGGCAGCCGGTGTCAGTGGAATCTGGGTACATTGATCGAGTGTATTGGTCTCGAAAGCACCCTGATTGTTGCCGAGATTCACGTAATATTGTGCGGTGACGGGTACAGCGAGGGGCAACAATTCCGAGCCATTACTGGCGCCCAGCCAGATGCGTCCATAGCGTTCACTGGTTGTTCCCAAAAGTACGGAATCAAATGTCGTGCCTGTGCTGGACATGTTCAAGCCATTCAAACCAATGCCATCGGAATCTGTGGCGGCCAGGCCCAGTTGAAAATGGTCGAAGGCTCCATCGGGATTTGCTGCTGCATTGAGCGTTACAGTCGTCGAGAGTGTCGATGAGACGCCATTGGTCCAAGTACCATTTATCGCACCCACACTAAGGCGATTGCTGAGCGGTGTGGACGATGTACTGGCATCCTCGGCCTTGAGCTGCATTCCAGGTGTTTGCATGCCGTTCAAAGGCAGGGTATACCAGCTGCCTGTGTAGTTCATGGTCGGTTGATTGCTGGCGTTTTGAGCAATTAAGGACCAGCTGATGTTCATGGGTTGCGCCATATAGGTAAATCCTGTACTTCCGCTGCCACAGGCTGGGGTCAGATTAGCTGCATTGAGGACATAATGATCCGGAACAAAACGCCCGACATTGGGAGCCAGACCCTCAATGGTGTAAGGACTGCCAAGGTAGTTGCTCATTTGGGCATTGATATTAATAATGCCGACATCCGAATAACTCAGGTTGGTTGTGGTCGTTCCAGACACAAAGGAACCCACACGATTCATGGAGAGTGTTCCAGGAGTTGTGGTGGCCGGCTGTTGCTCAACGGGAGTAAGGGATGCAGTTCCCTGAAAGGACGCAGTGACCGGGTTGCCAAGCAAGTTGGTGCCTGAGCTGGGCGTATCTGACGGTGTGGAGATACTTTGACCACTGACCCATTGAACAGCGCGTACCGTCATGGCAAACGGTTGCCCTGCCTTGACGAAATAGGGTGAAACACTCAAGCTGTCAGCATAGGACCATGTACCATCTTTGAGGCCGTTACTGCTGCGGTTGTTGGAGAAGTCGATGGCAAAACCAAATGGGCGAATGACATAGACTGAAGAGCTACCCGTAATAGTATTATTCTGAGCAAAACCTCCTGTGTTGTCACTTAGATTAAGCGACAAATTGGCAACATCGCTGCTGTTGAGATAGAACGTTCCTACGCCATTGACGAAGTTGAGATTCATGAGGTTGGGATTGGATGGTGCAGTGTTGGGTAAACTGACGCCATTAATACTTGGTGCCGTTCCACCTGGATCGAGTGCGGCGCGCGTGACCCAGGCCAGTAGGTTCTTGCTGCCATTATACTGGGTCGCTATCCCACAGGAACTTCCGCCTAAACCATTCTGTTTGATGGCCTGAACCTGAAATTGGTGCGGCCGGCCAGCAATAATGTCACCGCCCAAGGGGTCAACACTCTGAATGACAAAGGCATTGTTCTGAAATTGTATGGGATTGCTCTGGCCAGAATAGTTTTGGGCACTGACATGAACGGTTAAATTGTCAGCATGGCTATCGCTCAAATTCAGAATTACGCTGCCATTATCCCCAGCGGCAAACGTATAGGATGCGCTCCCCGAGTCAGTAGCTCCGGGCGTCAGCGTGCCATTGCCACGAACAAGAGACCAGTCGCCGTGTCCTGATGAGGTCGTGAGGGCAAGGGTCCCAGTCCAGGTCGTGTCAGGTTGACCTGTATTGCCCAATGCCGTAATCGTGACTTGGGTCGGACTGCAGGTGCTGGCATAAGTACCTGCGGATACACTGAAGCCACTGAGGGGATTAGCCGCACAGTAGGCCAGGTTGGTGGAGGGAATGATGGACGTAGTTCCCGTCGAGCTGGGTGTCCAGGCAAGCTCCATAGTCGAGAGACCTGGTCCTTGAAAATAGCCGATATGAACCGGGTAATACTGGCCCTTGATCAGGTGAATGCTGCTCGAAGTCTGTGAGTGGGCTGTTTGCAACTGCCACTGGTTAATGATCTGGCTGCCAGA
>JAJZUM010000073.1 GCA_021848605.1 Pseudomonadota bacterium | reverse complement strand
CCGATCTCTGGCGGCAGTCCTTATGGCCATGATTAGCAGTTGGTTCATGCAAGCAACCGTGGGTCGTTCACTTATTGAAGCCATGCGCTGTTTCGAAGCAATTGCCCGAGGCAATCTTAATACTCCCATTGATGTTTATCGTGACGATGACGCGGGTATGCTGTTGGCACATCTTGCCAGTATGCAAGCCAGCCTTCTCTATATGATCATGCAGATTCGGGATGCATCCAGCCACTTGATCCATGAGGAAGAAGTGGTGGAAGGTGCTTTATCAGACCTCAAAAATCATTCACAAAGCCAGGAAAGTGCCATCAGTCAGGTCAGTATGGCCGTCCGAAAAGTAACACAGTCTGTTGAGTCGGTGTCTGTTTCGGCGAGTCAGGCTGATGCTGCGGCACATCAGTCGCTTGATCGGGTTCAATCAGGGGGCAAGCAGGTAGAACAAAGCGTTGACTCGTTTAGTGAACTGGCAAGAATGGTTCAAGGCTTTTCAGATGATATGGCGGGTTTGAATGAGGCTGCTCAAGGGATCAGTATGGTAACCCAGGTGATTGCCGAGATTGCTGCCCAGACCAATTTGCTTGCACTTAATGCGGCCATTGAAGCGGCGCGTGCCGGCGAAGCAGGACGGGGCTTTGCCGTTGTTGCTGACGAAGTTCGAACATTGGCAAACCGTACGGGGCAGAGTACAGCGGATATTACCCGCATGGTTCAGGACATCCAGACCCGTTCAAGCCGTGCTGCCGATGAAATGAGACAATCGGTCCATGAAGTTACTCGTCAGCAGGAACTTATGCAGCAGACATTGGATAGTTTTGCCTGGATCGAGCAAGGTTCTGTTCTGGTCAGCCAGATGGCGGGCTCGATCAACGCCTCTGCCATGGAGCAGGTTGCCGAAAAAGCACAAGTGCGCATATCCATGGACCAGATGTCCCGGCTGATTCAGGACAGCAGCCGTTCTACCTCAGAGGTGCAGGAGGCTTTGTCCTCCTTGCACCGTACGGTTGAGCATTTACAGGTTTTGCTGGTTCAGTACCGTCAAGACTGAATACTGCGATATTTCATGCGGGTGGGTTGTAATGAACCATGTTTTTGTTTCTGATAGGTTTCGAAGTCATTGTAATTGCCTTCGAACCATTCAACGCCATCTGTTTCAAATGCCAGAATATGGGTTGCGATTCGGTCAAGGAACCAGCGATCATGTGAGACAACCATGGCTACCCCTGGGAAGGTAAGCAGAGCGTCTTCGAGTGCACGCAAAGTTTCCACATCCAGGTCATTGGATGGTTCGTCAAGAAGGATCAGGTTGGCACCCGCCTGCAGAGTTTTGGCCAGTTGCAAACGGTTGCGCTCTCCTCCGGAAAGATCCCCCACCCGTTTCTGCTGATCAGATCCCTTGAAATTGAATCGTCCCAAGTAAGCTCGGGAAGGCATTTCAAAATCACCCACCTTGAGGATGTCGAGCCCACCCGAGACTTCTTCCCACACGGTTTTTTTGTCATCAAGGTGCTCGCGAATCTGTCCGACATAACACACCTGTACACTTTCACCAAGTTCGATACGACCAGTATCTGGTTGTTCAACACCGGTGATCATGCGAAAAAGCGTGGTTTTCCCTGCGCCATTAGGACCAATAATTCCTACAATGGCTCCACGAGGTACTTGAAAAGAAAGATCGCTGTAGAGGAGGCGGGAGCCAAAGCTCTTGGAAAGTCCATCAACAACCAGAACTTTTTCACCGAGACGAGGTCCAGGGGGTATATAGATTTCCTGAGTTTCGTTACGTTTCTGAAACTCCTTGCTCGCCAGTTCTTCATAAGCGGCCATACGTGCTTTACTCTTGGCCTGGCGCGCTTTGGGATTCTGGCGCACCCACTCCAGCTCACGCTTAAGTGCTTTGGTATGCGCCTCCTCGCTACGTTCCTCCTGCTCAAGACGGGCTTCTTTCTGTTCCAGCCAGCTGGAATAATTACCGTGCCAGGGAATGCCATGTCCCCGGTCGAGCTCTAGGATCCATTCGGCGACGTTGTCCAGAAAATAACGATCATGGGTAATAGCGACAATCGTTCCGGAAAATTCTTTTAGATATTGCTCCAGCCATGCCACCGACTCGGCATCAAGATGGTTGGTAGGTTCATCCAGTAAAAGCATGTCTGGGCGTGACAGCAGCAACCTGCACAGCGCAACACGACGACGTTCACCTCCTGATAAACGATCAACGGCGGCATCCCATGGTGGTAAACGTAAGGCATCTGCAGCTTGTTCAAGACGATGGTCGAGGTTATGTGCATCCCATGCCTGGATAATCCCCTCCAGCCGCTCCTGATCTTTGGCAAGTTGATCAAAATCGGCGTCGGGCTGGGCATAGGCAGCAAAAACAGCGTCCAGTGCCTGCAACGCATCAATAGCCTCTCGAACCCCATCTTCAACGTTACCGCGTACATCCTTGTTGCCATCTAGTTGCGGTTCCTGAGGTAAATAGCCAATTTTGATACCAGGTTGAGCACGTGCTTCACCTTGAATATCCTGATCAATCCCGGCCATAATTCTGAGCAATGTTGATTTACCGGCACCATTCAGACCGAGAACACCTATTTTTGCACCGGGAAAAAATGAGAGAGAAATGTCTTTGAGAATTTCCCTTTTTGGGGGAACAATCTTGCTGACATGATTCATGGTATAGATATATTGAGCCATAAGCTTTTTACTTCTTGATAAAGGTTAGCGGGAGAGACGGTCAAGTAACCAGGTCTGGGCAGGAAGGACCTCATCCATAGCCAAGGCAGCTGCCCAGCTGCCATCAGCGTGGAGACTCCAGGCCTGACGATTATCCTGAAGATAGGCCTGTAATCCTTCCCGGATAATACGCCGCTGCAGCTTTTCATCCTCTATGGGAAAGCAGGTTTCAACCCGAGATATAAGATTACGATCCATCAGGTCTGCACTTGAGCAGTAAATACGCGGATTACCACCATTGGCAAAGTAGTAAATACGGGTATGTTCGAGGAATCTTCCAAGAACTGAGCGGATATGAATATTTTCTGTCACACCGGGAATTCCGGGACGCAGGCAGCATACCGAACGGACAATCAGATCGACCCGAACACCGGCACGCGAAGCGCGAATCAGGGCATGCATGATTTGGCGCTCAGTTAACGCATTGCACTTGAAGATAATATGAGCGGGTTGATTTTGATGTGCCCGGGTTATCTCATCTTCAATCATCGAAAGTAGCTGGTTCTGCAAGGTAAATGGGGCATGAAAGAGTTTTTTCAGCCGGGCAGTACGTCCCATGCCGGTTAACTCCTGAAAAATCTTAGCAACATCATCACAGAGATCAGGATTGGCGGTCATCAGGGAGTAGTCGGTATAAAGTCGGGCATTGGCCGCATGGTAGTTGCCGGTACCGAGATGAACATAGCGAACTAGCCGGCTTTTCTCACGACGTACGATGAGAATCATCTTGGCATGGGTTTTATAGCCAACAATACCGTAGACAACGATCGCTCCGGCCTCTTGCAGCACATTGGCGACTTCAATGTTGGATGCTTCATCAAAGCGTGCACGCAATTCAATGACTGCGGTAACCTCTTTACCATTTCGTGCGGCCTCAGCTAGAGCTTGAACCACTTCTGAATCTGGCCCGGTACGGTAAAGTGTTTGCTTGATCGCTAGAACCTGAGGGTCTTGAGCAGCCTGGCGAAGTAATTCAATCACTGGAGTGAAGGACTGAAAAGGATGCATGAGGAGAACATCCTTGATTCGCAAGGCCTCAAAATAGTTTTCTGCTTTTTGCAGATTCTCAGGAATGGAAGGGGTAAAGGGTGCATACTTGAGTCTAGGGCGATCCATGCTCAGCCAGAGTCGGGCAAGGTTTACCGGTCCGTTCACCTGGTACAGATCCTGTTCATCCAGGGAAAACTTGCGCAGCAGATATTCCCGAATCTGCTGTGGACAGTTGTCTGCAACCTCAAGACGCACGGCATTACCATAACGTCGTGACAGTAGTTCCCCTTTAAGGGCTGAAGCAAGATCTTCAACTTCATCTTCATCAAGAGCAAGGTCGGCATTTCGGGTGACCCTGAATTGGTAGCATCCAGTTGCAGTCATGCCAGGGAACAGTTCAGACACATGCTCATGGATAATGGATGAGAGCAGGATATGGTGATCGCCACCTTCGGTAAGTTCATCGGGAAGCCGGACAACGCGCGGCAAAGAGCGGGGAGCGGGTACGACAGCCAGCTCGATTTGCCGCCCAAAGGCATCCTTTCCTTCCAGAGAAACAATGAAATTGAGGCTTTTGTTGACCAGTCGAGGGAAAGGATGTGCGGGGTCAAGTCCGATCGGAGTCAATACAGGCATGACCTGTTCCCGAAAGTATTTCTTGACCCAATTGGTCTGAGCTTCACTCAGTTCTTCACGCCTCAAGAAACGAATATTTTCAGCAGCTAGGGCAGGCAAAAGATCGTCATTAAGTAACCGGTATTGTTCATCAACCGCGGTATGGCAAATTTCACCAATTTTCTGCAGAACTTCTTGGGGAAGCAGTCCATCAGGTCCCGGACTCGCCCGGTTCAGACGGATTTGCTGTTTGAGTCCGGCAACACGTATTTCAAAAAACTCATCAAGATTACGGGAAAAAATAATAAGAAAGTTAAATCGATCCATAAGTGGATGAATCGAATCACGTGCCTGGGCCAGCACCCTTCGATTGAATTCCAGAATGCTGAGTTCCCGGTTTAAATAAAAGGCAGGATTATTCAGATCAATATGTGTGTCATCCACAGTGGACCTCTGTCATCCATCACACCAGCTTAACGTGCCAGATAATCTAACATGTCCTTGGCAAAATAGGTGAGGATTGCATCCGCACCAGCTCTTTTGATGCACAGCAGCGACTCGAGCATGACTGCCTCGCCATTAAGCCAGCCAGCCTGCGCGGCCGCCTTGTGCATGGCGTATTCACCGCTGACCTGATATACCAGAGTTGGTACCTGAAATTGGTTTTTGACCTCACGAACGATATCCAGATAGGGCATGCCTGGTTTGACCATAATCATGTCTGCACCTTCAGCCAAATCAAGACCCACCTCGTGTAATGCTTCCATACGATTAGCGGGATCCATCTGATAACTAACCTTGCTACCGCCTTTGAGCTGGGCTGCTGAACCAACGGCATCTCTGAATGGACCATAATAAGCTGAGGCGTATTTTGCTGAATAGGCGAGAATTCCGGTATGTACAAACCCCTCTTTTTCCAGCATGCTGCGAATGGCGCCAATACGTCCATCCATCATGTCGGAAGGTGCGACAATATCTGCACCTGAACGAGCATGGGAATGTGCTTGTCGAACCAATGCTTCGGTTGTTTGGTCATTGAGTACAAAGCCACGCTCATCAACAATGCCGTCCTGCCCGTGACTGGTGTAAGGATCGAGGGCGACATCGGTAATAATGCCCAAGTCTGGCAGAGCATCTTTTAAGCATTGAATGCAGCGTTGGATCAGCCCTGCCGGATTCCAGGCCTCCTCGGCTTCAAGTGATTTGAGGGATAGGTCAACGACGGGGAATAGCGCTAGGGCAGGAAGTCCCTGTTCGTACCAATGACGGGCATCTTTGACAAGTTGGTCAATGGAAAGACGTTCAACACCGGGCATGGAAGGTACCATCTCGCGGCGATTGCTACCATCAAGCACAAACACAGGATAGATCAGATCCTCTGCTCCAATGGAGGTCTCTCTCACAAGCCGTCGTCGAAAATCCTGGTAGCGGTTGCGCCGCAAACGGGTTAAGGGAAATGCAGCACGTTGGATACTGATGGAGGTCATTAGGGTACTCCTGGCAGGGTTGCCTGCTCCAGATGTCTAAGAAAAACAAGGGCCTCTTCCCGGTTTGAGCCACACATGGCTATTTCGGGATGAAGACCTGAACAGCACGCAGGACGGCGTACATCCCGAAAAAGCCGGCATTGCATGGCTGTATTCAAATGTACACAGGCCATACCTGCCGGTTTTCCATGGGGCATGCCCCAGAATGGTTGAGTGATGGAAGGCGCTATACAGCAGGCGCCACAATGTGGACGGCAAAGAAGATCAGATTGAGGCATGTTCGATGGCCTCGGAGAGTTCAAGCCATAGCTGTTCCTGCACATCCAGTTGCTGGCGAAGGGATTCGCTTTCGGACATTGCAAGAAGCAGGGTTGCTTTGTTTTCAGCAAGATAAATGTTCGGGTCGTGCAAGCGATCCTGAACCTGCTGATATTTGCACTGAAGTTGCTCCATGATTCGCTCGGCATGTTGCAACTTCTGGCGAAGGGGTCTTAATTGTTGACGCTGTTCAGCCTCCAGTCTTTTCTGGTCTTTACGTAGCACAGAGGACTTCGGCCGGTCGTTCATGGATTCATCAGTGTGGCCCTGTTTTGCCCGGCTGGCGTAGTCGGTCAGATCACCGTCAAAAGCCAGACATGTCTGATTTTCGACCAGCCATAAAGTATCGCAACAACTGCTGAGCAAGGATCGGTCGTGTGAAATCAGAACGAGTGCACCGCTGAACTCTTGCAGGGCAAGTGCCAGAGAAAGGCGCATTTCAATGTCGAGGTGGTTTGTCGGTTCATCAAGTAACAGAACGTGTGGTTGTGTCCACGCACATAATGCAAGCGCTAATCGAGCTCGCTCACCCCCTGAAAAGCGTTTACAGGGTTCGAGAACACGGTCTCCACCAAATCCAAAACGTCCCAGAAAAGTGCGAAGCTCGACTTCAGATTTTCCAGCAGCACGTCTCTGTAGACTGAGCAATGGTGTGTCTTCATCGGCAAAGGCTTCGAGTTGATGTTGATGGTAATAGGCAATGCGTATATCCGGTGCCAGAGTGCGCTTGCCTGATTCGGGGAGAAGCGCACCCGCCACCACTTTAAGCAGGGTAGACTTGCCGGCACCATTATGGCCAAGGATGCCGATTCGGTCGCCGGGATTAAGTTGCATATTGACGTCATGCAGAATAGTCGTGGAGGCATAGCCAATCGTGACGTGATCCAAATTAACCAGTGGTACAGGCATGCGTTCAGGGGCAAGAAACTGGAATCGAAAGGGTGATTCTTCCTGTAGAGGGGCAATTTCTTCCAGACGCTCAAGACGCTTGATCCTGCTCTGTGCTTGGCGTGCTTTGGTGGCTTGGGCGCGAAAACGATTGATGAACGATTCAAGATGAGCGCGTTCAGCGGCGACGCGCTGTCGTTGCTGTTCACGTTGTAAACGATGCTCGGACCTGCTGAGCTCCATGCTGCTGTAGTTGCCGGTATAAAGCGTCAGGGTCTCATGTTCAATGGTAATGATATGATCACAGACCCCATCGAGAAAATCCCGATCATGAGCAATGAGCAGTAAAAGACCAGGGTAGGATTTAAGCCATTGTTCCAGCCAAAGCAATGCATCGAGATCCAGGTGGTTGGTAGGTTCGTCGAGGAGCAGGATGTCAGAGCGGCACATGAGTGCCCGGGCAAGCCCAAGACGGATACGCCAACCACCGGAAAAGGAACGGATGGGCAATGAAAGTTGATTTTGTCCAAATCCAAGGCCGGCCATCAGCGTTGCCGCACGTGCTGGGGTAGAGAATCCATCGAGGGCCGCAAAGTCTGCATGGGCCTGAGCCAGTTCAGCCAGTATTTCAGGTGCCTGTGACTGAGGATGTTCTTCAGCGCTGGCAATACGCCTTTGCAGGCTACGGAATTCGGTGTCGCCATCAAGCACAAAATCCAGAGCACTTTGATCGGTGGCAGGAATTTCTTGATTCATGCTGGCAAAACGCCAGCCGGGCGGGAAACGTACATCACCATGATCAAGCTGATGGGTACCGAGAAGGACGGCCATAAGGCTGGATTTTCCAGTGCCATTTGCACCACAGAGTCCGACATGCCACCCAGGAAAAAGGCGTACGTCTGCGTGTTGAAAAAGACAACGTGTTCCTCTTCGAAGTGTGGCCTGTTTGAGTTCGAGCATAAAATACGATGAGATGATTGCTTGCAACAGTCCGTATAACATACCACAATGGTACACAAATTTCCGCTTATGACATCATGCAGCCTGAAAAGCCAACGTTGGAAACCCCGCTTTGGGAATATGTTCTCTCTGTATGGAGCAGGACATCTTTTCATGGTTGGTCGCTACAGTTTGAGCGACAGTTCGCCATGCGTCCAGCTTTACTGGCAGCACTGGCTTTTGCTGGCCATCATCAACGCTGTGTGGATATTGCTGATGTGCGTATGCTGATGCAGGTTGGAGAAGAATTTTATCGTTCTTATCATAACAAACTGAAGGTGTTGCAGCAAAAGATTGCCCATTACCAAGAGTTGGGTGAAGAGGTCTGGAAAACTTGGAATGATGTCATGGAAAAGACTCTTATCCAGGCTATGCAGGTTGAGCTTGCCCAATTGCATGACAAACTCTGGAAATGCCCAATGAGCTTTGCTGATGAAAGTACTGCTATTCGACAAAATTGGCATGCCTATGTGCATCAGCTTGCACTGGGCAATGAACAATGCCTTGAGGCCACCACATTACTCAACCGACTCGCCTCAGAATTGCTAGAGGCAAGTCGGCTGCGTTCTGATGCGGTTGATCAGGCTTTATCTTGAGGAGACAAGCCTAAATCAGTTTGCGGATTCAGAATCTTTTCATCTGCAGGGGCTGTTTCAGCGGCGGGCTTGGCAGCTGTTTTGGTCGCAGCAGGCTTGCGAGTACGAGTTACCGCTGGCTTGGGCGTTGCAGCCGCCTTAGGAGCAGTTGTTGACGCGCTGCTACGGGCGCGGCTTGCACGCGCTGGGGCTTTGGGAGCTGCCGGGCTTGCTGCAGCTTCTACAGCATGCACGACATCAACAGCTTCCTTTACCGCTTCCTTAACCGTTTCTTTAACGGTTTCCTTCACGGTTTCAGAGACCTGGACAGCTTTTTGAGCGACACGGGTCACTGCAGCCTGAGCCTTGCTTTCGGTCTTGCCCGCTACTTTCTTTCCACTTTGAATGGCAGACTTGAAGTAATCAGTAATTTTGCTCTTTTTTTGAAGCTCAAGCAAAAGTTTTTGGGCTTGCTTGAGGTCTTCCTTGGCCAGATTCAAAACCATCTTGATTTCTTTAAGCGCTTCATCGGTGGCTTCACGAATCTGCTGTTTGATGTTCTTGTCCTTGATATTTTCAAGTTGTTTCTTCAGCCGTTCAGTCAGCTCTTTTTCCAGCTTGGCAGCATGTTTTTGCACGCGTTGCAAAAGTTGCTCATATTCTTTCTGGGCTTTTTTACGGGTGTCTTCCAGTTTGCTTTGAATCTTGTTCAATTGTTGTTCCAGGTCCATAAGTGTTTTCTCGGCAGGTTTGGCGCCTTTCTTGTCCGATACGGATTTGCCTTTGGCGGCGGCATTATCAGCTGACATATCACATCCTCTTTATGGTTGTGCCAATGCCAAAATTATACGAAACCGAGAAAAAAAGCGAGAAGTTTGCTACCCTCATTTGTTTGTCCTGAGTCAATATGATGTTATTTTGTTGCTAAAAACGAATTGTTGATGGCAGATATTTCATCCTAGGGTTATTCTTTTGCTCGCTTACATAACAATCACTGATGGATTTGGAGAATATCGATGAGAATGCTTCGCAGCACGCTTGGGATGGCCGTGTGTCTTTATGCAGGGTCTGCTTTGGCTGCTCCAGCAATGACGACCGATCAACAGGTTGGCTATTCACTGGGCTTCATGATGGGGCAGGGCAATGCGGAGCGGATCCCTGACCTGAATGTTGATTCTTTTATGCGCGGTTTCAAAGATGCCTATGCCAAAGCCAATCCTGCTATGACGCGCGAGCAGATGCAGGCCACTCTTGAACAGCTCCGCAACCGCGTGGTTCAAAAAATGCGTGCCGAGCATGACCAAGAAGCGGCAACCAACAAGTCTGTGGGTGATCAGTTTCTGGCCAAAAAGGCATCTGAACCCGGTGTCAAGCGTCTTGCCGATGGTCTGGAGTATCGGGTCATTCGTTCGGGGCAAGGTCCCCATCCAAAACCTACCGATACCGTCAAGGTTAATTACGAAGGTAAGCTGATATCTGGACAGATTTTCGATAGTTCTTATGAACGTCATGAGCCTGCCAGTTTTCAATTGAATGAAGTCATTCCAGGCTGGACTGAAGGATTGCAGCATATGTCCGTGGGTAGTATCTACGAGTTTTATGTCCCGGCATCATTGGCATATGGCGAGAATGGGGCTGGACCTATTCCTCCCAACGCAACACTAATCTTCAAGGTTGAGTTGCTTGCCATAAATCCACCAGCATCCACCAAGCATTAGCCTGGACTGGTGAACTACTCGGGCCTACCCCTGAAAAGATTGGGATATTAGGAAAGCACCCGAGGTTGCGCGGCCATTTTGCTCAACCATACGCTTAATAACCCGTCTCCTATGATGGAATATTATGGAAACGGGTTATTCAAGCGCAATGCCTGCATTTGTTCCTTCAGGGCAGCTCATTCAAACGTTTTTCTTCGTTTCTTTTCACCCAGCGACCTGCCCATAGTCCCGCTTCAAACATAAGGCACATGGGAATGGCCAGCATCAGCATCGAGAATGCGTCAGGTGGCGCCAGGAACATGGCTGCAAAAAAGTTGCCGACGATGACGTAGCGTCTTTTGGCCGTCAGTGATTCAACGGTTGTAAGTCCGCTCCATATGAGCAGGAACGTTCCTACCGGAATTTCAAAGGCTAATCCAAACACCAGGAAAAATTTCAGGGTGAAATCGAGATAGTGATTCATATCGGCCATGATCGCCACTTGAGATGGCCCAATATGGGTAAAGAAGTGCAGGACTGTGGGAAGAATCAGGCGATAAGCAAATGCCACTCCGGTGTAGAAAAGCAGAATCGAACTGGTCAGTAGTGGAATAGCAATGCGTTTTTCGTGCTGATACAGAGCGGGGGCAATAAATCCCCAAAGCTCAAAAAGCAGATAGGGCATGCTCACAAACAAGGCAACCATGAAACTTAGTCGCAAGGGCGCCATGAAAGGAGAGGTTAAATCGGTAGCAATCAAATGTGAGCCAGGGGGCAAAAGCGCGATCAACGGAGCAGACAGCATTTGAAAAAGATCGTTGGCGTGCCATACCAATAATGCAAAGGTCACTAGACAGGCAACAATGCCACGGATCAATCTGCGACGCAACTCGTCCAGATGACTGAAAAAGGATTGTTCCTGATCGTGCAAGGGCTCAGGCATCAGGCGATTTGTCCGGAAGAATGGATTGTGCGGATGCAGGGGTATGTTTGTAGGCTTTCAGATTACTTTCTACCAGTTCAAGTTGAGCCTGTAGCTGTTGACGCAGCTCTAGTGATGAAGCAGAGTCGAGCTGTTTCTTCAACTCATTGCGCATTTCCTGAATCGCTACCTCCTGTTCCAGTTCAGACTGGATTTCTGCAACAGTGCGTCGCAGACGACCAAGCCATGCCCCGGCCATTCGGGCAGCATGCGGCATTTTTTCAGGACCCAGTACGACAAGGGCAACCACTGCCAGCAGCAGGATCTCACCGAATCCGAAATCAAACATGGCCCAGCCTGTCAGCCTGGACGGTTTGTACGTTCACTTTCGGATTCCGCAGGACGTACAGGTGTGATGGTATCGGCTTCGTGGGCAGTCAGTTTGGCCGATGGAGTTTGGGTTGTATGGCTCTGCTGTTCGCCTTCGCGCATAGCTTCCTTGAAACCTTGAATGGCTCCACCAAGGTCGCGTCCAAGATTTTTCAGGCGAGAGGTTCCAAAAACCATGGCAACAATCAGCAGTAAAAGCAGTACGTGGACGATACTCAAATTTCCCAGCATCACGGCTCTCCTATCAGTGTGGTTATGATTGGGTGTGGTCAAGATCGCCTTGGCTGGCAGAGGATGTTCTTTGCGCTTTCTCTTCCAGTCCGGACATATTAAACCTGCGCGCCAGTTCCTGCAAAACATCCTTGTAATCAACCCGACAATAGGTAAGGAGTGCCATGCTATGGAACCAGAGATCAGCCATCTCATAGACCAGATCATCATGATTCCCGGAGTTCTCGGCATCTTTGGCTGCAATGAGCGTTTCGGCACATTCTTCACCCACTTTCTTGAGCAGTGTATTCATACCCTTGTGGTATAACTGAGCTACATAAGATGTTGCCGGGTCTGCATTCAATCGTGCCTGAAGTGTGTTCTGTAATTGTTCAAGAACGTCCATAGAGGGCCTCACTGGGTATGAGCACCGGGTCTGTATCAACCCAGTCATTTTTTGGGTTAAGTACTCGATAAAAGCAGCTTTCACGGCCTGTATGACAGGCAATTCCACCCTGTTGTTCAACGAGGAGCAACAGGCAATCCCCATCACAATCCAAGCGTATTTCAATCAGGTGTTGAACGTTGCCG
>JAJZUM010000072.1 GCA_021848605.1 Pseudomonadota bacterium | reverse complement strand
CGCATATCAGACTGATCAACCGTCGGAATGCCGCCTGCTCTGCAACCTATGCATGGATGTGATCGCGAAAGGAGAACTGAAAATAAAGATCAAAATACAAGTTGACAGGGTCAATACATATCAGTTCCCTTGTCGGTCTGGAGAAGAATCATGAATGCCCCAATCAGCTATGCCCTTGAACATGGAGTTGCCCGGATTACGCTTGATGATGGTAAGGCTAATGTTATGTCGGAAACCATGATCCAGGCACTTGGCCAGGCGCTTGACCAGGCTGAACAGGATCAGGCTGTCGTTTTGCTTACAGGCCGGCCGGGCGTGTTTTCAGCAGGGTTTGATCTTCCAACCTTGCGCGGTGGTGGGGATGCTGCCATGCGCATGCTCAATGGCGGCTTTGCCTTGTCAGCAAGACTGGCAGCTTTGCCATTACCTGTTGTGGTGGCATCAACTGGCCACGCCTTGGCCATGGGTGTTTTTCTGGTGATGGCGGCGGATGTTCGTATAGGTGTTCATGGTGCATTCAAATATGGCGCTAATGAAGTTGCCATTGGTTTGCCTGTTCCTTATACAGCTGTAGAGCTTTGTCGTGCCCGGTTGTTGCCCACAGTGTTTCAGCGCGCCATGATCCAGGCTGAGATATTCCAACCTGAGGCTGCACAGGCTGGTGGTTTTATTGATCGTATTGTTGAGGTAGAACAGTTGAACGAAGCGGCCCAGGACATCGCAGCGAGTTTGGCAAAGCTGGATCGCCGGGCTTATGTGGCAACAAAATTGCGGGTGCGCGCTGCCTTGATTGAATCGTTGCCTGCAGCCCTGCAGAAGGATGATGCTGATTTTCGTAGTATTCTTAGTCGGGCTTGAGTCATGGTTCATCTACTTGTTCAGGCAGCGGGCGGTGCATTGATTGGTGCCTCAGCAGCGCTCCTGGCTCTTGGCATGGGTCAGATCGCGGGAATCAGCTCAATCTGGGGTGAGAGCCTGCGTTTGCATCCAGGTCAATTCCAGTGGCGCCTGGCATTTCTGGCGGGGTTGCTACTTCCAGCCGTACTCTGGGGCGCACAGCAACCTGCGGTGATGCTGGCTAGCAATCCCGTTCTGATTGTGGCTGGTTTGCTGGTTGGTATCGGTACTTCCTGGGGTTCTGGGTGCACCAGTGGACATGGTGTCTGTGGGAATGCCAATGCCTCGCCACGATCAATGCTAGCGACCGTTATTTTTATGCTTTTTGCCATGCTCACCGTCTTTTTGCAGGATCATGGAGTATTGGGGTGATGAAGGTTGCATTTCAGCATCGAATGCTGGCTTTTTTGGCAGGTTTGTTCTTTGGCGTGGGACTTTTGCTCTCGGGGATGACCAACCCGATGAACATTCGTCATTTTCTGGATGTGACGGGGCATTGGGATCCCGCCCTTGCCGTGGTTATGGTCAGTGCCATTACAGTTGCGGCGCCTGCATTTGCCTGGATGAAAAAACGCCAGCGTACCTTTCTTGGTGATGAAGCGGATTTGAGCAACCGTAAAGCGGTTGAGCCCATACTGATTCTTGGGGCGGCGTTGTTTGGCGTGGGTTGGGGACTGTCTGGACTTTGTCCAGGACCTGGTTTGATGGTTACCCTGCATGGGCCACTCGGGTCTTGGCTGTTTATTCTGGCAATGAGTGTCGGGTTATGGTTGGGCCCGATGCTCCGAAACCTGATTCAGCGGCGGCCGGGCACGGAATAATGCACTGTTTGCTCATGCTCAATACGAACTCTGGTTACCGATGCGACGAGTGGCATTGATCCATGTATCTTCGCTGCTAATCTGAGTTCGTAATGCCAAACTAGGAGCCCAAGATGCAAAAAGTGTCGCTAAGGAATTTTGGCCCTGTATGTTCACCATGGCCACCTTTGTCATCTCTCCGACACTGCACGCGGACATCATTGCTAAATCTGTAAGTCAGGAAGGTCTGAGAAAAAAACAAAAAATGTGCACTTCGATTCCATCATACGCCTTGGGCTCATCCAAACGCCTATTAGAGCCTGCCCTGTGTTACTGACTGGCTCCGATCATAAACAGGGCTATGGTGTTTGACTGTGGGGCTTAAGTTTTGGTAGATGTGTCAATCCTTCCATCAAAATGTAGATATTAAATTTTTCGGCATACTTTGCTATTCCGAGAAAAATTTCCACCAGCCTGGGAGATTCGCTGGTAATGAAATTAATCCGATCCAGATGCTTTTGCATCTCCTCTGGGTAATCGTGCATGAGCCTATTTCTAAGAACGGCCAGAGACGAAAACTCTTCAGCCGACGGAAGTGCTCCAAGGCGTTCCATAAGGTTTGTCTTATCGCGATTACTCATAGTTGATACATGCTCTTGCTCAACCTCACCGATGGATTTAAATATGGCGTCCTGGATATTGCAAACCAAAGATCCATATCTGAATAAATACGCATCAATGACTTCCATTTCATCATCAGATAAAACAGCCAATTTGTTCATACTTAGCGGATCAAGATCAAGTCGTCTGGCTTTCGTTATCGAGTAAGCCAGTCTATCTGCAACGTATGCCGTTACTTCGATTTTTGACTTTAGAATGGCAATAGAGCTACTTTGATCCATGGAGTAGAATTCCTTCCTGTATGGCCAAATCATCAATCAATAAGTTACTACCGCGCTGAACGCGCAAATCAACGCGCTCATCGAGTTGCTGCTCAACGGCGACCAAAAAGGAAATCTCATCTCGATAGGATGACTCTGGGGCAATAATCTGGATATCTATATCGCCACCTTTGGCCTCGTCATCAGTGCGAGACCCAAACAGGCGAACTTGAACTTTATCCCCAAAGTGGGTTTTAGCAAGTTTGATTAAGATTGCTACGGCTCGGTCTGAAATTCGCATGACGCTCCTTTCTAAGTTACTAATCACTGCCATCATTCGGAATATTTATTGCAAAAAACAGGATATTGATCCATTCAGTACAATGCTATAGCCTTCTTTAACAGACTCATAAGGCCAGCCTGTCTATGGACACCATCATTCTTTCCATGCGCGTGCGTTGATTGTTAAAGTATAACCTTGAACAGTCCCAAAGCTGCGTCTAAAACCAACTAGGCTTGATATGTTGTCAACAATAATGGCCGCATTCTCTTTTGTCCACCCTGGCAGGCTGCGTACAATCCCCAGCCATATACATCCTATTCAAGTGCCTGATGGTCAGAAACATCCGACTTCTTCACACACGGGAGAGGCCAGCATTCGCAGCCGGGATTTGAAATCTTTTTCCGCTTTTTCGTGATAGGTCGTTTGGGTATCACAAAATGCCGTTACTCATTTACCAAACGTCAAATCCAGCTTCGACCATTTCAGCAGGCCCTCAACTCCAGTGGCATCTATCGATATTCATTCGCATTAATCGATGGAATTGACACTGGCTTTCTGCGCCTTGAACTGAGCATCAGCATGGTAGGATGAACGCACCATGGCCCCCGAGGCGATGTGACTGAATCCCAGTTTCTGCCCATAATCGCTGTAGCGCTTGAATTCGTCCGGATGAACAAAACGTTCTACCGGCAGGTGTTCCCGGGACGGTTGTAGGTACTGACCAATGGTTACCAGATCGACTTCATGGCTGCGCATGTCCTGCAGGGTCTGATAGACCTCTTCTTCGGTTTCCCCAATTCCAACCATGATGCCACATTTGGTTGGAATTCCCGGGTTACGTTTCTTGAATGTCTGCAGCAGGTTGAGTGAGAAGGCATAGTCGGAACCCGGACGCACGGCACGATAAAGTCGAGGAACCGTTTCCAGGTTGTGATTGAACACATCCGGGAGGGCGTGTTGCAGGCTGGATAACGCTTCGTCCATTCGGCCACGAAAATCGGGAACCAGAATCTCGATCAGTGTATTCAGGTGCTTTTGCCGAATGGCCTGGATACAGGCACTAAACTGACTGGCACCACCATCCATGAGGTCATCCCGATCAACCGATGTAATAACGACATAGCGCAGGCCGAGAGCCTCAACTGTTTCAGCAAGTCGGTTGGGCTCTTCAGGGTCCATAGCAAGGGGGCGACCATGGGCAACATCACAGAATGGGCAGCGTCGCGTACAAACATCGCCAAGGATCATAAAGGTGGCCGTGCCATGGCCAAAACATTCCGGAAGATTGGGGCAGGCTGCTTCTTCACAGACGGTGTGTAATTTCTGGGCGCGCAAAATGGTACGAATTCGTTCAATTTCGCCAGGATTACCGACTTTGACACGGATCCAGTCAGGCTTGCGGGGCAACTTTTCCGTTGGGATCACTTTGACGGGAATTCGGGCAACCTTATCGGCACCACGTTGTTTATGTCCGGGTTCCAGATGAGCACTCATGCGAGGGTCCTCATGATCGAAAAGTTACATAATCCAGTATGATCATGTTTGAAGGTTATGCCAAAAGGCTTGTGAGTGATTGCAGTAGAGCACAGCGACAATAGTTCATCAATGCAGGGATGTCATCTGCTTTTTGTTTCTGCTCACGATAAACATCCGTCATGATCAGTCCGGGGTAGCCACAGGGATTGATGGCTTGAAAAGGTTCAAGATCCATCGCCACATTCAACGCCAGTCCATGGTAACTGCAGCCGCGCCGTATTCGAAATCCGAGCGAAGCAATTTTGCGTCCTTCAACATAAACACCAGGGGCTTCCTTGCGTGTCGAAGCTGAGATACCCATGTCATGGAGGGTCTGTATGATACCTCGCTCGGCAAGATCGACAAGGGCGCGAACATGCAGGTTGCGACGACGCAGGTCGAGTAGCATGTAGCAAACAATTTGACCGGGGCCGTGAAAGGTAATCTGGCCACCACGATCGGAGCGAACCAGTTCAATGCCTCGACCAGGATTGATGAGATGTTCTTCTTTGCCCGCTTGACCAAGGGTAAAGACAGGAGGATGTTCAACGATCCAGAGGGCATCGTGGCTATCCGAGTTTCGCTGGTCAGTCATTTGCCGCATCGCCTGCCAGGTGAGCTGATAGGACTCCAAACCCCGATCAAGGATATCAAGGATCATCAGAGTACCAGGCGGATAAAAGGGCAGGCAGCGAGGTCAGCATACAGGCGATTGACCTGTTCCTTGTTCTGGAACGTAAACTCGGCACTAACAGACACATATCGTCCACCTGCTGAAGCACGAGAAACGAGACTGGCTGGGTCAAAATCTTCAATGACACCCTGAATTAGTTCTGCCACAATGCGTTGCATGGGATGAGCAGAATCCCCGATCACCTTGAGCGGATAGCGCATGGGAAAAACCCACACGCTTTCGTTCTGGATATCGGTCGGCAAGGACATGCTTAGGCTTCAGCCCTTGGCCCGACCCTTGAACTCGCCGGTTCGGGTATCAATTTCGATCTTTTCGCCGATTTCAATAAAAGCGGCCACCTGCAGTTCATAGCCGTTGGACAGGCGTGCCTGCTTGGTAACCTTGCCAGAAGTGTCGCCCTTGGCGGCTGGTTCGGTATAAGCAACTTCGCGCACGACGGTCACAGGAAACTCGACAGAGATCGCCTTTCCTTCATAGAGAACTACTTCGAGCATTTCAGTCATGCCGTCTTCAATGAAGTGGATACCTTCGCCGATATTTTCTTTTTCAACTTCGTACTGGTTGTAGTCTCCGTCCACAAAAACGTAGAGGGGGTCAGCAAAATAGGAATAGGTGACCTCGATATGTTCAAGGATGACCTGCTCAAATTTTTCATCAGCCTTGTAAACAGTCTCTTGACCTTGAGCCGTGAGAAGATTCTTCATCTTCATCTTGACCACGGCGGAGTTGCGACCTGATTTGTTATATTCGGCCTTGAGAACGATCATGGGGTTTTCACCGACCATGATCACATTACCGGCGCGTACTTCTTGGGCGGTTTTCATGAGTGGATTCCGTGCTAGAAACTGGCGGGGCATTATAAAGCAGCCGGGCTCGATAGGCTAGACCTGCTGAAATCACCGGAATTGCGCGAGAAGCCCCCAAATTTATATCCATGCGGATGTTTAGCATGAAGCAGATTGTTTTGGCTTGCTGCGCAACCATGTTCCTGGCTGTCAGCATGGGCTCGGAACATCAGGTCGAGACATTGTTTGTTGCAGGCGTGTTGTGGCAAAAAGCTTCTGCATATTTGGGTTGAACTCGACTTTGCGAAAGCGATATACTTGAGTAAATTGCTATGGTTTTTCGGAGGACGTATGGTCGACCAGATTCAGCCTAACATGACGATCACCGAATCAGCTCGTCAGTATCTTCAGGAGCTACTTGCCAAGCAGAATGAACCAGGGATGGGGGTTCGGATTTTTGTTGAACATCCAGGTACACCCCGGGCTGAATGCTGTATGGCTTATTGTGCTGCAGGAGAACAACAGGCTGAGGACGTTCGGGTTGAATATCCAGAGTTTGTTGCCTTTGTTGACGGGCGCAGCGTGCCCTACCTTGAAGATGCCGTCGTGGATTACAACAAGGACCGGATGGGGGGGCAGCTGACGTTCAGGGCACCCCGTTCCAAGGTTCCGAATCTGAGTGAAAGCGCATCTATTGAAGAACGCATCAATCACGTTCTTTATGCCGAGATCAATCCGGGTCTGGCGGCCCATGGTGGCAATGTCAGTCTGGTTGAGGTTTTTGAGGATGATCAGCATGGTTTAACGGCTTTGCTGCGTTTTGGTGGAGGATGTCAAGGTTGCTCGGCGGTGGATATGACCCTGCGCGATGGTGTGCAGACGACCTTGTGTGAGCGTATTCCTGAACTCAAACGCGTGACGGATACTACGGATCATAGTGTGCGTGATCAAGCTTATTACAAGTGAGGGTAGAAAACAATCATTTCAAGTAATGAACTTCATGCTCATTGTGCGGACAATATCGCTCAAGAAGTTCCGGAAATTTCAAACGCTAAAATTCAATTCAAGCGTTCCGTCGGAGCGCCAAAGCAACAAATAGAAGGCGGAAAGTCACGCAGTCTTCATCTTGATGATGAAGCAATTGAAGCAGCATTTCTTGTTGGTTTTGGAAACCTTAGCCAAGGTATTCTTGTTGCTGTAGATTCTTTGGTTAAAAATCAGGATAAAGCAATCAATAAAGACTCATGTGGAAACTGATTTTTTCGCACATTTTTGATGCAGCTTATTTGTTGTACAACTTATTAGCTTTAAAAGGAAAAACATGAGCAATAAATTTAAAGAATTTGATTTTGGCAAATCACTTGGAATCAATGTGTTGGTGATGCTGTCTGGCTTGTTTGTAATCTTACTGCTTTTTTCATTCTGGTTCACCGTTGGCGCAGGACAGCGTGGGGTGCTCATGGATTTTGGTGCTGTGCAACATGAGGTTCTTGAACCTGGGCTTCATTTCAAAATTCCGTTTGTGCAGTCGTATGTTCTGATGGATGTTCAGGTCCAAAAGGCTGAAACCATTGAAACAGCATTCTCGAAAGACTTGCAGTCCGTACAGACCAAGATGGCCATTAACTGGCATATTGATCCGAAAGATGCGGAATGGGTCTATCAAAACGTAGGCCGCGAGGATAGTCTTGTGCAACGCATCTTGCAGCCAGCTGTGAGTAATGCGGTTAAATCGGTCACCGCACAATATAATGCCGAGGATCTGGTGGCACGCCGCGACATCATTCGCGCACAGATTGAACAGCATGTTCAGTCCAGCGTGAAGAATTATCGGATTCTGGTCGATAACGCCAATATTGTTGATTTTGAGTTTTCTGCTCAATACGCTAATGCCATTGAGCAGAAACAGGTGGCTCAGCAACATGCACAGCAAGCGCAATACGATCTGCAAAAAGCCCAAGTTGTGGCGCAACAGAAAGTCGTCGAAGCAGAGGCACAATCCAAGGCGCAGGCATTACTCAAGGAGACCATTACACCTATCATTGTGCAACAGGAAGCGATTGCCAAGTGGGATGGACACCTGCCAAAAGTGATCGGTGGTTCGGGCGTCATTCCCATGATCGGCAACATGGACAGCAACAAAGCAAACTAGGATCAACCGCCAAAGATAGTTGTGTCTGATGGCTGTGTCACGGACATCCTGGTGCTCCCGGGATGTCTTTTTTAACCATTTTTTATGCGGTAGCCTGTTCATCCTCGTTCGATGATCAGCAATCATGGCAAACTAATGAGTTGCTGTCTGTCTTGAGCCAGAAGTAAAAAGCTTGGAAACCAATAAGCTGTTTGCCACTAAAACACCTGCCTGCTTATTCATGGCTGTCGTTGCAACGGTTGATACCTGATTTTTTTCTTGAGATCTATCACGGTTCCGGGTATAATGCCCGACCCCTTTTAGGGTAGGATGCTGCGGTATCCGCCACTCCTTGTCATGTGTGGTATGAAAGACATGACTGCTAATCCGAAAGGAGATTGAATACATGAGACATTACGAGATAGTTTTTCTTGTCCATCCTGATCAGAGTGAGCAAGTGCCAGCTATGGTTGAGCGCTATACGGGCATGATCAAGGAAGCCGGTGGTTCGGTGCATCGCCTGGAAGACTGGGGCCGTCGCCAATTGGCATATCCGATCAACAAGATTCACAAGGCACATTATGTGTTGATGAATGTTGAGTCCGATCAGCAGACGGTTCAGGCCATTGAAGATGCCTTCCGCTATAACGATGCAGTGCTGCGCAATCTGGTTATTCGTCGCGATGAAGCAATTACCGAAGAATCCCCTATGGCTAAGAGTGCCGAGGAAAAGCGCAGCCGTAAAGCGCGGATCGAAGGTGTTGATTCCGACTCGGTGATGACCGAAGACAGCGAAGATTAAGCACGACCAACCATCTGTCAGGAGATAATGACATGTCCCGTTTCTATCGTCGTCGCAAGTTTTGTCGTTTCACGGCTGAAGATGTCAAATATATTGACTACAAGGATCTTGAAACGCTGAAGCAGTATGTTACTGAAAATGGCAAGATCGTACCAAGTCGCATTACCGGCACAAAGGCCCGCTACCAGCGCCAATTGTCGCTGGCGATCAAGCAGGCACGCTTTCTGGCGTTGCTTCCTTATACCGACAACCACCAGTAAAACCCTGGCATAAGTGAGAGGTGTGTAATGGAAGTCATTCTTCTGGAAACTATTAAAAAATTGGGTTCACTGGGCAGTCGTGTTCAGGTTCGTGCTGGTTATGGTCGTAATTTCTTGATTCCAAAGGGCAAGGCTGTTCCGGCTACTGCCGCTAATCTGGCTTCATTTGAGGCACGTCGTGCCGAACTGGAACGTCAGGCTGCGGATGTTCTGAGCAAAGCCCAGGCGCGTGCCGGGCAACTGCAAGCTTTATCGGTTACTTTGGCTGTTAAGGCTGGTGATGAAGGCAAGCTGTTCGGTTCGGTCGGCACCCGTGATGTGGCTGATGCAGTCAGTCGTGCCGGTGTTGCTCTTGACAAGGCTGAAGTTCGTATGCCAAACGGTCCGCTGCGTTCCACTGGCGAGTATGACATTGATGTGCAGTTGCATGCCGATGTGCACACGACAGTTCGTTTAACGGTTATTCCTGAGTAATACTGTCTTTTGTGTACCGGTCGGATTAAAATAAATCCCTCCGGTACACAGAATTCTTTTCTATGTCTCATGCTGATCTCAGTCAGATTACGGTTCCGCCTCATTCTCTAGAAGCCGAGCAGGCCGTGCTTGGCAGTGTGCTGCTAAATCCCGATAGTTGGTCGCATCTCGAAGTTTTGCTTCGTCCTGAAGATTTTTATCGTCGTGAACATCGGCTGCTTTACGCCGCCATTGCTGAACTGCTTGGCAAAGGTTTGGCCTGCGATGCCATTACTCTTGCTGATGTTCTCAGTGCCCAGGGGCGTCTTGAGGATGCAGGTGGATTGGCTTACATTGGCGAGCTGATTGCCAATACCCCTTCAGCGGCCCATGCTCGAACCTATGGTGAAATCGTCCGGGAGCGTTCAGTGCGGCGTCGTTTGGCTCGTGCTGCCAATGAAATTGCCGAGACGGCCTTTCATCCGGATGGTCGCAATAGTGATGAGCTTCTTGATCTGGCTGAGAAAAAGATTTTTCAGATTTCTGAAAGCCAGTTACAGGAAGGAGGTCCGCAATACATTCGTGACCTGCTGAAGAAAACCGTTAATCGCATCAATGAGCTGATTAAAAATAAATCTTCCCTGACAGGCATTGGAACCGGGTTTCGGGATCTGGATGAACAGACCGCCGGTTTGCAACGGGGTGAACTGATTATTGTTGCTGCCCGCCCTTCTATGGGTAAAACGACTTTTGCCATGAATCTGGTTGAAAATGCCCTGCTGGAAAGTGGTCAACCCATTTTGGTATTTTCGATGGAGATGCCAGCCGAACAGCTGATTATGCGTATGCTGGCGTCTCTTGGGCGTATTGATCAAACTCGTTTGCGTACCGGTAACAATCTGAGTGATGAAGATTGGGCGCGTCTAACCTCGGCATTTAATCTGATTCAGGAAAAACCACTTTATATTGATGATTCGGCCGCTCTTACACCGATTGAGGTGCGAACCAGAGCGCGTCATCTGGCTAAGGAGCTGGGTAAGCCTTTGGGCATGATCATGATTGATTATCTTCAGCTTATGCGGGTGCCCGAAGCAACCAATAATCGTGTGAATGAGATTTCCGAGATTTCTCGTTCCTTGAAAGCGCTGGCTAAGGAAATGAACTGCCCGGTATTGGCTCTTTCCCAGTTGTCACGTGCGGTAGAGAGTCGTCCCAACAAGCGGCCAGTCATGTCTGACTTGCGCGAATCCGGTGCCATTGAGCAGGATGCTGACCTGATCATGTGTATTTATCGGGATGAGGTTTATAACAAGGAAGACTCCAAGGAAAAAGGTATTGCCGAAATCATTATTGTCAAGCAGCGCAATGGTCCAATTGGGACGACGCGCCTTAGTTTTGAAGGGCAGTTTAGCCGGTTTAATAATCTCTCCATGGATTACATTCCCTACGATGAGGAGTAGTGCTGATGCGCCGTGTTGAGTGTCGACTGGACATGTCTGCTTTGTTGCATAATTTGGCACAGGTTAAACGATACCGGCCAGGACAGCCGGTGCTGGCTATGGTCAAGGCCGATGCCTACGGTCATGGACTGGTTGCTGTTGCCCGACATCTCCGTGAGCATGTGGATGCGCTGGGCGTCGCCTGCCTGGATGAGGCCATGATGCTGCGTGAAGGGGGAGTGCATCAGCCTATTGTTCTGATGGAAGGTCTTTTTTCCCGCCCTGAACTTGAACAGGCACGTCGATTGGGGTTGGATCTGGTTGTTCATCAGCGTCGACAGTTGGAATGGTTGCAACAAGCCCAGGCGGGTCGCGCCTTTGATGTCTGGCTGAAGGTTAATACGGGTATGAACCGTTTGGGTTTTGGTACGGATCAGGCCATTGAGGTTTATCAAGCACTGCGAGTCTTGCCACACGTCCGGCGCATTGTTTTGATGACGCACCTCGCTACAGCCGATCAGCCGGGCGATGTCGCCTGTCGGCGTCAGGTTGATGCTTTTTATGCCTTGGCTCGGGCATTGGGTCTTGATGAGTCCCGTTGCTCCATTTGTAACAGCGCGGCTATTGTAGGCTGGCCTGATGTTGGGGGTTCCTGGCTGCGCCCAGGATTGATGCTGTACGGAGCTTCGCCGCTGGTGGGTACGCATGCGTCCGAACTAGGGCTTCGTCCAGTCATGAGTCTGAAGGCGCACGTGGTTGCGGTTCAAACAGTACAGGCTGGCGACCGAATTGGCTATGGTGGCCAATGGGTTGCTGAACGCGAGCAGCGTATTGCCGTTGTTGGGGCAGGTTATGGTGATGGTTATCCACGTACGGCCGGACCGGATACACCGGTTGCGATTGCGGGAAGGCGTTTTTGGTTGGCAGGCCGGGTGTCCATGGATATGTTAGCCGTTGATATTGGTCAAGACGATGTCATCAAGCCAGACGATGAAGTGGAACTCTGGGGAAGGCAAGTTGCCATTGATGAGGTTGCTCAGGCTAGCGGAACACTGTCTTATGAGTTGATGTGCAAGCTCACGGCGCGCGTAGCTCGGCATTACGTTTATTGATGATCGGGGGCAAGCAGTGCGTTGTACAAAGAATGAATAAGATGAGCAAATTCGGTCTCATGGATCATGCCTCATGAAAACAAATTTAAAGTAATCATCTTTGCTTACAATTAGGGCGCAGGCATTGGTAGCATAGCTGATGTTGCTTTTGATGGTGGCGCAAACGCAAACTCATGGAAAAATCTTGGTATAACCTGCAGTATGTTTCAAGTCGCTATCGTCTGCATCGACCCGAGATGTGGCAAGAGCGTTTGGTGGTCTGGGGAGGCGCAGCCTTGTCCGCTTTGGTCATTGTCGGCTTTGTCCGATTGACTGATGTGGCACTGGGGCGACTAGTCTGGGTACAGTCCCATCATTTCTGGTTTTCATTGTTGTTGCCACCTCTTGGGGGCATGTTGATTGTGTATCTGGCACGACGTTTTTTTGCCGGGTGCGAAGGAAGTGGCATTCCACAAGTTATTGCCTGCCTGAGCGAACATCACCGGGAAAAACCCTATCAGGTTGTGTCCTTGCGCGTTGCATTTGGCAAGATCATGCTGGGTGCTTTGGCGATGCTGTGCGGGTTCTCAACCGGACGTGAAGGCCCGTGTGTACAGGTGAGTGCCAGCATGATGCTGGCAAGTGAACATTTGCTGCCCGCCCGAAGCCGGGTATCGGCCAATGAATTACTCCTGGCTGGTGGTGCAGCCGGCATTGCTGCAGCATTC
>JAJZUM010000071.1 GCA_021848605.1 Pseudomonadota bacterium | reverse complement strand
TCTAGAAGAAGCCACTGACATTCTTGTCCTGTTCAATGTACCGCCGAGCACTCACATTGATATTCCAGTTGTAATTGACCAACGGGAACTCTCCTGCCCGAACCTCAATGTTACCAAGTGCATTGCCGAACTGGTAATTCAGGAAAAGACCATTGTTATAAGTTCCAATACCAGCATACTGATCAAAAGACCAGCTTTGAATCGACAAACCAAACAGCACCAGCATCCCTAGAATACTTTTGTACATCCTTCCCGACATCTTGCCTCATCCTTATACTCTGTAAAACCCGTCCACCTGACACCCAAGCGCATGCAACATACCGCACACCGGATGTTTCATTTCCGGCAACGAATAATTCGAAAATTCGAAGCGCAAAGGATATTCCTTGCGTAATCGATCAAATCCTTGCCCAAAATCCGGCTCGTTTCTTAATGCACGCAATGCCGCATCATCGCGCAACAGCGGCACCATCGCAAGTAATGCACTCGCAAGAGACCCACAATCAGCAAGAGTATCAAGGTTAATCGGTGTGAGCTGAGCCAAACACTCCTGCAAGCTCACCTCGGGCGTCCATCCCAAATGCCTGCATAGCTGCTGATAAATCATCCAGGTACCTCGAAACTTCCCTTCATAACTGTATCCTGCAACATGAGGCGTAGCGATAGCCGCTCGGGCCAGCACTTCTGGATTAATCCAAGGCTCACCTTGCCAGACATCCATCACAAGCAAACGATCCGGATGCTCGTGGAAAGAAGCCAAAAGGGCTTGTTCGTCAACGACCCCACCACGAGAGGTCTGAATGAGACAAGCATCCGGACGCAAACGCGCCATTTCTTTAGGCCCAAGCATCTGATAAGTCGAATGCAAACCACCATGCACCAGAGGCACATGCAAGGATACAATCCTTGCTTGATCCAGCAACTCCTCCAGCGAGACTAAAGGAGCTGGAGCCTGCCTGAGTAATGGGTCACAGACAATAACATTCATTCCCAAAAATCGTGCAGCTTCAACAAGCCGACGGCCAACCTGACCACAGCCAACCACTCCCAATGTGGAGCCGACAACCGGCAACCCGTAAAGACGTTCCAGAACCACAAGGGCTGTCACTACGTACTCCACGACTGCTGCTGCATTACAGCCGGGAGCAGACAGCACGCCAACCCCCATATCGGAAAGGGCCACTTCATCAATGTGATCCCGACCAATCGTACAGGTTCCCACCCAGCGCACCTTTGAACCTTTGAGCAAGGCTCGGTTCACCTGAGTCACCGAACGTACCAGCAAAAGATCAGCATCCCGTACATCTTCTGCGCCAATATGCCTTCCAGGCAGGCGACGAATTTGTGCCTTGCTCGCAAAACAGGCTTCAAGACCAGGAATATTCTCATCAGCCACAAGGAGCACAACAACCTCCGCACACATCCACAACTGAATTGGCCACCATAGCCCTATTCAACCGCATTGGCAAGAATTGGTGTACCTCATCACAAAACAACAACAAGACCCTAACACACAGACACCCGGGAACTTTTATGCTGCATGCGCCTGATCATAAGAAGAAATGTTTAGCTCATTTGCCTGAATGGCCTATTTGCGTACATACTTAGTGGTACTGGAATTGATGAGGCCGATGTTCTGGAAATTGGGCATCGACAACAAGAAACACTAAATGACATGGAGGGGAAGAGTCATCGACTGCGTCGCTCCTGACTCACCATAGGCCTATGGTAAAATCGCTTGTTCAATTTGTTATTGTCTGTTCCCTTGTAACTGGCTCTTTTTTGATCCCCTTTACTTCATATGCCGATGACATGGGTTCAAGCGTCCCTTCTGACCTGCAAAACCTGAAAGAAAGCGTTCTTGATCTGAATAAGCAACTGACTCAGCTTGAAGATGAACTGCTCTACCCAAGCTCTGAATCTGCCCTGTTTGTCTCTATTGAGGTTGGATCCACGGTGCGCCTTGTGGACATCAATGTTCTTCTTGATGGCCAGCATGTGGCCTATCATTATTACTCTCCTCAGGAGTATGCCGCATTGACCAAAGGTGGCATGGATCGCATCTTTCACGGCAACATCAGTACCGGGCAACATGAAATCAAAGCGATTGTGACCGGATATGATCCCTTGGGGAAAAGTTTTCAGCGTGTGGTGAGCTATTCCTTCGTCAAAGGTCAGGATCGCAAATTCATTGAGCTCCGCCTGTCGGATGATGCCAACAAATCCCAGGCCGAATTTGACTTCCATGATTGGGACATTAACCACTAAACAACATTGGCTTTGGATGATCGCAACATGACTGACTTTCAGTGCCGATCCATGCGACGCCTATGCTGGACGACCGGACTTGCCCTAATGATCTGCCTTGCAGCAAATGCCGACGTTCTATCCGAAGGCACTGACTTGCTGAGCGAGGGTAATACCCTGCTTCCCGACTCAGATACCACACTTAAACTTAATCAGGCGGATCGAGCCCAGTTCGCTTATGGGACTGTCCTGTTCGACTTTTACAGTGATCGTTTTTTTGGTGCTGCAAATGCCATCAAGATTGGACAAGCTGAACACATTCTGAATACGAACGCAGCGGACACCGACCTTTTGCTCGGAAATATCTATAGCAAGGCAAACATGCCTGCTTATGCGGACAGGATATTTTCACGAATCATCCATGAAGACACGCTAAGTTCAATCAAGCAGCGCACTTGGCTAAGCAAAGGTGAGCTCTATTATCAGCGAGGACAGTACGGTCAGGCCTTGCAGATTCTGCAGGTACCACGTCAGGAACTGACCCGAGCCCAGGATGTGGAACGTCGTGTTATACTTTCCAATATTTATCTCAAGCAAGGTGACACCCTCAAAGCCAGTAAAATTCTTGAACAAATACCATTGGACACAAAATTTTCGGCGTATGCGTTTTACAATGCGGGTGTTGCCAGTATTCGCATGCACCATGAAGCAGAAGGCATAGCCGAACTTAAGCGTGTACTGCACATTCCTGCCAATGATCCCGAAACCAGAGCCATTCACGATCGTACGCTGCTTGCAATTGGCTACGAAGAGCTGCGGGAGGGACGCCATGAAGACGCATCGAAATACCTCCTGCAAATATCAATCAATGGTCCTTTCAGCAATCAGGCACTGCTGGCTATGGGCTATGTCCATTTTTCCCAGTGGGATTACCGTAAGGCTCTGGCATTCTGGCTGGAGTTACTCAAACGCAACCCTGCTGATCCGTCTGTACAGGAAGCGCTTCTCCTAGCCCCTCGAGCGTACGAAGAGCTCCATGCCTACCCTGAGGCCTTGTTTGGTTATCGACTCGCGGCCGAAATCTTCCGTGCTGAACTAGTGAAACTTGGCCGCATCCAGCAGCAAAGTAATCAACCAGGATGGCTTGATCAACTAGATGCCCACAGTCTTGATACGGCTGAGGATCCTTTTGCTCCGGTACACTTTGATGGTTTTGCCAAAAAACCTGAGGCAGCTTTTTTATACCATCTTTTTTCCGAGCATGCATTTACCGTCGGATATACCGATTATGTTCAATTGGGACATCTTGAACAGGAACTGAAACGACAGGAATCCGAATTGCCGGCCGTTGAGCAGATTGCTGAGATTCATCATCAAATCCTGCAAAACCATTTATCCGAATGGGGCCTGCAGTTTGCCCTGCTCAGCAATCGCAACCACGCCCTGCAAAAGCAATTTGAAGATCTGCAGCAGCGTATTCATCACTTCAGTAGTCAGTCTTCATTCACAGACAATGCGTCCTATGCCGATGTTACCCGGCTTGAACAGATGCTCCGCATAGAACGTACGCTCAATCAGTTACCTCCCTCGATAAGTACAGCACTGATGCGTGAGCGCCTGCGTCGGGTCAAAGGCGTCATCCTTTGGGGTATTGCCCATAATGGCCCTCTGGCTTTTGAACAGGCACGCATGGAAATGGGGCCGATGGCAACCACGATGGCAACCCTGCAACAACGAATTGATGGCGTGCGGCAATTATTCAAGGATTCCGCATCGTTTAACGAGCACTTCACCCCTGCCAATTTTGCAAGCGCCCAACAGTCGATCCAGCACTACCAGACACTTCTTGAAGCAGCAAGAAACAGTGATGCTCACCGCCTGTTGGCTATGACTCAACAGATCATCGCTCATCAACAGAAATTCCTGAATACACAACTGGCTTCTGCCCTTCTTGCCGTCGCCCGCTTGCAAGACCTTAATGCCAGCACTCATCTAGGGAATCAAATGCCGGGACAGAATCCATGACGAACCGCATATCTTCTGTGAATTTTTCATGGGCTCGTTGGTGTGTATTAGAAATATTGATGTGCACACTGGCAAGCTGCTCTTCTTTCTCGCATGACCCACATATGTCAAAGGCGAACACCATTGCTCCGCTTCATAATCAACAGACGATGAATGAAGGAACTTTAGCCGAACTGGAAAACAGAGAGGTTATGATCAATTCCGCTGATTTGCGCACATCCTCGGTAGAAGAAGCATTGCAAAGTTATCATGCGGCAACTTCATCCATGCCTGAAGGACAGGAGAAAATTGACACGCTGAAACGTATGGCCGATTTGACAACACATGCCACCGAAGTGCGCGATGAACTCTCTAGCTCAAAAAAACACTCAATAAGCGCCTCTGATTCAAAGGCTAATCCGGATAAATTAATCAACCAGCAAATTGACACCATGCTTTATCGTCAATTCATGCAGGGCATGGCTACCGCAAAGTCACGCCAGGAAGCTGCAGCGTATCTCGATATGGCGAGTTCTGTAGCCAGCAAGATTGATCATTCACTGATTCATGTCGATTTTGATCAGGCGATTGCACTTTATCAGCAGGTGCTTGCTTCCTCCCATAACCCTCGGGAGCGTCAGGAAACGTACTACAAGCTAGCTCGTGTTTATGACATGGCGGGGCGCACCAAAGATTCTATCGCAACCCTCCAATCTCTGGCCAAAGAATATCCGGACAGCCCATTTTACGTTGAAGCCGAGTTTCGTTCAGGCGAAATGTATTTCGAACATAAAGACTATGCTGATGCGATTGAATCTTATCAGTATGTCTTGAAGTCCACACACTCCGAACGCTACCGTCACCAGGCCACATACAAACTTGGCTGGTGTTATTATAAACTTTCTGACTATCCACATGCAGTTGCAACCTTTTTTGATTTTTATCAGCAGCTCATACAGCAGAACCATGAAAACCAGTTCCCGGATGCCCGGGAAAACGACCAACAGTTATTGCATGATACAGCGCGGGTCATCAGTCTTAGTCTGATGCAAGAAAATGGCGTGTCTTCTTTGGATCATTGGTTCGTCGAACATGGTGACACACCATGGGAAGCGGACATGTATAAAGCTCTTGCTCATGAATACTTGCTGCAGGATCGTTTTCAGGATGCTGCATCGGCCTTCAATGCTTATGTTGAACGTCATCCTATGGATGCGAAGGCGCCTGAATTCAGCGCCGATGCCATTATGGCCTACCAAAACGGGGGGTTCCCGGGCATGGTCTTACCTGCCAAGGTAAGTTTTGTACAGCGCTACGGTGAGGGTAGTTCCTGGTGGGAGCAAGCCGACGACTCCAAACGTCAGAAACTTCTTCCCTATCTGCGTTCGCAATTGCTTGATCTGGCCAAACATGAACATGCCATTGCACAACATGACCATGCTTCTGAGCACTATGTAAACGCTGCCCACTGGTACAAAGAATATCTTGCCACGCATCCTAGCCAGGATAATGAAATTGCCATCCGGGAACTGCTTGCTGAAGCGCTGCATTTTGGCGGTCAGAATCGCGAAGCAATTGACCAGTTTCATCAGCTTGCCTACGGTTATGGCGGAGCAAATACTCAGTCAGAAAAGGCTGCAGCATTTGAACTTGCTTGCTATGAATCTCTGATGGCCGAGCACTCCAATCCAGACGTTGAACAAGACTATATCAAAGCTGCACTGAATTTTGCCCGTCATTTTCCTGCCGACAAGCGCGCCCCCGGCGTACTTGCTGACATTATTGATAACCAATTGGCCAATCATCACCCACAGGCAGCCATTGCAACTGCTCAAATCCTCGTTGGGCTAGAACCACCTGCACCTGCACCGATAACCCTGAATGCGTGGAAAGTAATTGCTGACAATCAGTACGACCTTGGTCAACTCGTGGAGGCTGAAGTTTCCTACAACCGTGTTCTGGGATATAACAGTCCACTGTTATCCAGTGCTGATCGAACAACCTATGAAAATCGCCTGGCGGCCACAATCTATAAGGAGGCCGTGCAGTTGCGCGACCAGCACTCGATTAACCCTGCAGTGCAAACATTCCTTAGGGTTGGTGAAACAGTTCCCCACTCCGATCTTGGACCTGCTGCTCAATTTGATGCTGCCAATCTTTTGCTAAGCACTGAACAGTACGGAAGAGCCATCCCCGTACTGGAATCCTTCAGGCAACTGTATCCACATCACGAGTTAATGCATAATCTGCCTGCCAAATTGGGGCTCGCCTACGAAAAGACTGGCAATTATGCAGCAGCTGCCCAACAGTATGTTGCCATTGCAAACGATGCGCACCTGAGCAATCCCGAACTGGCCCGGGAATCGATGCTGCATGCAGCCAACCTTTTTAACAAAACACATCTACCGGATCGTGCTGCAGACCTTTATCGGCAATACGTTCAGCAGTACCCGCACCCTGCCAACGACTTGTCGGAAGCCGAAAACCATTTGCTTGACTATTATACGGGCCTTGATGACCAGGATCAGGTCAATCACTGGTTGCAGGCACTTGTGGATACCGATGCTCAGGCCGGTCTTGAACGCACTGATCGCACCCGTTATCTGGCCGCTATGGCATCCTTTCGGTTGGCACAACCTGACTTCGATGCATTCAAGGCAATTCAGCTTTCTCAACCGCTGGCCGACACCTTGGCTGCAAAAAAATCAGCGATGCGAAAAGTTCTTAATGATTATAATCGCATTCTCGCTTATGACGCTGGCGAGTATTCTGCAGCAGCAACCTATCAGATTGCTACGACCTATCATCTTCTGGCACAAGCATTGCTCAAAAGCGACCGTCCCGCAGGCCTTTCTGGACTGGAACTGGAACAATACAATATTCTTCTTGAAGAACAGGCTGATCCTTTTGATGATAAAGCCATTCACTTATTAGTTGGCAACACAGAATTGGTTAAGCAGGGACTCTATGATTCCTGGATTCGTCTCAGTTTTGCCGAACTCGCTGAACTCTCACCCGGTCGTTACGATCGGCATGAGCAACTAGAATCCGTTGTGCCAGCTGTATTCTGAGGCAAACCGACATGAATCTTTTGAACCGTATCATTCCAGGCACATTAACAATAGCCATCCTTTCAATGGCTGGATGCAGCAGTATTCATCCCTCTGAACAGGTACAACAACCAGCAGATGCTCATACTGCATCTGCACAAACATTACTCGATCAACTGAAAAAGCGGATGGAACATCCACATCCGGTTCAGGTAAAAACGCCTGAGATCAAACAAGCTGTCAGCATGAGTCATCATGACCCGGTCGTTCCTCCCAGTCCGGCGCTGCTGCAGGCGATAAATCCAGCCAGTGGCGTCAATGGTGACAGCAATACCCGTTACCTGTTCATAAGCACCGCCGATACCAGCAAAAACCTGCGAACGCCTGTTGTAGCACCTGCTTTTGCAGATGCCTATGACAAAGCACTGGATCTGATGCGTGCAGGTAAATATGATCAGGCTTTGCAAAAACTGCAAAATCTGGCGATGCATAATCCCTTATACTCAGGTCCTGTTCTTAATGAAGGGCTTATCTATCTCCAACTCGGTAAATACAGCAGTGCCCTGAAAACACTCGAGGCTGCCGTTAGCATTAATCCCCTGAATCCCTATGCCTGGAATGCCCTTGGAACGGCATTGCGCTATAACGGCCAGTTTAATGAATCACGACAAGCCTACGAACATGCCCTCAATCTTGATAACCAATACGCCCGTGCCCACTTCAATCTTGCAGTACTGGCTGAACTTTATCTTCAGGATTTGCCGCTTGCATTGAAACAGTATCAGATCTATCAGTCCTTGCAGACAAATCCTGATCCAGTGGTCAATCGCTGGATCGTGGATCTTTCCCGCCGTACTGGAGCCCATATCGCGCCGGCCCAACAAACTGGAGGTCATCCATGAATTTACACCTAAGGCATCTCCTGACCCTATGCCTGCTTACAGCGTTGTCGGGCTTTATCGTTTGTGCACATGCCCAGAACAACAAAAAATCAGCAAACGATAATAATCCGGACCAGGATCATGTAACGACTGTTGTAGGTGATCGTGAAGCTCCCGCTGTTTCCAATGTACTGCCCTGGAGAAATATGGGCGAATCCCGTTTGAGCAAAACAGTCATTGATGCTTCTGTACTACACGAATCCTTAGACCCACTGGATCCTGATACCTTGCAGCGTGAAATTCAATTTCACGAGGCCATGAGTACCGAGCAACCTACAGGAACTGCACCCTAAGCCAATTTTCAGACATACATCGCGATACTGCCGGAAATCTGCCACAATATAAGTCAGTTTTTTTAACCCGTTTTATTGAAGGAGTAATCAGGTATGGGTATTTTAACGGGCATGATAAAATTCATTCAGGCTGGTGAGGTTTGGGTCTACCCCATTCTGATCATGATGATTATTGGCTTGGGAATTTGCCTTGAACGCTGGCTTTTCCTGCAAAATGTGACCCGCACCAGTGCGCGTATCTGGGAAAGCATTCATCCTTTACTAAATCAGGGGCAACTGAAAAAAGCGCTGGATATCGTTAGACAGTCAGATACTCCTATTGCCCGCATCATGACTCATGGAATTAATCGTTCCTTCACGGCCCGCAATCATGAAGATGTCGAGTTGGCACTCGAAGAAGGACTGATGGAAGCTTTGCCTCGCATTGAAAAAAGAACCAATTATATTTCAACAATCGCCAACGTATCGACTCTGCTTGGCCTGCTAGGTACGATTATGGGGCTGATTGATGCGTTTGCGGCCGTTGCCAGTGCCGATCCGGCGCAAAAGGCCGATCTTTTGTCACGATCAGTATCCGTTGCGATGAATACGACCGCTCTTGGTCTTATTTCAGCAATTCCATTGATGCTGCTTTATGCCTATCTACAATCCAAAACCAATGAAGTCATCGAAAGCCTTGAGATGGCAAACGTCAAATTTATGAATATCTTACGTTCCCTGGCACAAAAACAGGCTGAATGAGGTCGGTATGCGTCCACGTCACCGTGACACCGAATTCGAACTGGACCTTACGACTTTCATTAATCTGATGGTCGTACTGTTATCCTTTCTTCTGATCAGTTCAGTGGTTCGGGAAGTTTCTGTCCTTCAGGTCAACCTGCCAGGAAAGGGAAACAGCAATGGCTCAGCTTCACTTAAAAAGCCACTCGTCCTTGAAGTAATGATCTATCCGCATCATCTTTTAGTGGCTGATCGACAAACCGGCCCACTGAAGGATCTTGCTGATACGCGAGAAGGGCACAATTTTCAGGCACTGAATGTTTACTTGCAGAAAATCAAGTCTCAGTATCCAGCCATCACCGAAGCAACTGTTTTGTCTGTGCCAACAACCAGTTATGATGATTTGATCCATACCATGGATGCAGTGCGCTATTACAGCCAGGATGTTGGCAGCAATACTATACATAGTGCTCTCTTTCCTGACATAGCACTTGGCGATGCTCCGCAAGACCCCATGTCTGGGCCAGGAGGCTCACATGCACTCTAGAGACCCACGCCAACTGCGTCTTCTGAGAAGACACAAGCGAAACAAGCCGGCCAGCATCATGCTGACATCCATGATTGATATATTTACCGTGCTGGTGTTTTTTCTGATTGTGAATTCACAAAACCAGATTCGTTTACCCAACAACCAAACGATGCAGGTGCCTCACTCCTCTGCCCAGGATTTACCCAAGGAAACCCTGACCATACAGGTTTCTCCAACGGATATCTTTGTTGACAATGTGCATATCGACTCTGTTGCCCATATCCTCAAAAATGACCAAACCCTAGGTCATATTCCGGTACTGGCGCAGGAGCTACAATACCGAGCCAAGCGCCAGCAGAGCATGCATCAACCTGATCGTGCCCATAACATCTACATTCTTGCCGACCGGCATATCAACTACCAACTTCTTCGCATGATCATGGTGACCTGCTCTGAAAGTGACTTCAACCATATTTCATTTGCCGTTGAACGACTCAAAACAGGAGGCAAATCATGAAAGCTGAACATTTGCCTGACTGGGGACCCGAACTTCCCTGGAGTCCACTGGCTCATGATGAACAACGTTTTCGACGCATTTTTTTTGGTAGTCTTGGTTTAGCTACGCTCATCTGTCTGATCATACCGCACATCCCTGTACCTCATTTGTCGCGACAGCAAAAAGATCTTCAGGCCGACCAGAGTCGTATTGTTGCCTTGGCGGTCACAACACACTTTGAGCTCCCCCAGGAAGTTTTAACGCCTCCCAAACCGATCAAGGCTTCGATCCCAAAAGCGCAACAGCAACGAACAAAAACCAGTACAGAAACTGAGAAAAAATCAGCCCAGACCACACCTACGCACCAGGAACGACATGAATCCAAACCTGTAGAACAAAATCAACCTGTTGAGAATCGTGCAACCAGCCAGATTGCGATCGATCAGGCTCGAGCCAAAGCACAAGCCGTCATGAAAGCCCAGGGTTTTGATCAGTTGGCATCTTTACGGGAAATGATGGACTCTGGCGCGCCATCGCACGCGACTGAGTTGAATATGGCTGGTAGTCAGGAACAGGACTCCGGGAGTGATCGTGCGTTGATTACATCAGCGCGTGCAGGCAGTGGTGGCCTGGCATCTGCAGGGGTGGGAGGTCACTTTAGCGGTGGCTTTGGCTCGGGCAAGGCTGGCTCTCGCCAGGGTAGAAGTATCCGTGCTGTCGCAGGTTCTGCCCAAGAACAAGGTGTCCACAGTGGATTAGGACGTGCGACTGGCACGGATCAACAACAGCGAACGGGCGGTGATATTGCGCGTATTTTCGACCGTTTCAATGGAGCACTTCAGGCCCTCTATCAGCGAGCATTGCGAGACAATCCTGCCCTTCAGGGAAGTGTGACTCTTAAACTGAGTATAGCGGCCGATGGAACAGTGACGGACTGCAGTGTGGTTTCCAGCCAACTGAATGACCCTGAACTCGAGCAAAAAATTGTCGTACGGGTCAAGCTATTTCACTTTGACCCCGTTAGCGGGGGTTCATGGACCGGAAATCATACCATTAATTTCTTACCTCCCTCATGAAGGCTGTGATCTGGGCAGCCATTGCGGCAAACCGGAGTTTATGTTGAGTGCCGTACATGCAGAACTCAGGGCTATCGCCCGAATCACCATCCCTATGTGGTTGACACAATTACTGCAAATGGGGCATGGGCTTGTTGACACCATCATGGCGGGTCACCTTGGCACTCAAGCCATGGCTGTAGTAGCTATTGGTTCCGGTCTTTGGTTACCGATCTTGCTCTTTGTTCAAGGAGTACTCATGGCGGCCATGCCGCTCAGTGCCCACGCTCGGGGCAGCAAAGATTGGGTTCATGTGAGTACGATTGTTAAACATGGCTTGGCTATTGCACTCATGCTTAGTGTCTTGGTCGTTGTTTTTCTGTCTCAGCTGCATCACCTTTTCAACTGGGCACATGTTCAAGGCAATATGGCATTTGCGGTCAATCAATACCTGCATGGTCTCATGTATGGTGCACCGGGCATCGCTTGTTTCATCGCCTTGAGAACCTACAGCGAGTCACTGGGACAAGTTATACCGGTTACGGTTATAAGTCTGATAACCCTGCTGCTTAATATTCCGCTTAATTACCTTTTCATGCATGGTGGATATGGGGTTCCTGCTATGGGCGGACCTGGTTGCGGATATGCAACGGCATGCGTCTATTGGCTGGCATTTCTATGTCTGCTGGTATGGATTTCTGTATCACAAGATTATGAGCATGCCCGTTGGCATACTGGTGTCCGAGGTA
Organism: Pseudomonadota bacterium; assembly: GCA_021848605.1. Classification (GTDB taxonomy): domain Bacteria; phylum Pseudomonadota; class Gammaproteobacteria; order Pseudomonadales; family Moraxellaceae; genus JAJXWR01. The sequence continues at coordinate 808 of JAJZUM010000071.1, read as the reverse complement.
TCAAGAGACTTTTGCTGCAACAATTTCTGAAATTAGGATTCCCCATCGGCGCTGCGCTTTTTTTTGAGGTGTCTGCTTTTGCACTTATTGCGGTGATTCTTGCGCCCCTAGGTGCTGTTGCTGTAGCAGGTCACCAAGTTGCCTTGAGCATCGCCTCTTTTCTTTTTATGTTACCTCTGGCTCTCAGCAACGCTTTAACCTTGCGTACAGGACACATTCTGGGCGCTGGGGACTGGCATGGTATGGATACATTACTAAGGATCAGCGTTCCAGTAACTTTGGGAGTTTCCATTTTTAATGCACTGCTGGTCCTAAGCTGTCACACGGAACTTCCCAAAGCTTATTCCACTGATCTGGATGTGCAGAAACTGGCTACGCATCTTCTGCTCTACACGGCTGCATTTCAGGTTTTTGACGGCATACAGGTCTGCATGACTGGCATTCTGCGTGGCTTGCACGATACCCGAGGTCCATTCTGGATCACGTTGCTGTCCTATTGGATGATCACCCTGCCTCTTGGTTATAGCCTGGGACTTACATCGCTATGGGGATCAATGTATGGCCCATCCGGATTATGGATGGCTCTGGTCTTGGGGCTTTTTACTGCAGCCCTCCTACTCGGATTACGATTACGTCACCAGCTCAAACACATTCTGCCTGACCTCAGAAGGAAGCACACTGCTGCTCAAGTCTTTTCAAACCTCTGACCGCACGAACCACCCACCAGAGCAACAAAGCCGGAAAGACCATATAACCAATGAGGATCCAGAGTGTCACATATCCTGTGCAAGCAATAATACAGATCGGA
>JAJZUM010000070.1 GCA_021848605.1 Pseudomonadota bacterium | reverse complement strand
TCGTTTTGCCCAGAATATCTATCTGGAGAATGTGCTTCAAGATCTGGAATATGCCATCAAAAGGGCAGCATTCCTGGCTTTGCATAGTTTTCGCCAGGGTATGCACGACATGGTTAATGGCTTGCAATCGGTTTTGGATGCGATCGAGCAGCGTAATGCCGATCTGGCCGCCAGCCGGGTCGAGGAACTCGGTCGTGAGCAATGTGAAATGGTACTGGAATCCCTGTTGCGCCTGAAACAGGTGGAATTGGCTTGGGCGCAACGGCATCGGCGTTAACCCTGTTCTTGGTGGTTATTAGAATTCATGCGGCTTAAATCCATCAAACTTGCAGGGTTCAAATCGTTCGTGGATCCGACGACGGCCTTGTTTCCAACCAACCGAACGGCGGTGATTGGGCCTAATGGTTGCGGTAAATCGAACGTGATTGATGCAGTCCGCTGGGTTATGGGTGAGTCATCGGCCCGACTGTTGCGGGGTGAGTCGATGGCGGATGTGATTTTTAATGGCTCGACAGCTCGAAAACCCGTTTCGCAAGCATCCATCGAACTGATTTTTGATAATTCCGATGTTTCGCTCGGCGGAGCCTATGCGAGTTATAACGAAATTTCGGTGCGGCGTCTGGTGAACCGGGATGGACGTTCTGATTATTTCCTGAACGGAGCACGTTGTCGTCGCAAGGACATCACCGATCTGTTTCTCGGGACCGGTCTTGGTCCGCGCAGTTATGCCATTATTGAGCAGGGTATGATCAGTCGGCTGATTGAGGCCAAACCTGAGGAGTTGCGCGTTTATCTGGAGGAAGCTGCGGGTATTTCACGTTACAAGGATCGTCGACGTGAAACAGAAACACGTATGCGTCATACCCGGGAAAACATGGATCGCCTCCAGGATATTCGTCAGGAATTGGAACGCCAGTTGCAGCATCTTGAGAAACAGGCCCAGTCGGCAGAAAAGTATCGTATTCTGAAAGATGAGGAACTACAGATTCGTGCTGAGTTGCTTGTGTTGCGCTGGCGTCTGCTGGAACGTGAACGCAGTCAACTGGAGAAATCCCAGAATGATATGACGGGGCACATTGAGCTGCAGCGGGTTGAAGTTGAGGAAGCAGAACAGCGTTTGACGCTTATGGCTGAGCAACGCAGTATTCTGGCACTGCAACACCAGCAAATTGCTGAAGAGTTCTACCGCTTGGGCAGCGACGTTGATCGCTTGCAGCAATCGATTCAGCATCATGAGCAACGCTCAAAAGATCTTGGCCGATCCTTGCTGGAAGCGGAGCAAGAATGCTTGCAGTTGCAGGCGGTTGATGGAACTGATGTTGCGGAAGAAGCTCGATGCAAGGCACAACTTGGTGCACTGTTGCCAGAACTGGCAATAGCCCAGGAACGTATGGAAGACATCCAGCAGCAGGTGCTGATCATGGATGAACAGTGGCAATCGAAACAAAAACAGCTTGAACATGCCCAGGCCCAGGAACGAATCTACCGGCAACAGGCAGAAGTTCAACAGACTCGCCTCAAGCAGCTTGAACAAGCTATGAAGCGTAGTTCAGAACGACTAGAACGACTTGCCCAAGAACATGGCCTCATGCTTGAAGCGGAACCTGAAGAGGAATTGCTTCTGTTGCGGGATCGGCTTGAGGACATCCATCAGAGGCAGCTACAGGGTGAGGATCAGTCGCGCCTCATACAGCAGCACATTGTTGAGGCACGCCAGGAGCTCTCGGTTGGACAAAAAGCGCTTGATGAACTTAGAACAGGATTGCGTCAACTTGAGGGAGAACGGGCTTCCCTTGAAACTCTGCAGCGCGATGCCTTAGCAATAAGCCACCTGCAGACGGCTGCGTTGACCGAATCCATGCCTGCTGTGGCTGCACAACTACACGTTGACGATCCTTGGGTGCGTTCAGTTGAAGCCGTGTTGGGCCGTCGCCTTCAGGCACGATGGCTCGAACCGGATCGTTGGGATCAAATACCTCTGGATCAGGCCAAGACCCAGGGTTGGGTTGTCTTGACCGAATGGATCAAGCAGCAGGAGTGGGAAGAGGATGCGCTGGTGCACAAGGTACATCCTAAGTCCGTTCATCCCTGGCTGGCAGGGGCACGTTGTGCATCCAGTCTTGAAGAGGCCATGGCGCGCCGGAGTGAGTTGGTGCCCGGGGCATTTTGGGTCACCGCGGATGGTGTCATGGTTGGGCCAAACTGGCAGCAATGGCCGGACCGACAACAACCCGGGCAGGGTGTTCTCGAACGACAACGCCGGCTGGATGCCAAGGTGGTAGAGATTGAGCAGTTGCGCATGCTTATGGCGGATCAAGAAGAGCGCGTGCGTATCGCCCGGGAGGCTGTCCTTGAAAAGGAACAAGGTCTTGAGGATCATCGTCATCAGCAGAATGAATTGAGCCGGCAAAGGGCACTGCTCATGGCAGATCACAGTGCCCGTCAGGCAAGGCGGGAGCAAATTTTGGCCCGTCGCCAGCGTCTTGATCAGGAAATGGCGGAAGTAGGTCAGCATCGGCAACATGATGAAGATGAATACCGGCAAACCCGGGAAGCATTGGCCATGGCACTTGAGTCGCTAAATGATTATGGTACTGAGGTAGAAAAAGCCCTTGCCGAGCGCGATGCCTGTTCCTTGGCGCGTGACCAAATACGGGCACAATTGTCTGCACAGCATATGGTGCTGCAGAACATGCAACTGGAAGAGCGTCAATGGTCGACACGTCTGCAAGGCATTCAGGTGACACGGGAACGAACCAATACACGTTTGTTGGCGAGCCGGCAGCGCCTTGATCAGATCCAGCAAAGTCTGGAGGAACATCGGCAGCTGATCGTGCCGGGTGCGGTCGACGTGCAGCAGGTGCTTCAGTTGCGTCAGGCCGCCGAACAAACCATGCAGGAACGCTCTGATGCCATGCATGTACTCGAGGCTAGTCTGCGCCAAACCACTCAGGCTCGACACGTCCTGCAACAGAAACTAGATGAACGGCGTACTGAACTCGCTACGATTGACATTCGGATTCAGGATGCAGTCAGTCGTCAACAAGTTTTACTGGAGCAGCTTCGCGAGCAGGGTGTACAGCTCGAACAGGTGCTTGCTCGGCTTGCCGATGATGCTGAGGACACTGTTTGGGCCGAACGTCTTGACAACGTGCAAAAGCGCATTGCCCGACTGGGTGCCATTAATCTTGCAGCGATCGAGGAATATAAGGCTCAGCAGGAGCGTAAAATATACTTGGATGATCAATATGCTGATCTTGAAGAGGCGCTGCAGACTCTGGAACAGGCCATTCGCAAGATTGATCGTGAAACCAGGTCATTGTTCAAGGAAACTTTTGAAAAAGTCAATGATGGATTCAAGGCACTTTTTCCCAAAGTCTTTGGTGGAGGAGAGGCATGGCTTGAGCTTGATGGAGAGGATCTTCTCGAAGCTGGTGTAACGATCATGGCGCGTCCTCCAGGAAAACGCAATTCCACGATTCATCTATTATCCGGTGGAGAAAAAGCCCTTACGGCGCTTTCATTGGTTTTTTCCATTTTTGCCCTGAATCCTGCACCCTTCTGTATGCTTGACGAAGTGGATGCGCCACTGGATGACGCCAATGTTGGGCGTTTTGCTCGGCTGGTTGAGGAAATGGCAGAGCAAGTACAATTCATTTTTATTACGCATAATAAAATTGCCATGGAAATGGCGGAACAATTGATCGGCGTGACCATGCACGAGCCGGGCGTATCCCGACTGGTCTCGGTTAATCTTGAGGAGGCGGCCCGTATGGCGGCCGTATAAACGCTATGGAACTCAAAACGATTCTCTTGACCATAGGTGGTATCCTGATTTTGGCAATCAGTCTTGATGCCATGTATCGTTTTTGGCAGGAACGTCATCATCGCCTGCGTCTCAGGCTTGAGCCTGTACCTGAGGTGGATACTGATCTTTTGGCAACGGAACTAGTCGGGCCGGTGCGAGAAATTCCCCGTTCTGTTGCACAAACAGTTGAAGAAGGTGCGCTCGAAACGCCCGTCGAAGAACAGGATCTTTTTGTGCAGCAGGATATGTTTGCCGATACCGTGGTGCCTATACGGGATACAGATCAGTTGGAACCAGATGATCCTACTTTGCGTCAGGAAGACCTCACATCGGCTGAATCCGCCATTGAGGACTATATTATTCTGCATGTTTTGCCCACCGTCACCGAAGCATTTTCAGGTGAAATGCTTTTGCGATCAGTTTTGGGCTATGGGCTTAGGATGGGCGACCGTGGCATTTTTCATCGTCATGAACATCCAAGTGGTCGAGGTGAGATTTTGTTTAGTATGGCCAATGCCGTTGAACCGGGCTATTTTGATCTTGAACAGTTGCATGTCGGCGAGTGTTATGGCGTGACCTTTTTTCAGCAGCTCCCTGGCATTCGTTCCATTCAATCCTATGAGTTGATGCTAGATACAGCGCGGCGTTTGGCTCAGGATGTTGGTGGTGAAGTCCTTGATGCCCATCACATGCCTCTGTCTGTACAACTTGCCGAACATTTGCGTCAGAAAGTACAGGAATTTGAACGCCAAAAACTTATGACACGTGTGGAAAATCCATGAATTTTGACGAAGTTTATATTCAAGTCAAAAGCTTACGTGATCAAATCGAAGTATGGGACCATGCCTACTATGTCCTTGATGATCCTCTTGTGTCTGATGCTCATTATGATCGTGTGTTTCAGCAGCTTCGTGATCTCGAACAACAGCATCCACATCTGGTGACCAAGGAGTCGCCTACTCAAAAAGTTGGCGGTAAAGCCGTCGATGCATTGCTCAGCGTACGGCATTCGGTGCCCATGCTTTCCCTGGACAATATTTTTAGCGAAACACAATGGTTCGATTTTGATAGAAAATTATCTGATCGTTTGCAGAATGGACAGAACCAACAGACCTATGTCTGTGAGCCTAAGCTCGATGGCTTGGCAATGAGTCTTCGTTATGAGCACGGTGTTCTGGTTCGTGCAGCGACCCGTGGTGATGGTACAGAAGGTGAAGATGTGACCCATACGGTGCGTACCGTACGCAACATCCCTTTGCGTCTGCGTGGCGTATTTCCCGAATGGATTGAAGTCCGGGGAGAGATTTTGATGCCGCTTGCCGCTTTTGCGCGCATCAATGAGGAAGCTTGGTTGCGTGGAGAACGACAGTTTGCCAACCCGCGCAATGCGGCTGCCGGGAGTGTACGGCAACTTGATCCTACAGTTGCGGCACGCCGGGGCTTGAAGTTTTTTGCCTATGCTGTTGCTGAAGCGAGTACGTCTTTGCCACGTACACATGAGCAGACCTTGGAGTGGTTGGCTGATTTGGGTTTTGCGCGGGCATCATGGGTCAAAAGAGTAGTGGGGGCCGATGAAGTCGCGCAGCATTTTGCTGCTTTGGCGAAGGCACGAGCGCAACTCCCCTACGAAATTGATGGTATGGTTGTAAAGTTGGATGACCGGATTGGTCAGGATATTCTTGGCTATGTTGCCAGGGCGCCACGTTGGGCCATTGCCTGGAAATTTCCGGCTCAGGAAGTACAAACCCGGTTGATCGGTATTGACTGGCAGGTTGGGCGAACGGGTGCCCTCACACCGGTGGCGCATCTTGAACCCGTTCAGGTTGGCGGTGTTACGGTACGGCATGCCACCTTGCACAATCTTGCTGAAATGCAGCGACTGGATGTTCGACCGGGAGACCAGGTTGTTTTGTATCGAGCTGGGGATGTGATCCCCAAGATTGACCGGGTTCTGGTTGAGCAAAGGACAGGGGAAGTTCCTGCAGTTGTTCTTCCGCTAACCTGTCCGGTCTGTGGCGCTCATGTCCAGCGTCCCGAAGGAGAGGCGGTTGCCCGCTGCAGCGGCGGGTTGTTCTGTCCGGCGCAGCGCATGGAAGCCCTGCTGCATTTTGTGAGTCGCAAGGCGATGGCCATTGATGGTCTTGGAGAAAAGCTGATTCAGCAGTTGTTTGAAAAAGGGCTCGTGCACCAGCCAGCTGACCTTTATCGTTTAAATCGTGACGGCTTGCGGCAACTTGAACGGATGGGGGACAAACTAGCCTCTCAACTGCTTTTATCTATTGCACAGAGTAAGGCAACTACTTTGCCGCGACTCTTGCTGGCGCTTGGGATACGGACGGTTGGCGAAAGTACGGCTCAAGCTTTAGCGACACATTTTCGCGATTTGTCGGCATTGATGCATGCAAGCCTTGATGACCTCTTGCGTGTCCCCGATATTGGTCCCGTCACAGCTGAATATGTGGCAGGCTTTTTTGCTGAAGATCATAACAGGGAAATTATTGAAGATCTGCTTCGTTGTGGTATTCACTGGACACCCGTTCAGGATGCTGTGGGGTGGACGGGAGGAAGTGTGGTGCTGACCGGTACACTTGAGCATATGAGCCGGCAACAGGCCCGTGATCTTTTGTTGCGTCTTGGTGCTAAAGTCTCTTCCAGTGTTTCGGCAAAGACCTTCGCGGTGATTGCCGGGCATGATCCGGGAAGTAAAAGAACTGAGGCAGAGCGCTTGGGAATTCCGATCTGGGACGAGGCGCAATTTCTGGCTTTTTTGGCTGAAAAGGGTCTGCAACCTTGAAACTGCTAATCGGCTTGATGCTGCTGTTGCTGGCTGGCTGTGCATCCTTGCCACCCCCCACGCATCGAGATAATTTATGCACGATTTTTCGTGAACGCCCGGAGTGGTTTCATGCGGCTCGTCAAGCCAGTGATCGTTGGGATATCCCTGTTCCAGTCTTGATGGCTACGGTTGATCATGAATCCGGCTTTCATTCGCGCATTCGGCCGAGGCGTACTTATTTTCTTGGCTTTATACCGGGACCCAGGCCATCAGATGCCTTTGGTTATGCTCAGGCCCGTAATCAGGCATGGAAAGACTATCGCCATTCCACGGGACATCCGTTGGCGGAACGCGATGATTTTGCCGATGCTATAGATTTTGTGGGTTGGTACGATCATGGCAGTGTGCTTCGTGATCATATTCAGCCTAATGATGCCTATCATCTCTATTTGGCCTATCACGAAGGGCAGGGCGGGTATCTGCGTCGAAGCTGGCAAGCTAAGGCATGGCTGCTGCGCACAGCCCATGGCGTGGCGGATTTGGCGGAACGATACCAGATTCAGTATCAGTCTTGCCTTAAAGAGCTGGAAACTCCACATTGGTGGAGCTGGTTTTAGGTGTGTACTCTTTAGATGTGTACTTTGTTAGATGTGTACTTTTGGCTGTGTACTACAGGAGATCAAAATGTCACTGGGCAGTCAGTTGCAGAAGCTGGGTTTGGCAGATGCCAAAGCGGTAAAAAAAGCTGAGCATGCCCGGCGTCAGGGCAAGACCCTTCAAGAGGCGCAAGAACGACAGGAACGACTGCAGCGGGAACGCCAGGAGGCCATTGAGCGCCAGAAATCCGTGCAGGAAGAGCAGCTCCGAATGCGTCAGGAACAGGAGTTCATGCGAGGGTTGCGCCATCAGGTGGAGTCGGCTGCTGTGCCACGTCGATCGGGCGATGAGCCTTATTATATTGCCGTTCAGGGACGCATTCGGAAAATATGGTTTGACGAACGACAATATGAAGATGTTTGTCGCGGGGTTTTGCGCTGGATTTTTCTGGAAAACCAGCTTTATTTGCTCCGAAACGAAGATGCCGTGCGCATTGCGCAGAAGGAACCATCCATACTCCTGCCGTTTAAGGATGATGCGATCTGAACAGGTTGATCATGAGACTGTTGTTTTTGCTTCCAGGTTCATGATGTGGATGAACGCAATATAAAGGATTTCATCTGGTTGGCTAGAGCTTCAGGGCTGTCTTCCTGCACCGAATGACCAGCTTCAAAATAATGAACATCGTTACGGTTGAGCATCCGAATCGCATCATGGATGAAGCGGTTCGGTGGCAGCGCTTTGTCGTGATGTCCCCAAAGAATCTGCATGGGGATAGGACTGCCCTGCAAGGTGGTGCGGGCACGCTGTTCAAAGACTTTGGCGTATTCAAAACCACGCATAATGGCTAGAAATGCTTTGCCTTGATCCTGATGTGTCATCAGATGCCAGTGGGTCAGAATTTCATTGTCAGGCATGGGTGCGAAAATCGCCGCCCGACGGTAGAGTCGACTGAACCAGGAGGGTTTAAAGTGTCCAAGGTACAAAGGACCGATATTTTTCCAAGCCAGCGGTTGCATAAACCACGGCCTGCGATAGCTGGCCGTGGCAAACATGCAACTCATGAAACTGACCGATGCAATCCGCTCTGGGCATAGGCGCAACAGTTCAAAGACAATGGGTCCTGAGGTGTCATGTGCCAGAAGATGAAGATTGTAAAGATTGAGAGCATCCAGCGCATGCAGCAGCCAGCTAGCTAGTCCACTCCAGCTGTAGTCAAAATACTCCTGTAAACGGTCAGCCCATCCCATGCCGGGAAAATCAAGGGCTACAGCGTGTAGGCCTGCTGCTGCCAGGGCGGGAAGCAAACGTCGGTATCCAAAGCTGGAGCAGGGCACGCCATGAAGACAAAGTACGGTCGGTCCCTGACCGCAGTGCCAAACCCAACTTGAAGCAGATGTAATGGCAATGTTTTGTCCAAGCACTTTCCATTTCAGGGCAAGTGTTTCAGGGGTGTCATCCGGGTGTGAAGACCAGTTCCAAACGGGATTCAATGTCAGGCTCAATAGATCGATCGGGAACAAACATTCCTGAATGCTAGCAAAAAATGGTTTTATTGCCAGTTCTTCACCTCTTGAGTCAACGTGTTTCAAATTGTCTGCAAATTATTGCAGTCTTGTGATGGAAATTTTTGAAAACATCCTACACTTCTGTTACCCAGATTTAAAAATGAACGAGGAGACCTGGGATGTATCTGCGTAAAAAAGCCATCGTAAGAGGATGCATGGCTGCCTTCGCTTTGGCCGCATCGCTTTCTGCCCAAGCGGATGACAACCTGAGGATCAATGGATTTCTGACTGCCGGGGTGACCGGTAGCGATGTAAAATCCCTGCCACCCTGCCCAGCCACTGGCTACAGTGGTGCCATGGTACCTGCTGCCAATTGCACAACCGTCACTTCTGCCACCAAACCCATGCAATATGGTCCGTATTATGATCATATACAAAATGGTGGAGACTGGAACAACGATACGATTCTCGGTCTGCAAACCGATTATAAGATTGATGACCATAGCTCCATGACGGCACAGTTTGTATCGTATGGAGTTCAGGATTATCAGGTAGTGGATACCTGGGCCTACGCGACCTGGAAACCAACCAACAGCTGGCAATTTCGTGTTGGACGTCAACGTGTACCGTTCTATATGCTCTCCGAGCAGCTGGATGTGGGGATGTCCTATCCGTGGGTGCGCCCACCTGTTGAGATGTACACCAACCCGGTCAATAGCTATGATGGGATCAGCGCCAAATATACCTGGATGCTGGGTGACTGGAGCGGTGATCTGAATTTTATCACTGGACAAGCACCGAGTTCTTCAAATTCCCCCTATATACCATTGGGATTTATTATTAAAAACATCCGGGGGATGACGTTCAATATTTATGAGGGTAACTGGACTTTCCACGGTGGCGCAAACATTGGCAATGTTAACCTGAATCTCCAGGATGATAAAACGCCGGGTCAGATGTTTAATAACCTGAATCAGTTGTTGACTGCCGCTGGAAACGGGGGGATCGCAGATCAGCTCGCTTCTTACTATAACCTGGGTACGATTTACGATAATGGTTCCCTGCTGGTGATGTCGGAAATCTCGGATTTACGCTACAGCAATGGCAGTATTTTGCAGGACCCGATGGATGGTTACATTCTGATTGGTTACCACATCGGTAATTTCCTGCCCAATTTTACGTATTCTATGACACGCACCAATTCTCAAGGCAACTCGAACCGTCAAACGGCAATCAACCAGATTAATGGTAATCTGAACTCAGCTCAGATGATGGCCTTCAAGAACCAGCAATTGAGTGCCTGTCAGGCGGGTGGCCTGTCTCAGTCGACTTGTATTGGTAATGGCATCAACGCTCTTAATGGAGCTGAGCAGGCGCTGGCGAATCAAGGTATGCAAGAGCGTATGTACACCTTGGGTCTGCGCTGGGATATGACACCAAAAATGTCAACCAAACTTGAGTATTCCTACGTGACCGGGCTTGGCTCGAACTATGGAGGCTTTGGCGGAGGGGGCTGGGGGCAATTCAGCGATGCACCGCTGGGTGGGCATGCCAGTATCTATAGTTTTGTCGTCAATGCCATGTTTTAAGGAGGGCTTACAAAATGAAAGTGCTTCGTAATAAATATGCTCTCCTGGTGGTGGGTTTCTGCCTGAGTGGTTGGGCAAGTGCTGATCTGGCTGTTATTGTCAATAGTGGCTATCCCGTATCTTCTGCCGACAATGATGCGATTGCTAAGGTGTTCTTGTCCAAAGCCAATGCTTTGTCGGGTGGGGGCACTCTGATTCCGGTGGACCAGTCGGATGGCTCAGCGGTACGCAAGGATTTCTACAGCAAGTTGGCCAACAAGAATCCTGCCCAGATGAATGCTTATTGGTCCAAGCTGATTTTTACCGGTCAGGGCCAACCACCCAAGGCAGTTGGTGGTGATGCCGATGTGGTTAATCTGGTGGCCAACAATCCGAACATGATCGGCTATGTGCACAGTTCTGCGGTGCACAAGGGCGTCAAGGTCATTGCCAAAGTACCTGAGTAATCACTGAACTCAGTGGGTGTAGTGAGCGCCGGGCCATGCTGAACGATGAAAGCGTGCCTGGCGTTGCTTTATAAAGGAGAACGAAAGGTAATGGAACAAGTGAAGTACACTTCTCGACGACTCGGATGGATGCTTTTGGGGCTTGGTGCATCAGCGCTGGTGATGATGGCAAGTGCGGTTCGGGCTGATGATAATCTCAAAATCAATGGTTTTTTGACCGCTGGTGTTACAACCATGGATGGCAAGTCTCCGCCGCCTTGTCCTGAAAATCGCAGTATTCAGGTGGGAAGTACGGTTGTGGGTGGATTAATGAACGTGAATCCAGGTTGCTCCGTTGTTAGCCGTACTTCGGTGAATCCGAGCGGCATGGAGTTTACACCCTATTATGATCACATCACCAGTCAGCCTTCCTGGACAATTCCAAGTCTCTTGGGATTGCAGGCAAACTATACCATTGACCCCAAAAGCTCACTGACCGCACAACTGGTAGCTTATGGTGCTGAGAACTACAGGGTACAGGATGTCTGGACCTATGGTACGTACAATGTCAACGAAGATCTTAGTGTTCGGGTTGGCCGGCAGCGTATTCCGTTCTATATGCTTTCCGAAGTTCTGGATGTTGGCTTGGCCTATCCTTGGGCACGTCCACCGCTTGATCTCTATAGCGTACAGGAAGACTCGTACAACGGGATTAGTAGTCAGTGGAAATGGCAGAAAGGTGACTGGAGTGGTGGTATAACGGCTCTTTTTGGTTCGCTTTCCAATAATGCGAATGATACGCCTTACTTTCCGGTGGGCCTGAGTGCTAAAAATTTGCGAGGTATCAAGTTTGATGCCTACTGGGGCAATCTCACCTTGTTTGCATCCTATAATGTGGAGCAATTGCATCTTAATGTCCAGGATGATCAGTCGCCAGGTCAGAAGTATTACAATCTAAATCGCTTGTTGCTGGCGGTAGGCCAACCGGGTATTACCGATGAAACTGCCGGTTATGAAGATGTGGGTTTGACGTACGATAATGGTTCATTGTTGGTGATGTCAGAAATAGGCGACCAGTTTTATTCGCAGGGTATCCTTCAGGATCAGTTTCGAGGATACGTTCTGGTTGGTTATCACTTAGGAGCGTTCCTGCCATCGTTCACAATTTCCAAATCACGAACCAATACGGCCGGCAATAGTCGGCGCAGTCAAGCCATAAGTGCAATTGCCGATCCCAATAATCTGTCCAAAATTGCTGCTTTGGCTGGCTCTAATCCTACCGCAAGTCAGTTAACTACGGCCATTAACAGTTCTTATTATGCTCAGGAAGGTATCGCCAATGATGGTATGGAAGAGACAACCTATACCACCAGCCTGCGCTATGACATTACGCCTCGTGTCTCTGCTAAGGTTGAATGGTCGCGCCTGCAAGGCTTTGGTTCTGGTTTTGGTGGTTTAGGTGGTGGGTTGAACACCAGTGGCTGGGGCATGTTCAGTGATGCGCCGGTTGGTGGCAAGGTCAATGTCTATACTTTTGTTGTGAACGCAGCGTTCTAGGGAGAAAACTCGATGAGTACGTTACGTTCCATACAAACCGTGTTCATGTTGGCGTTGGGGTTTTTGGTTTCCTTGCCTGCTTGGCCAGACTTGGCGGTGATTGTTAATAGTGGTTATCCCGTATCTTCTGCCGACAATGATGCGATCGCCAAGGTATTCTTGTCCAAGGCTAATGCGTTGTCAGGCGGAGGCACTTTGATTCCGGTGGACCAGTCGGATGGCTCAGCGGTACGCAAGGATTTCTACAGCAAGTTGGCCAACAAGAATCCTGCCCAGATGAATGCTTATTGGTCCAAGCTAATTTTTACCGGTCAGGGTCAACCACCCAAGGCAGTTGGTGGTGATGCCGATGTGGCTAATCTGGTGGCGAACAATCCGAACATGATCGGCTACGTGCACAGTTCTGCGGTGCGCAAAGGCGTCAAGGTCATTGCCAAAGTGCCTGAATAAGACAAAGTTTTTTCAATGTGATGTTCTTTAAGCCGCTTATGCGGCTTTTTTGTGTGCGCCCGGCACGGGCGCAATCTTGGAGGTGGAAGTCCTCCCGTGAGCTGGCCACAGCGAATGAAGCGAAGCGCAACTGCGGAAGGGCGACCGACCGTGGGGAGGAAGCGTGGAGCGAAACCGCGAGCCGATGGACAAGAACCGGATACAAGGCGGTGCCGATCAGGGCGAGCGGGCATAAAACCGCGAAGCTCTTGTGGCCAAAGATCAGGC
>JAJZUM010000069.1 GCA_021848605.1 Pseudomonadota bacterium | reverse complement strand
AACGTTCTCGTTCCTGGGTTTCAAGTTGGAGCAGGTAGTCGCCAGCGTCGGTCGCCATCGAGCGCAGTTCATCGAGTTCGGCATCATAGCCTTGAGCAATCACGCCTCCTTCCCGTAAGGTTTGAGGTGGCGTTCGCACCAGTGCCTGGCCAAGAAGATCGGTAATATGAGGCAGAGGATGCAACCGTTGGCTTATCAACGACAGCTGGGGGCTGTCCAGCTTTTGAGTCTCAGTATTCAGTTCAGGCAGTAGAAGCAAGGTAAGACGCAGACGCTCCAGATCGCGCGGTGTTGCGCTACCGAGTGCAATACGTCCAAGCATACGTTCGATATCACCGGCATCACGCATCAATGTTTGCACATGAATGCCAAGGTTCTGCATTTGCAGGGCCTGCACGGCATGTTGTCGTTCTTTCAGATAGATCAGATCGCGTAGTGGCTGGTGCAGCCAGCGGCGCAAAAGGCGAGCCCCCATACTGGTTACGGTATGATCAAGGACCCAGGCAAGAGTTGGCTCGTCACGGCCATCAAGCGTCTGGGTGAGCTCAAGATTTCGACGACTCGCCGGATCAAGCAGAACACATTGATCCATGCGATGCATTTGAGGCGGGCGGACATGAACCAGTGCAGCGCGTTGGGTTTCCCGTACGTAGTGCAGCAGAGCACCCACAGCACGATGGGCACTTGGTGCATTATAAGAACCAAAACTTTCCAGGCGTTCTACCGAGAAGGTTCGCCTCAGTTCATCACTGGCGCTTTGTGTATCAAATTCCCAGCTGGGACGACGCTGCCAGTGTCCAATCTGGGTTAATTCTTCGTTGGGTAGGCACGATTCATTGAAAAGCACTTCCGCGGGTTGCAGTCGGTTCAGCTCGGAGAGCAGACTGGATAAATCCATGCATTCGGTGGTCCATAACTGACCACTGCTGATGTCCAGCCAAGCAAGACCTATAGGGCACTGTTTTTTCGATCCTTGGGTTTCAAGGTCAATCGCCGCTAGATAACGGTCCTTTTCGGCACTAAGCAGGAAGTCATCAGTGACCGTGCCAGGGGTCAGTATACGAACAACTTTACGTTCCACGGGGCCTTTGCTGGTTGCTGGGTCACCAATTTGTTCACAGATGACCACGGATTCGCCAGCTTTGAGCAGTCGGGCCAGGTAGTTTTCGGCAGCATGAAAAGGAACGCCAGCCATGGGAATGCTTTGTCCAGCACTTTTACCACGGGCTGTCAGGGTGATCTGAAGCAGTTGTGCAGCACGTTCTGCGTCTTTGAAAAACAGCTCGTAAAAATCCCCCATGCGGTAGAATAGCAATGCATCGGGATGTTCACGCTTGATCCGCAGATACTGCTGCATCATCGGTGTGTGTGTTGATAAATCTTCTTGATTCATAACTCAAGTTTCGGAGTTCGTTTTCTAGAAAAATAAAATGTAATTAATTGATTTAATTGTAAAAAATAATCATGGAGGTGGTTGGTTTTGGTTGTCGGGATTAAAACCAACCACCTCTGGGCTACATCATGAATCTTGCCACACAGGCCACAGTATTACCAGATTTGACCTAAGAGTTTCTGTAGTATCATCCGGTTCACATGGATAATCTGTTTCGTTGCATTCGGCTGGGATTTAAAAAGCGTTCATGGACTTTAGTCATCGATAGCTTTTATCGCTTACTGCTACGGGTCTGGCTTAAAGTCGATTCCATTGCCATGTTTGATCGCTATTTATTGCTGAGCTTTTCTTCTGACTTTGTCTTCGGTCCACAACGATGCACGTTACGACCTATTGAATCGGGAAAATCTGAACGGACGCAAGTTCCCGTTTCACATCGCCAAAAAGCTGATGGCAATCATTGAGAAACAGGGCACGATCCTTTTTAAAAATGAACTCTGAAATTTGAGTGAACAAGAAAATTATTGCACGAGATCTACGACACACTTCGCACATGTAGAGAAAGAAAAGGGTAAGATTTATAAAATCTTACCCTTTCAGTAGACTGGATATAAATTGTTCCAGATTAGTTCGTGATGGGTTCCCCAGTTGCTGTGTCAAGAAGGTACGATGTATTGTTTGGAGTGCCGTTGAAGTTAAACATGTCCATAATGGAGCCAGTTGTCGCATCAAAGGCGCCATCTCCTAAACGCTGACCATTTAGCCAGTTATCTTCGATGAAGCGCACAATTGATGCCTGTGAAATCTGGATATGACTGACATAATTGCTTTTTGCCCAAGGGGAAATAACCAAGAATGGAAGGCGTGCACCAGGACCGCAGCGGCCATTAACGGGAAGCCCAGCAACCCCATTCATTGTAGTTCCCGATCCGCATAATCCCGCACCATTGAGCTGGTCGGCGATGGGGTCGTGCGATGCATTGGTTGGGGCAATATAGGCATGGTCATACCAGCCATCGGAGTCATCCCAGGCAATGATCACGGCTGTATTTTTCCAGTCAGGTTGCTTCATTAGAAAATTGATGACACTGGTAGCAAACGCTTGTTCATCTAGGGGATCTGAGTAACCAGCATGACCGTCCTGGAAAGCAGGTGCTTTGATATAGGAGACGGCTGGATAATTACCCGCTGACACGGCGTCGACAAAATCATGATAATCATATTCATGATTAGCAGGATCAGGAGTTTTCCCGTCTGATTCATAGGTGTAGCCCACTGTGGATGTGGAGCTTGGGCGCAGATGCTGTGGATTGGCGGTTGACTTGAAATACTGAAACCAGTTGTGGTGCTGAATATAGTCGGTCACATTTTTGTTTACAACGCTCGAAAACGTTGAACGCTTGCAGCCGGTTGTGCCATTGTTATTGGTTACTGTTAAATCAAAACCAGCCATGAATCCGCCCCAAGTAATATTGGCAGCATTGAGTAAATCTCCAATGTTTTTACCGGACATCATAACAGTATTCGATGTGCTGGAGCAGATGTCATAAGCAGGATCAACATCATTCACGAGGGTATAGCCACCTTGACCATCTTTGATGTAATACGAGGAATAAGCCCAGTAAGGGTTGCTCGTCGATGGCGCAGCATTAAAGGGGGGGGTGTTTGATTGAACGAGTTGAACACCATTGGTCTGTCCTGAGACAGCTTCGAGAGCACCCGGTGTGGATGGTCCGTAGGTATCTGCATAGGAATTGTCGCTCATGGCGTAGTGTTGCGCATAATTCCACATGGCGGTCACTGTATTGCCATCGAAATATCCCATGACTTGTCCGTTACTGCCGAATGATCCCGAACCACCTGATGTTCCAAAACCGGTATATTTTGGAAAGAGATCCATCAGTCCGTTGTCAAAAGCGAGTTGCTCGGCTGTATAAGCATGATCCTGATCGGCAGTGGCAGCCTGAGTGCGATCAAGGCGGAAAGGGTTGGCCGCAGCTGTGCCATTCTGGGAGTTAGAGAAATTGGGGTTATTGTTGAGCAAAGATGGTGTCAGACCATTTACAGATGGGGTTCCAGTAAGAGCCGAGAATGCTGGTTCACCTACAGGATTGGTTGCGTTTGGATAAGTGCCAAAATAATGATCAAAGGAAACGTTTTCATTATAAATGATAACGAGGTGTTTGATCGGTGTCGTCGTCGGCGTATTGTCTGCATTCCATGTGATTCCCTGAGCAGAAGATTTGGCCGATTGCAAGGCGCTCGTGTTGGCGACGCTGGGATTGTTTGTGTTACAAGCGACTAAAGAGCAGGCCAATACACTGGCTGCCAGTGCCTGTGATTTCAATCTAAACATTTTCGTCTTGTCCTCTCGTGTTTGCACAAAATTCTTAAGATCGTACTTAATCAATGTGACACTTTGATGTCGTTTAGATCATGGACAGTATGACTCTACTGAGTTATGAGGGTTTCTAGGCGTACACGATCTTCCTGATGCTTGGTATTTTTAAGGGCTGAGAGGAGGTTTAAGCCAATATAAGTTTAAGCCTATGGATGCGTGTGGTGCATTGAATACATGTTTGATTAAAAACTCGAGTTACTCCAGTGAGCTAGATAAATGCCATCAATGTGAAGTGACGCACATTCCTGTGTCTTAAAAAGAAACTTAACTGGCGTGAACGCCTTATTTTCTATTAGAATTTTATTTGAATCGGCAAGGCTATAATTAAAAGGGAGAAGAAACAATGCATAATCGGTATAGGCGATTTTTGGTTTCGATGTTGGTTTGGGCATTGATGGTCGTTTGGCTTCCTGCCCGGGCAGATTTTGTTGCCAGTCAGCAGTTGATCCATCCTGAATCGGGCTCGACCCAACGAGCACATGAGTTGGCTGTGGTTGAAACCTATATGCAGCGTGCTGACGTTCGCCAGCAGTTGCAGGAGTGGGGTGTTGACCCCGTTGATGCGACGACACGAGTGCAAGGCTTAAGTGATGCCGAAGTTCATCAGCTTTATGAACATGCCGATCAGCAACCAGCTGGAGGCATGGATATTCTTGGCACGCTGGTGTTCCTGTTTGTTTTGTTGTTGATCACTGATATTCTGGGCTTTACCAAGGTGTTTCCGTTTACCCGCTCGATTCGTCGCTGATGCGTCTTTGGGGGCTTGTCGCCCTTTGTATGGCTCTGGCCGGTTGTACTTTGCAACCGGTCAGGGTTTCTCCGTTTTATGGAGCAATCCGTTCCATTCAGCATCCCTTTGTTACCATCCACGATCATGGTGATCAGTGTGGTCCTGCAGCGCTTGCAGGTGTTTTGCGGGTTCTTGGGAGTCCGGTGTCAGCAGATGATTTGCGTAACTCCATGTATATGCCAGCTCGATCAGGTACTCTGGGGATTGAAATGACAGCCACTGCACGTCGACGTGGTATGCTTGTTTTGCCCGTGGAGCATCAACAGCAGGGTCTTGTTCAGGCATTGCGTCAGGGAGCTACACCCATTCTCTTGGTGAATCTGTCGCTGCCTTGGGTGCCTCGTTGGCATTATGTTGTTGTTACCGGGGTTGATCCATTGCATCAGCAGTGGCAGGTTCAGGTGGGGCGAGGTCATGATCCGGAGTACTGGTCAGACCGGGTGCTGGGGCATGTTTGGCATCGCTCCGGTTACTGGGCTATCTCGGTGTTTCATCCCAAACACCTGCCCCATGACTTGGCACTTGATGATGCATTGGATGCAGCGCTGGCGCTGGAGCGTGTTCGTCCTGAACAGGCAGCAGCCGTTTATGAGCAGCTGATGGCAGCACATCCCGATGATCCTCGGTTGCCGGATCTTCTGGCTAATGCGCTGAGAGAGGCTGGGAGGAAGAGGGAGGCAGGTTATTGGTATCGCCTGCAAGTGGTTCGCTTTGCGAAGCAATGGCAGGGCTGGAATGACTGGTTGACATGGTTGATGATTCAGGGGGATGGCTGTCAGCAGGCAGGGAGACAGGCGGTACATCATGCCCAGATTTTTCAACAACAGGCTGATGCCGGTGTTCTGCGGGCAACGCTGCATTCCTGGAGGCACCATTGTGGACATGATGATGCCGTGCCCGCCGCTGGCTCTGTATGGCGCGGTGTTCAGCCAAAGATGGTTGTAACGGAGCATAATGTTGAACCGCTTCATTCATCTCGGGAAGAACCAGGGCTACCGTAATCAGGCTGAGCGCTGCCAGTACAACGATACTCATTTCCCGGGCTGTCAGGGTCTGGCTGCAGAACCGATAGTAGAAATAACGCAAAATGGCCAACAGCCCGATACCAAGCAATAGGCCACCCAAAGCTGCAGAGAAAGGATGATGGTGCAGGTAGAGGGAAGAACAGAGAGTCAGCATGATCAGAGTCGTGACAAAGGCCAACGGGCGGGCATGTTGGGACGGTCCAAGTGCCCTGGCCATCACGATGCCGATAAAGCCCCAGATCATGACGGTGGTCAATGATTGTGGACTGGGATAGTCAAAGGCAGTGCAGGCACAAAAGGGACCAAATTGCTGAATGATCCATGGAAGGATCCACAATGCGAGTAACCCATTGATGGCTCCCATCAGTGCTGTGCCATAAGCACCGCGTCCGATCCAGTAAAAAATCAGCAAGCCGGTAAACGTCAGCATCGGCTTGTGGTATGAGAGGACTGACAAGGCTACAAAAAGATAATCGAGGAATGGTTGTTTCAAGCTATCGAGGCTATAAAGGACGCGCTGATCAAGATAGGTTAACGATGGACTGCCAATATGCAGGCCAATCATATAAAAAAGCAGCAAAGCCAGAAATGCCAGAGGCAAAGGACCGAGTTGGTCGTACCCGGGAGTACGTCGCAACAAGAGATGGTAATCGGGAATCCAGTTGCCACATCGACTCAGGATAGGTAGAAAGAGACGATGCAAAAAAAGGATGGTTTTGATGACGATAGCGATGGAGATCATCAGGCCAAGCAGAAACCAGAGTTGATCCTTGCCGGGCATCAGAGGGTCATCGAAGGCCGATCCAATGAGATAGCCTGGAAAGATGTGTATTGGGGCCCAGGCAAGTGCCGACAAAAAATTCATGCCGATGAATCGCCAGGCAGGCATGTTCAATATGCCGGCACAGAGCGGCACAAAGGTGCGTAACGGTCCAATAAATCGTCCGATGATGATGCTTTTGCCACCGTGACGTTCGAAAAACGCCTCGCCTTGTTCGAGCCACTGGGGATGGTTGCGAAAAGGCCACATCAGTTCCATGCGTTTCTGAAAGTGCTTGCCAAGCCAGAAACTGATGCCATCGCCAAACATTGCGCCAGCCATACCAAAAGCCATAACCAGGGAAAAGCTGAGGTCATCCCGGCCAGCAATCAGGGTCAGGCCAAACATCAGGGCAATGCCCGGAACGATGATGCCGGCAACGGCCAGGGCATCAAGGGTGGCAACGGCAAAAATAAACAGGGGCACTGCACTGGCATGCAGATTGAGCCAGTTGTATAGGCTTTGCCAGTCGCTCATGCCACTGCCCTGGGTATTCTGGGTTTCCCGTTCAGGGAAGGTTGAAAGCATGCAGAAAGATTCATGAATGCGACTCCTTGACGGCAGCACATAAGGATGATCGAGTCATCAATGATAACATTAACCCAGATGCAGTGCGCGCAGATCCAGGTGTCCCTGATGCATGGGGGGGCACCAGAAAAAAGCACCGTCTATAGGTCTGCTTAAGCGAAAAAGATGATCGACCAGACCATCATCACAGCCACTCATCCGGCGCAGTTGAGCCACCAAGGGGCGCGTTTGTGCTGCGAAGGCCTGAAAAAGCAAACCGCCTTGCATGGCTTCAACCCAGGGCATGGAACGACGCCACATGAACGCGGCAGGCTGAAAGTCTTCCTGAGCGGTTCGGCGTACGTGTGCGGATGCAGAAGCATCATCCAGTTCAATATCCTCTTTCAGGGTCCGGCCAATAATGGCTTCCTTGCAGGAGTCCCCCATGGTATCAAGTACATCCCAACGATGTGCCCAAGTCTGGACCAGGACACAACTTGAGCCACGAATCCCAGGTAGATCATCGTGAATGAAGGCAGTATCACTGATCTGATCTCCCTGGGGATTTTCTGTGCCATCGTGAAATCCACTCAGATCACGCCCTTGATGGAAGAGAAAAAGGTCGCGTGTAGCCATAAGTTTAAAGGCAGGCTGGAGTTGATGGGTTAATATCCGGCTGAGATGGAAAAGGTCACCAAGATCATCACCGCGCAGCCACAACCACAGTGCTCGCGGCACGGAAGGCATGGATACGGCGGCATCGAAAACGGGTAAAGGGCTCATTCCTGAAATGACGACGCCAAGATGTTGCAGGAGCGGTGCACCGAGACCCATGACGACGGAAAGACCATCAATACGGCTTTTCATATGCATAAGTGCCTGCTTGACAGCATCAACCTGGTCCAGATCATACAACATGACACGGCCGTGGCGGGGCAAGGGTGCAACAATGCCAGACTGGGCTATGCGCATAGGCCTGATTCCTCAATGGGGTTCAATGTGCTTGGTATGGTTGCGTAGTCATTTTGGCTATTAAGTGCTAAGTTAGCAAGTCTATGGATGTTGGGCTGGGTATTGGGACTATGTACGTGGAACCGGAAATACCGGGGTGCAGAATCGAATATCTTCTTGCTGAGGGAGGCACAGCGTGGGTTTACGCTGCCGAGCAGCAGGCACTGTGTCGTCCGGTCGCCGTCAAGGTTGTTAAAGCAGGTGATCCTGGTCTAATAGAACGGTTTTTGTTGGAAGCACGACTTTTGGCGGCCATGAATCACCGCCATGTCGTGACCATATACGATGTTGGTACGCTTGCGGATGGGCGCCCTTATTTGACGATGGAACGGCTGGAAGGTGGCGATTTGCGATCACGTATGGCCAGCCGGAACTGGAGTGATCATGAACTGCTTGCATGGATGCGACAGTTGGCTTCGGCGTTGGAGGCTATTCATCGACAAGGCGTTGTCCATCGTGATGTTAAACCGGGAAATATTCTGTTTCGACAGGATGGTTCGCTGGTTCTCAGTGATTTCGGGATTGCCAAGCATCATGAGGTTGATCTTGATTTGACCCAGACCGGAACGATTGTCGGTAGTCCTGCATACGCCAGCCCTGAACAGGTCTCAGCAGCAAAACTTGATGTGCGTAGTGATCAGTACAGTATGGGGGTGGTTCTGGCTGAACTTCTGCTTGGGCATAATCCGTATCGAGCTGATCAATACACGGCTACGCTGATCAATCATTTACAGATGCCGGCACCTCAGTTGCCTCCCCGGTTGGCTCATTGGCAGCCCTTGCTGGATCGTCTCTTGGCCAAACAGCCCGAAGACCGTTTTGCGGACATGACCTCGGTTTTGGAGGTTTTGGGGCGATCGTTTCAGGTTGGAGACGAAGATGAGCCAACATTGGTAGGTGTTCCTTCGTCGCCCACTGTTTTGCAGCCAAAAACGAAAACGAATAAAAGCCAATATGTTCCCATGCTGGTCCTGCTCTTAGGAGGGCTGCTCAGCCTGGTTGCTGCGTGGGCATATCGCTATTGGCAGACAACGGACTGGCTGGATCGGGCTGTTCAGCTCAGGGCACAAGGACACTTGCTCCAGCCTGAGGGTGATAATGCCGTATATTATTATCGACGTGTTCTGGATCGTGATGCGTCCAATGCCGTAGCTCGAGCCGGGTTAAGAGCGATCATAGCCGATTTTGCCAATCGGGCTCGGGTCGATGAATCGGCTGGGCAATGGACGCTGGCCGAGCGGGATATTGGCCATATGGCCGAGGTTGATCGCTTTGATCCACGGATTGCAGCCATGCGTGCCGAACTGATGCAAAAACAGCAGCAGTGGGTATTCGAGCACTCGATCGCGAAGAAAAAGGAGGTGCGATCGGTTCGCCATCATCATAAACATGACTCTCATGAACAGACGTCGTCCGGTCACACCCGTTTTGGTGCCTGGCTCAAAAAACTATTCTGAACTCAGAGCATGCGTGCAATGATTTCTTTCATAATTTCATTGGTGCCGCCATAAATCCGGTTGGCGCGCATGTCGATCCATGCCCGGGCAATCGGGTAATCAAGCATATATCCATAGCCGCCGTGAAGTTGTACGCAGGCATCGACAACTTTGCAGAGCAAATCCGAGCACCAGTATTTGGATGCCGCTGCTGCGTCAATACTTAATGACCCTTCCAGAATTTGCTGCATGCAACGATCGACAAAGATTCGGCCAATCTGGATTTCAGATTTGATTTCGGCAAGCTGAAAACGGCTGTTCTGGAACGATGCGACGGGTTTTCCGAAAACCTTGCGGTCGCGGACATACTGCAGTGTTTCAGCGTAGGCAAATTCAGCACCAGCCGTACACATGATGGCAATCATCAGTCGTTCCCAGGCCAGTTCCTGCATCAGCATGACAAATCCCATGCCTTCATGGCCAAGGAGTTGATCGGCTGGAACACGGACGTCGTTGAAAAAAAGTTCGCAGGTGTCCTGTGCTTTCATGCCGACTTTTTTGAGGGGATTACCTTTACTGAATCCCGGTAAGCGCGTATCAACCAGAAACAGGGATAGGGCCGCAGATCCAGGTTTTTCGCTATTGGTGCGCGCTACGACGATGACCAGGTCACTAAGATAACCGTTGGTGATAAAGATCTTGGAGCCATTAAGGATGTAGCTGTCGCCATCCCGTACTGCTTTGGTTTGCACATTCTGCAAATCAGAACCTGTGCCGGGCTCGGTCATGGCGATGGCAGCGACCACCTCACCGCTGGCCATGCGCGGTAACCATTGCTGTTTCTGCGCTTCACTGCCAAAGTTCAGTAGATAATTGGCGACAATGTCTGAATGTAATGCAAAGCCGCAACCGGAATCCCCGGCATAGGCCTGTTCTTCCATCAGTATCATGCTGTAGCGTCGATCAACACCCGAACCACCATAGACTTCAGGAATCGTTGGGCAAAGCATGCCCAAAGCCCCGGCTTTCAGCCAAAGATCCCGATCAACATGTTGTTGGGCTTCAAATCGCTCCCGATGTGGCACAACTTCCTCAGCAAAAAAACGGCGTACGGTTTCTCGGAATGCGGCGTGATCTTCATTGAAGAGGGTTCTTGGCAACATCCAGGGTATATCATTCAGCGGATCCATAAGGCACTCCATTAACGTCATTGGTATGACCATTAGTCAGGACCTAGATTGCCAGAAGACCTGGATGCTTGTAAACTAAAATAACAAAATCAGTTTACGGGGTTGAGCATGATTCGGCATGACTGGACGCGACAAGAGATTGAAACGCTTTTTGCACTGCCCTTGGGAGATCTGGTCTTTCAGGCTCAGGGAGTACATCGGCAGTTTTTTGATGCAACCGAGATACAGGCATCAACGCTGATGTCGATTAAGACGGGAGCCTGTCCTGAAGACTGTGCGTATTGCTCTCAGTCAAGTCGTTATGCCACAGGTCTTGTTCGCGAAAAGCTGGTTGATGTGGACTCAGTTCTGGAACAGGCCAAGGCGGCTCGGGCATCGGGCTCCAGTCGATTCTGTATGGGTGCGGCCTGGCGCTCACCGCATGACCGGGATATGCCCGTGTTGCTTGAAATGGTGCGACAGGTCAAAGCCCTCGGACTCGAAACTTGTATGACGCTTGGGATGCTCAAGGAAGGTCAGGCAGAGGCTTTTGCTCAAGCTGGACTGGATTATTACAACCACAACCTCGATACTTCGGCTGAGTACTATAACGAGATCGTGCGAACGCGCACCTATGAAGACCGGCTTGATACCTTGGCTCAGGTTCGCAAGGCAGGGATCAAGGTTTGCAGTGGTGGCATTCTTGGCATGGGTGAGGAGCGTTCTGACCGGGCCGGATTATTGCTGCAGTTGGCAACATTACCGGTTCACCCTGAGTCGGTGCCGATCAACAAACTAGTCCCCATTCCGGGTACCCCTCTTGAAGATGCACCTGAACTTGATGAATTCGAATTGGTGCGTACCATTGCGGTGGCGCGAATTCTCATGCCAGCTTCCTGGATTCGTTTGTCAGCCGGGCGAGAGCGTATGCCAGACAGTTTGCAGGCACTCTGTTTCATGGCAGGTGCCAACTCGTTATTTCTTGGGTGCAAACTACTAACGACGCCAAATGCGGCCATGGACCATGATCAACAGTTGTTAGGTCGGTTGGGGCTGCACTTGGCGATACCAAAACCGGTTGCTGCAACACAGCGCCCTTACTATGATGCCATGCAGCCGGACCGTGCTCATGTCTGAATGGAGTGCCTTGCTGAGCGCTCGGGCCGAGCAGGGACTGCTGCGGGTGCAGCGGGCTCATGCCGGCCCTCAGTCGGTTTTTTTGCAAGGGCCAAACGGCCAGCGTTGGCTTAATTTCTGCAGTAATGATTATCTGGGCATGGCTGCCGATCCACAACTGGTCGAAGCCCTTGTTGATGGTGCCCAGCGTTATGGAGTGGGTTCCGGTGCATCGCATCTGGTCTGTGGGCACCATGAGATACATGATCGTTTGGGTGCGGCCTTGTGCGCATGGACAGGACGGGATCGTGCACTGCTTTTTGCCAGTGGCTGGCAGGCCAATCTGGCTGTTATTGACTGCTTCTGTCGGGCAGGTGACTGGATTCTGCAAGACCGTCTCAATCATGCATCATTGCTGGATGCGGCGCGACTGGCCCGGGTTCGCATGCATCGTTATCCTCATGCTGATCTGCACTCGGCTCAACAATGGTGCAGGGATGACCGCCCTGTGCGCATGCTGGTCAGTGATGCTGTTTTTAGCATGGATGGTGATCTGGCACCGATTCAGGAGCTTGTGGGGCTGGCAACATCACAAGACGCACTGCTTTTTCTTGATGACGCCCATGGATTAGGGGTGCTTGGGTCACAAGGGCAGGGCTGGGCCGCGCAGTGGTCCCAGCAGGCATGTCCTCTGCTGGTGTTAACTTTTGGTAAGGCACTGGGCGGGCAAGGTGCATGTGTCCTCGGGTCAGCTGAATTGATCGAATGGATGGTGCAAATGGCCAGGCCATACATTTATACCACTGCCATGTCCCCGGCCATGGCGTGCGCGATGCTGACCAGTGTGCACATGGTTCGTCACCAGGAATGGCGACGATTGTCCTTGCAATCACACATTGCGCAGTTTCGTACCGGTTGCCATCAGCGTGGGTTGCCGGTGATGAACAGTGAAACGTCGATTCAGCCACTCATGGTCGGCGATAGTGCTAAGGCCATGGCCATCAGTCAGCAGCTTGCTGATCTTGGAATCTGGGTAAGTGCTATTCGGCCACCCACCGTACCCCGTGGTACGGCACGTTTGCGTGTGACCTTGAGTGCGGCCCATAGTGCCGAACAGATTGCTGAACTACTGGAAGCACTGGATCGGCTCTGGCCTTCTGAATTACGTCAGGGGTAATGATCATGGTGCAATCGTCCGGTATGATTCTCAACGGTTGGGGTTGGAGCAAAGCGCTTTGGACCGTTGACCGCCGCTGGATGATTCCTGACTATGGCGAGTCCAGCATGGATCGCCAGCTCGATCAGCTGAGCCATATGTGCAGGCGTCATCAACCCCTGCATTTAGTTGGCTGGTCGATGGGTGGTATCCTTGCTCTGCGTATGTTCCATGACCGACCCG
>JAJZUM010000068.1 GCA_021848605.1 Pseudomonadota bacterium | reverse complement strand
AAATCTTGAGGCTGCATTTGCCGGAGAATCTATGGCATTTATGAAATATACCTATTTTGCAAAAATGGCGCGCAAGCAGGGTGATGAAAGAACTGCCAGGGTCTTTGAAGAAACTGCATCACAAGAAATACACCATGCCCTCGGACATCTTGATATTCTTTATCCGGAGCAAGAACTTTCAAGCCATGTCATGCTTACCATGGCTATTGAGGGTGAAACCTATGAGTATTCAGAAATGTATCCAGGTTTTCACAGGCAAGCTGTTCTTGAGCAGCAAGCAAGCGCTGCTCATGAGTTCTCCGAACAAATCAAGGAATCAGCCGTACATGCTGAACACTTCCGAAAGGCACTTGCAAAAGCTGAAAAACGGTTTGCAGCCTTGGCCAAGGTGGAGAGACGTCACGCAGAACTTTATCAAAAAGTTTGTGATGATCTTGAAAATAACATTAATTAATGAGACAGTATTTTAAGATTTAATTAAAGGAGAGTAATGATGAAAAAATGGCAATGTTCCGTATGTGGTTTTGAGTATGATGAAGCAAAAGGTTTACCAGAGGAAGGTATTGTTCCTGGAACTCGTTGGGAAGACATTCCCGAAGACTGGATATGTCCGGATTGCGGTGTTGCAAAAGAAGATTTTGATATGGTTGAAATTTGAGGATGGTGTCATGAATCCTCTGGTTATTGTTGGAACCGGCCTGGCTGGCTATACCTTAGCTCGAGAGTGGAGAAAAATTGAAAAGGATCAACCATTACTTTTATTGACTCAAGATGGTGGGGAAAGTTACAGCAAACCCATGCTTTCCGCCGCCTGTTCGAAACAAAAAAAACCAGACGATCTTGTGATAAGCAATGCTGAAAACATGGCCTCAGCCTTGGGTGCTGAAATTCGTACACATGTTACGGTTCACAAAATTGATCCTTTAGAAAAGTCTTTAGTACTTCATTCAACTGAAAAAATCTATTGGAGCAAACTAGTATTAGCGTGTGGTGCAGATCCGATTCGTCTGCCGCTGAAGGGAAATGCTGCTCATCTCGTTCACTCAGTGAACAATCTCGATGATTATCGAAAATTTAGGGAAAAATTATTTGCTGGCGCACGGATTGGCATTCTGGGTGGTGGTTTGATCGGTTGTGAGTTTGCCCATGATCTGGCTGACGGAGGGTTTGATGTGGGGTTGCACGAAGCAGCTCCTACCCTGCTTTCGGCGTTGATTCCTTCAGAAGTCTCTCATTACCTACTATCGGCACTGCAAAACAAAAACATACGTGTTTATTGTGGAACATCTGTTGTGGCCATAGAGCGTGAAGAAGATCAGGCTTCAATACGGCTTATATCAAGCAATCATGTGTATCACTACGATATAGTCCTGAGTGCCGTTGGTCTTCGTCCACGATTAGAACCCGCCCGCAGTTGTGGTATCGAAACCGATCGGGGTATTCTGATTGATTCCTGGTTAAGGACATCCATGCCTGATATTTTTGCCTTAGGTGATTGTGCACAGAGTCGCGGTGCAATGGTTCTGCCTTACGTGTTACCTTTAATGAATCAGGCAAGGACTCTAGCGAAAAATCTTCAGCAGGCAGAGACCGAACTTCAATATCCGGTCATGCCGATTGTCGTCAAAACCCCTGATTTTCCCTGGGTTATCGTACCACCACCAGCTAATAGACAAGGCATATGGCACTGGATAAAGGACGAGGATGGTGTTGAAGGTACGTATCTCGATCAAAATAATAAGGTTTGTGCTTATATCCTTGGAGGCAAATCGGCCTCGGACAATTTGATAAAGGCACGTTATATGAAAATGATTCAGTCATGATCTTGCTGGAAATTCTCTAAAGCGGGTGGTTGACATCTTTCCCAACTTCAGTTTTTCACTGCCGCTTGAGTGGGAAGGATGTGATCATTACCTTTATAGGCCGTAGGGTCCTTTGTACGTTGTGCTTGGTTCTAGGACGAGACGCTTATATCAAATCCGTAAACCTTACTCTTTTCAGGGGACCCCATGATGTTGGTGGCGATATTGATGTTGTGGTCAAGGGGTGTATCGCATTCCACATATTTCTATACTCTCGGTAACCACTCCGTGCGTTGCTCTACCTCTGACATCCATGCTGAGTCATTCGTGGACCTTTCTGACCTTGTGGGTCAGTACACTTTCTACAGATGTTGCTCCGAACCTATGTTGTGATTAACGGAAATGACGGGGTTTTATGCACAAACTGAGATAAAATCAACTAGACTGGACGAAGCGTTCAAGGAGGTCGTAAAAGGATGCAGAGCAAGTCAATAAACTATGTACGAGGTACTTTAAAACTGCGTTTCCTGCTTTGGTTTATTGCTCAAAGGATGCTCAAAGCACACAAGACAAGTACAGAGTTTCGTGACACCATTCAGCGCAATCAGTTTGTCATTCAGATTAGTGGCCCGGGCTCGTTGAGCACACGGCATTTTGAGATTGATACCGCGCGCATCAATACCCGCGCAACTGTTCACCCTGCCCCTGATCTCAAAATCCATTTTCATGATCCTGAGGACGGAGTTCAACTTCTTATCCGAGGTGGACAAACGGCGTTCATGTATGCCGTACAGGAAGGAAAAGTAGTCTTGGAGGGCGATATCTCTATTCTTTTCTGGTTTTCAACAATCAGCCGGTGGTTAAAGCCCAAAAGCTCTTAAACAATCAGGACACCATCTGATTGGCAAGCATACGAATTTGTTCTCCCTGCTCGATCATAAGGCTTTCTACAACATTTTGAGCTTCGTCGTAAGAAAGTGGAAGTTTCATAGTAATAAACTCATCGGCCTCTGCGCCAGAAAGGAGTTGTGAACACAGGTGTAGTGTTCGGGTAAAAAGATCTGGCTCTGGACTGACTGAAGGCATATCCTGAAAACGGATGGCAATAACGACCTCTTCCGGCATTCCCCATGTTTGCAAAAGCCAGGCAGCAAGCTGATTGCGGTTAACTCCCAGCAAAAGATGTTCAATATTGGCAACAGGAATATGAGGATTTGCCTCAATATGGCGACAAATAAGTGAAAAATGCATGGGAAACAAATGGCCAAGAACAATGAAGCCGAAGTTGTGCAATAGACCGCACAGATAAGCGGTAGCCGCCTGTTTGTGATAATTCTTGGGCATTTTCTGGATCAGTCGCTGCATGGCTAATGCCGTCATGGCTGCCTGTTCCCAATAAGGTTTTAAGCCTGTTGGTCCATCTTTGGGCAATGATAATGTTTTGCCGAGAGAAAGACCCAACGTCATGTTCAAGACCATGTCAAAGCCGAGTACCCGGCTTATGGCATCGTAAGCCGTACTGACTTGTACTCGTGCTCCGTAATAGGGCGATGAGGCCCAACAAATCAACTGTGCATTGAGGCTCGGATCCATTTCAACAATCGAAGCCAGTTCTTCAACACGCGCATCGGGGTCGAGTCGAAGTCTGAGAATGCGTCGTGCACTATCAGGCAGAGGAGGTATTTCCAGGGTTTCAATGAGACGCTGCCGAATGCGCAGTGATGTAAGACTCTGCACGGAAGCAAGAATCATTGACTCATCGTCATGCTCAGGAGGCCAAGGTCTGCGACTATCGCTGGAAAAGCCGACTTTCTCAGACTGAGATTCTTCAACAAGTTGATTCAGTTGATCGGCTGTCATAACCATTAAAGCATCCTTTCGTCCAGAAGGAAGGAGATAATGGCTATGTCCGAGAATGCTTTTATCAATCAAGGTATGCATCTGGGTAAGAGGAAGAAGACCAGTTGGTTCGTCAAGATCATGCTTTTTAAACAGTTCAGTTCGTGTGCCTTGAGCCATCACGGTGAAATTGCGACCAAGAACCTCGGACATGGTATTTAGACGCAACATATGGGTTTCAGGGAGCACGTACTGAAGTGGTCCAAGAGAGTCTTCGAGATAAAGGACACAGAGACGCATGGCACCAAAATCACTGTCCTTGCGCGTTGATTCAACGCAGTTCATTGCACGGTCATCAAGATATTTTTGTACAGGCCATGGAAACACGACTTGTTCCCCTCATAAGACTTCCAGATAAACAAAGTATAGAGCCAGAGTTAAAAGCTGCTTAGGCCTTTGAATATTCATCAGCATGAGGAGTCCAAAATTTGAGGATTGTACTCTGCTCGGACTCTGGAGCTTCGAACAAGGCATTAGCGCGAGTTCTTGCTTGTTCGAGGAGGTATGCATCCCGTTCAAGATCAGCAATTCGCCCTTGGCCTAGACCAGATTGGCGTACACCAAGCATTTCTCCGGGCCCTCGCAGTCGAAGGTCGGCTTCAGCTAGAGCGAATCCATCCTCTGTTTGGCGTAACAAGCTTAAGCGTTCAGTAGCCATGGGGCTGAGGGGTTGCTGAAAAAGAAGAATGCAATAACTCTGATCTGCCCCACGCCCTACTCTTCCCCTCAATTGATGCAGTTGTGCCAGTCCAAGTCGTTCAGGATTTTCAATAATCATCAGGGTAGCTTCAGGTACATCAACACCGACTTCAATAACGGTAGTGGCCACAAGTACATCTAGTTCCCCGTTCTGAAACTGCGACATGGTTGCATGTCTTTGAACAGCAGAAATACGACCGTGAATGATTGCAATACGTAATTCTGGAAGACGATTTCTGAGCCAATCGAAGCGAAGCTCGGCAGCTTGGGCTGGAATAACTTCAGACTCCTCAATCAGAGGACATACCCAGTAGGCTCGATGTTGGCCCTGACAATGATGATGTAGCCGATCACATAACTCATCAATCCGATCCAGGCTAATAAGTCGCGTAATAATCGATTGTCTTCCCGGTGGACGCTCATCCAGTACACTTTGGTCCAGATCGCCAAGCAGACTCATGGATAAAGTTCTGGGAATTGGCGTTGCAGTCATGATCAGTACGTGCGCCTCTGCTTCCTTGGCAGCTTTGTTACGAAGTGCCAGACGTTGCTCAACACCAAAGCGATGTTGTTCATCAATGATGATGAGTCCAAGATTGGAAAATACAACATCTTCCTGGAATAAGGCATGAGTTCCTATGGCAAGCAAAGGTTGTGATGTCTGTAACAGTGAATGGACGACACGACGCTCCGATTTTTTAAGACGGCCTGAAAGAAATACGACAACAAATGAAGGTTCAAACCAGGACTGCATGCGCTGATACAATTGCTCGGCGAGAAGATCTGTTGGTGCCATCACGGCAACTTGCCATCCCGCTGCCAGCGCCTGAGTTGCGATCAGTGCAGCCACTGCTGTTTTGCCACTTCCAACATCACCCTGGACCAGTCGTAACATGGGTCGACTCTGATAAAGATCGGCAAGTATCTCGTTGATCACTCGTTCCTGTGCCCCCGTCAACGAAAATCCCAGTCTCTGACGGATCCATTTGTCTTGCTCTTGGCAAAATTCCAGACT
This sequence comes from Pseudomonadota bacterium, assembly GCA_021848605.1. GTDB lineage: Bacteria > Pseudomonadota > Gammaproteobacteria > Pseudomonadales > Moraxellaceae > JAJXWR01. Next base: position 7,662 of record JAJZUM010000068.1, on the reverse strand, counting down.
TCGCGCAGAAGCCAAAGATTGCGTACGTCGGACATGAAAAAGTTTTAGATGCTGGGCAGCAAGTTCTTCAATGATCAGTTTGACTTGTGCCGGATGCTTGAAATCCTCAAGCAAAGTGACAGACTCTATACAATCTGGAACATGTATCTGTTTGATCAGAGTATGATAGGGGTCATCTTTCGATAGCAGATCCAGAGCTTGAGCGATCCATTTGCGAAACCGGGATTGGCTCAGGGTCTCACAAACCGGATAAATGGCCACAATTCCGGGGGCATTTGTTGCTCGCAATCGTTCAGGGTGAATCATCTCCTTTCCAGTACGTGCGCTGTACTTGACTTCACCATAAAAAAGAATTGGACCCGATGCTGTGGTGTATCCAAGCTGGTGAGTCTTGAGTTTAAAATAGCGAATTGATAATTTGCCGCTCTCATCATCAACAAGAACATTGCAACCACCTTTGGGACCAGCCATATTCTGCATGTCTCGTACATTAACCCTGATGAGATATTTCTGACCAGGACGTATATGAGCAATTGGCAGAATCAGACGACGATCTTCATAACCGCGCGGCAGATGCAAGAGAAGTTCGGCAATATTATTTATGCCTAACTGATTTAGGAGTTTAATAGAAGCTGGCCCCATATCATTAAGCTGGGACAATTCGATTTTGGGTAGGTCATAGAAATAAGCCATGGTTAGTATTTTTGACAACCCCCCCGCCTCAGGGTACGACTGCGGTTCGCACGGGAAGGGCTAGGATGATATGGCTTCGCCTACCCTTTGGGCCGTCGCATGGCGATGTTCCTTCGCACCTTGTGCTCGCTCCTACAGCCAGACGCTCATTGCCAAGCGCGGCGGCCGCATGGATGTAGGAGCTAAAGTGCTGTCTGGAACAAGCGCCGGGGATGTTAGTAGCAGCATGGATGTCGTGGTCGTTGAGTGTACAACACTCTACACACCTCCATACTCTCGGCAACTGCTCCATGTAGTTTCTCCCAGTAACCTTCTGTCCATTGGCGAGCCTTACGTTCTCTTTGCAGCCTAAGCCTATGCCAACTGAACCACGTCCCTGTCCATGGCCACCAATCTTCTCAGAGGTGCTGGCTTTAGCACTGACTTCAACAACGACGTTGAAGTACCAGCGACTTTGGGCATCTTTACTGAACGAATCGGCACGAAAGCGATATCTGAATAGGCCTTCTCTGTCCCAGACTTTGCCATACTGGACGTTTAAGTAAACCTGTCCGTTTTTGCAATGGGCCGCACCCGTATGAAACGGCACCCATCCCAATGAATGATGAAGCCCCGAGGACTTGTGCCATGCCAGCCGTGCTTTGAGAAACTGCCGGCGGCGCGTTAGGTATCCAGCGGCGATGCACTGAACGGTTTGCGAATGCAGCCCCAATTCTTTGAATGCACCGATGGTGTAGGCATGCATATCGAAAGCAGGAAGGAATGTGCCACGCTCACGAATGTTACGACAGGACAACGCATCTGGGTACGACTGCAAGAATGCAATGGGTAGAGCAAGGCATGGAGCAGTTGCCGAATTCCAGACAAAGTTCAAGGTTCTTGTCTGTGCTGCAAGAACTTTGGCGTGATTAGCATGCACTTGAACGTTTAAGGTCTTGGTTGCCAACGCATCGATCCCATCTTGATACTGTTATCATAGACAGCTTAAAACAATCAGTCAACTGCATGCTAATATCTCCATCAAATCCCTGAGCTCATTAAGGTCTACAGAAGTGACTGGATTTTAAGCGATACCTGACCTGACAAACGTTATTGTTCAGGCCGATTCCAATGCAACTTCACGGCATGCCTTCAGTTGATTTTGAAGTTGTTCGTAGATACGGTGGCGCATGTCACTTCGACGAATGACAAGGCGAAGCTCACGGGTGATTGAGGGTTCAACGGGACGACAAACGAGCATGTCCTTGTGTGCGTTACAGAGAACCTTTTCAGCAGAGGAAGGAATGATGGTCATTCCCATACCAAGAGCAATCATGTGACTGAGCGTTGCCAGAGAGTTTCCCCTCAGAGAGGCATTTCGTTCTGTCTGTAAATTGGGACAGGCCATCAGCACCTGATCACGCAGGCAATGACCTTCGGCAAGCATGAGAAGTTGGGCAGTATCAAGCATTTCCAGATCGATACGATCTTTTTGAGCCCAGTTGTGTTGCGCAGGCAACAGCAATTGTAGAGGTTCACTATAAAGAGGGTAGACTCGGTATAGACGTTCATCCACTGGAGTGGCAAGAATTATGGCGTCAAGGCTTCCTTGTTCAAGCGCACTTATAAGGTTATTGGTGAAATCCTCTGTTAGAAAAAGGTTTAGGCGCAATTGTTGATTCGTCATACGCTGAATCAGGTGTGGAAAAATATAAGGACCAACGGTCAGGATCGCACCAAGGCGAATTGATTGCTGATAACGTTCGTCTTCGTCATGGGCCATATGGATCATCAACTCGGCATCCTGAAGAATACGCCGGGCTTGTGGTAAAAGTCGTTCTCCACTTTCCGTCAGAAGAACTTGATGTTTTCTTCGCTCGAACAGAGTTGTGCCAAGAAAACCCTCAAGCTTTTTGATTGCAACAGAAAGTGTCGGTTGACTGACATGACATGCTTCTGCGGCAGCACCGAAGTGCTTGAGTTCTGCCAGACGAACCATATAACGGAGTTCTGTAAGAGTCATATCTGTAAACCTAAATCTGGTAAATGCGAGGATGTTCCATATTGAATAACATCGAGCATGCCCACTTCAAGACAACTGAAAGAATGAGAGGAAAACAGCTTGTCGTAAATCTGTAACAGCTCTAGGATAGTATACACCTCCCTGATCGAGCGAAAGGAATCAGGTGGGATAAATAACGAAAAATGAGAACAAGGAGTTTGATGCGACCGCAAAAGTAATTCTATAAAGGGTCGGTCTTGATGATTATGGGTGGAAAAGACAGACTTTTAAGGTGAAATTGCGATGATATTCAGATTGGTTGTTCGTCTCCCGGTTTTCCTTATTGCCATTTTGTTGTCAAATGCACAGGCTCTCGTTTTTGGAAATAGTCATGAACTTGGTATTGCTGCTTACCTGCGAGGAGACTATCAAGAAGCAGCCCAGGACTTGACTGATGCAGCAACCCATGATGATCCTGCCGCTTATTTTTATCTTGGACAAATGTATCGGCAAGGTTTGGGTGGGCTGACCGTTGATTCCATGAATGCCTATCATCTAATCAAAGCTGCTGCCCAGGAAGGATTTGCGCCTGCGTGCATGTCTCTTGCAGATTGGTATGCACATGGGGGTCAGGGAATCCATGTGAATAATGATCTCGCAATACTTTGGCTTGAGAAGGCAGCCAAGTTGCATGTCCGTGAAGCCCAGATGCGTCTCGCTGATATTTACCAAAAAGGTTTGATGGGTGTACTTCCCGACGAAACACTCGCGCAGCACTGGCTCAAACAGGCTGCCTCTGAAGGTGATTCAATTGCTCAATGGAGGCTTGACAAGCTTGTTGGAACAACGCGCCTGGCACAGCACCCTGTCGAGCCTCAGGCTGGAGAGATGGCTTCACTGCCTGTAAGCCCCTAGGACGGCAGGCACATGATCGCATCCATCTCAACAAGAGCTCCTCGAGGCAGTGAGGCGACTCCAATGGCTGCACGGGCCGGAAATGGTTGTGGAAAATAAAGAGACATTTGTTCATTGACCTTTGAAAAATGAATCAGATCGGTCAGATAGACATTCAGTTTGACGATATCCGCTAAAGAACCACTCGCTGCCTGACAAACTGCGCGCAGGTTCTCGAGAACCTGAACGATTTGTTCATCAATCGTTGATCTTAGCTCCATGGTGCCTGGATCAAGTCCTATCTGGCCGGAAAGATAAACTTGAGAGCCTACCCGAACAGCTTGGGAATAACTCCCAATGGCCTGTGGCGCAGCATCTGTGTGAATAATCATTTTGCTCATAGTACACTATGTCCTTACTAAAATGCTCTCTTGTTGCTTAGGCACGCATGCGTTGAACTCTGGATACACCGTGCAGATGCCTAAGACGTTTCATGGTCCTAGCCAGTTGAATTCGATTGCGTACCAGTATGGTCATTTGAATCACTGATTGATGGGTATCCTTTTCATGAAGAACCATTGATTCAATATTGGCATCTGATTCACTGATCTGGGCAGCCAGAGTTGCCAGAACCCCGCGCTGGTTTTCGAGAAACACACGCAGATCAACCTGAAACTCCCGCTCAATGTGATCTGACCAGTTCAGGTTTAGACATTTGTCTGGATTGTCCTTGAGTTCCTGAGCCATATTACGGCAATTGTCCCGATGTACCACAAGCCCTTTGCCTGCACTCATGTGGCCGATAATTTCGTCACCAGGAATTGGGCGGCAACAACGGGCAAATGATAGCATCACACCTTCCGTACCACGAATTGCCATACTGATCCGAGCACTGGAAGATCTTGGTAGCGTTCCTTCTTGTAAGTTATGGCCGGTTAGTCGCAATGCAATCAGAGGGGCAAGCCGATTTCCGAGTCCTATGTCCTGATAGAGTTGTTCGAGACTGATGCCAAGCTCATGAAGGACTTCCTGAAGGGTCGTTGTGGTGAGCTGTTCTGTCCCTTGAGGAAAGCCCAATCCTTGGAGAGACTGATCAAGAAGACGTTTTCCCAGGCTCAGTGCATCTTCAGTCTGTTGGGTTTTCAGAAAATGTCTGATATTGATACGGGCCTTGCTGGTGACGACAAAATTGAGCCATGCTGGATTAGGTCTTGCCCCGGGTGCAGTAATGATTTCAACAGTTTGGCCACTTTGCAGGGGGATGGATAATGGCGCCAGCCGATTGTCGATACGCGCAGCGACACAGGTATTACCGACATCTGAATGAACTGTGTAGGCAAAGTCCACGGCAGTAGAGCCCTGCGCCAGCGTTAGGATATGGCCTTTGGGTGTAAATACGTAAACCTCATCCGGAAAAAGATCAACTTTGACATGCTCTATAAATTCCATTGAAGTGCCAGTGTTTTTCTGGATTTCAATCAGAGACTTGATCCATTCTCGAGCCCTTGATTGCGAAGTATTGGTAAAGCCTTCAGACTTATAAAGCCAGTGGGCCGCAATTCCGTTGTTTGCCATGGCTTCCATGGCTTCTGTACGAATCTGGATTTCAATAGGTACGCCGCGCTGCCCAATCAGGACCGTGTGGAGAGACTGGTAACCATTGGCTTTGGGAATAGCGATATAATCTTTGAATTTCCCCGGGACAGGTTTGTAGAGATTGTGAATCATACCGAGTGCACGATAACAGGAATCAACAGAGTCGGTAATGATTCGAAAACCATAAACATCCATGATTTCAGAAAATGATTTACGCTTTTCCTTCATTTTACTGTAGATGCTGAACAGATGCTTTTCGCGCCCAATGACACGGACATGCATGTTTTCACTGCGAAGACGTTGTTCAATGGTTTCACGAATATGAGTCAGAAGCTCTTTACGGTTTCCTCGGGCTGCTTTGACCGCTTTAGCAATCATCCGATGCCGAAAAGGATGAATAACTGCGAATCCTAAATCTTCATATTCAATTCGAAGATCATTCATACCCAAACGATTGGCTATGGGTGCGTATATCTCTAAGGTTTCTTCAGCAATTCTGCGGCTTTTCTGGGGCGCAAGAACGTCTAGTGTACGCATGTTGTGCAGACGATCGGCCAGTTTTACCAGAATCACCCGTATATCCTGGGTCATGGCAAGAATCATCTTTCTCAAGTTTTCGGCTTTGGCTTCAGCTTTGGAGCCAAAATGCACCTGGGTTAACTTGGTAACACCGTCAACAAGGCGAGCTACCTCATCGCCAAACAAGGTTTCAATCTCTTCCTTGCTGACGGAAGTATCTTCAATGACATCATGCAAAATTGCAGCAACGATACTTTGATGATCCATATGCATGTCGCATAGGATTTCGGCTACAGCCAATGGATGAGTGATATAGGGTGCACCATTGCGCCTGAACTGTCCTAGATGAGCCTGATCAGCAAAAAAATAAGCTTTTCTTATTTGTTGAATCTGATCAGGTGCGAGGTACGACTCTAAGCGGTGGCTGAGGGCATCAATACCGTTTTGGTCGAGCTCTGTTCCTCGTTGCAGTTCGACACCAGGTAACATATGCCCTAAGCTCCTACACTATACGAGCTCCGAACTGTCAAGTTGCAGTGCAAGAGGTACCATGACGGGTTCTTCATGTTGTTGATTGAGGATATCACGGGTCACATAGCCTTCAGCAATTTCCCTCAAGGCCATTACAGTTGGTTTGTCATGATCCCAAGGCAGATGTGGTTCTTTGCCACCGGTTGCTAACTGGCGGGCACGACGGGATGCAACAAGAACCAACTCAAAACGGTTATCAAGCTTATCAAGACAATCTTCAACAGTGACACGCGCCATATGTACTCCAGGTCAGTTACAGCCATGACCTTTCAATGTAATCTTTTTTTTTCATTCCAGCAAATTTTTCAAGACATCTGAAAGACGTTTTTCCTGAATTACGGTACGTAACCGTCCGGATTTTGTAATCAGTATAAGTTCACCAAGTGCCTGGTCAAACTGATCATTCAGCACAAGATAATCAAAATCACGATAATGCTGCATGTCTTCAACGGATTGGGCGAGACGCTTTTCGATAACTTCGGGTTTGTCCTTGCCACGGTTCTTCAAGCGATGTTCCAAGGCATTCAACGAAGGAGGCAGAAGAAAAATTCCTATGGCATCAGGTAGTAACGATTTCACTTGGGCAGCGCCTTGCCAGTCGATTTCCAAGAGCACATCCTGATCCTTAGACAGAAATTTATGAACTTCAGACCGACATGTTCCATACCAGTTGCCAAAAACCTCGGCATATTCAAGAAAGTCACCTGATTCGATTTTTTTCCTGAAATTGTCCAAAGAGACAAAATGATAACTCTCCCCGTCAATTTCTCCTGATCTTGGTGCCCGGGTCGTGTGGGATACAGAGAGATGAAGATTTGGTTGCTGAGAAATGAGTTGATGCACCAGACTGGTCTTGCCGGTTCCCGATGCAGCTGAAATAATGTAAAGCGTTCCCGTCATGGCATATTCTTCTTGCAGGTATGGCTTTAGGATAGCTTAATTTGTCCTATCATGACGATAACTGCATCAGTTCAGTGCGGACCGTCCTAACCAGCTCTGGGTGGCAGATTTTACCTTTTTGTATCGACTTGGCAAGGATTTGCCTATGTGGCCTTCATCATCGATGTCTACTCTCGATTTATCGTGGGATGGAAAGCCAGTCACCACATAAGAACTGCCTTCGTCCTGGATGCGCTGGAACAGGCTTTATATGCCAGGAAACCCGATCGGACCGACTCATCCATCACTGCGACCGAGGATTCCAATACCTTTCCATGCGCTATAGCAAGCGGCTTGGGGACGCTGGAATCAGACCATCCGTGGGGAGTATTAATTGTTGCATAAGTTTTTGCATCATATGATATACTGTGTTCATGAATAAATCTGAAATGCGAAGCCAGAAACGCAAAGAACTGGTCGAGGCGGTGGCGCTTCGAAATGAGCCAAATGAGCCTATTGCCGTAGTGGCCCGAGTTCTCAAAGTTCCGCTTCGGACATCGTTTGATTGG
>JAJZUM010000067.1 GCA_021848605.1 Pseudomonadota bacterium | reverse complement strand
TTTCTGGCTGAACGCGGTCTGGAACTCTCCCTGGAGAAAACCAAGATCACGCACATCCAGGACGGTTTCGACTTCCTTGGGGTCAATGTACGCAAGTACAACCAGAAATTGCTGATCAAACCTTCCTTGAAAAGCCAACAAAGCTTGCGGGACAAGGTGAAACAAACCCTGGAAAAAATGGCGCATGCAACTCAGGCCGAGCTCATTCAGGTACTCAACCCGATTCTCCAGGGTTGGGCCATGTACCACCGGCGCGGGGTCGCTAAAGCGATATTCTCCAGACTGGATGATCAGATCTGGCACATGCTCTGGAAATGGGCACAACGCCGTCACCCCAAGAAGTCCGCCCACTGGGTAGCAGATCGCTATTTTCAGCGGGTCAAGGATCAATCATGGCGGTTCGCCGAACCGAAAGGTACACACGGCGAACAGGCAACCTTGATACTGATGAGTGCGATACCCATCGCACGACATATCAAAATCAGGGCCGCAGCGCATCCATACGACCCTCAATGGAACAAATACCTCAAGGAGCGCAAAAGCTCAAACATCCGTCAAGCTGCCCGGTGCCCCCCAGGTGCCGTTGAAGAGCTTGAGCCGTATGCGGGGTGACTCGCCTGTACGGTTCTTAGGGGACGGTGGCCCAGCAATGGGCTGCTGTTACCCGACCGGCACGGGGTCGCCAAAGCGATCTTCTCCAGACTGGATGATCAGATCTGGCACATGCTCTGGAAATGGGCGCAACGCCGCCACCCCAAGAAGTCCGCCCACTGGATAGCAGATCGCTATTTTCAGCGGGTCAAGCGTCAATCATGGCGGTTCGCTGAACCGAAAGGTACACACGGCGAACAGGCAACCTTGATACTGATGAGTGCGATACCCATCGTACGACATATCAAAATCAGGGCCGCAGCGCATCCATACGACCCTCAATGGAACAAATACCTCAAGGAGCGCAAAAGCTCAAACATCCGTCAGGCTGCCCGGTGCCCCCCCAGGTGCCGTTGAAGAGCTTGAGCCGTATGCGGGGTGACTCGCCCGTACGGTTCTTAGGGGACGGTGGCCCAGCAATGGGCTGCTGTTACCCGACCCGCCAGGGGCCTGTCAGACTCCAAAAAATATAATGCATTGATGATCAAGGCAATACAAAAACGAATGAGAAAACTCGATCGATGGAGTTTATTGGAAATCTCTCACAGATATATAGCAGCAATCGACCCCTGTTTAAAAATCACGCAAACAACGCTTGGCAACCCGTGGGCGACCATATTGATCCATGAAAAGCACCCGAGGTTGCGAGGACGAGTTACTCAAGGCGCGTCCATACGCAGGCACCCTTACTTTCCTTGTTAAGAACTTCAAGGTACTGGCGATGCGCTTCCAGTTCATCTGCCCCAAGTTGCATGACTGTTAAGGTCAATCCCTCGCGCTGTATCGGCCGAAAGTGCAGCAAGGGATCATTGGAATCTGCCAATTTTTGGCTCTCTTCCGAACCCCACACCATGCCCATCTGTCCACCCGTCATGGCCAGATAAACATCAGCCAGGATTTCAGAGTCGAGCAAGGCGCCATGGAAACTTCGATCCCGCGGTGGAATTTCCAGGCGTTTGACCAAATGATCAAGGGAATTACGCTGGCCAGGATATTTTCTGCGCGCCATCACCAGCGTATCAATAACGCCACTCACACGCTCTTCAAGTCGAAGGGCAGCCGGATCAAGCCGTTGCAACTCATAGTTGATAAAACCCAAATCGAAAGGTGCGTTATGAATGATCAGTTCAGCATTACCAACAAAATCAAGAAAATCATCAACAACATCCTTGAATAAGGGCTTGTCCTGAAGCATCTCCCAAGTAAATCCATGCACAGCCGTCGCTTGTTCATCAATGGGGCGCTCGGGGTTGAAATAATAGTGTCGAACTTCATCAGTCTTGCGCCGGTTGACTAATTCAAGGACGGCCAGTTCGATCAGTCGGTGTCCATCTTCGGTTTTCAGACCGGTGGTTTCGGTATCAAGAACCAGTTGCCTCATGCGAATCATGCCCCTCCACGCAGTAATTCATCAATCGCCCGGTTCGCTAGGCGGTCGACTCGTTCATTCTCGACATGGCCGGCATGACCACGTACCCAATGCCAAACCACCTGATGGTGCTGCGCCATACGATCAAGTTCAAGCCAGAGGTCTACATTCTTGATCTGGACAGAATCCGCCTTCAACCAACCTTTGCGTTTCCAGCCAGCCATCCAGCTGCTCATGCCATCGCAAAGATAGCGGGAATCCGTATACACATCGACACGACAGGGACGGGTTAATGCCTTCAAACCCTCCAGCGCCGCAGTCATTTCCATCCGGTTGTTGGTCGTCAGCCGCTCTGAACCCCTAAGTTCGCGTTCATGCTGATTCATCCGCAACAAAGTACCCCAACCACCTGGCCCAGGGTTACCACGGCAAGCACCATCACTATAGATTTCAACACGGCAAGTTACTTCATTTTGCTGAGGCAATACGTTCACTCCGGACATTTTTGCCAAAATCAGCCATCAGTATACACGAGGGATGACGGGCAAACCATGCAGGTGTCAGGCTTTGCACGCGCAGTCGATCCGGCGCCCATGGAGTGAGCAAACGCATCTGCTTGCGCGCCATAACCACATAGACAGCACCGGAACCAGGCATATAGCGCTGCAACATCCAGCGCAGAACTGGTTCAACCAAACGCTGGAGACGTCCCAGAAAAGGCAGTCTATAGTGCAGGGTTTTCTTTTCAGTCACACGCATTTCAAGCAAGCCGAGCCAATCATTCAGTCGAGGCAAGGATAATGGCATCCGCATCCAGCCTTCGTGCTTCCAAGGGGGAGTCAACCAGCGTAAAATCCCCCAGAGCCCGCGTGGATTAAAGCCGGTCACGATCAAGCTTCCTCCTGGGCGTAGCACCCGAACCGCTTCACGCACCCAGGCCTGGGGACGATCCGCAAAGTCTAGGGCATGATGCAAAAGAACGAGGTCCACCGATTCACTGGCTAACGCCAAACGAGAAGGATCTGCGATCAGCAGGTGCTCAGGATCATGCCCCCGTTGATGCATATCAACAACAAAACAATGCGGCAAACTGCAAGATTCAAGCAGAAACTCATCGGTACTCGGTGCAATCTGAATTCCTCGCAAACCAAAACAACGCGCCAACACCGGCTCAAGAGCCGCACATTCATCCTGCAACAGCAAGGCACCAGGACGGCTAGTCCAGAACTGGTGCAACGCCGTTCGGGCATCAAGCGGACGCAGAACGTGTTCGGGTCGAAATGAAACATTCATGATTGCCACCTTCTTGATGAAGCGATAGCTTTCGCGTTTCGCACAGAAGGGATAGTGGCACAAAGCGGATCCACCCCTATGCTACCATAGCACGAAGAATAGCTCAGATGGACACCCCAATGAACAACCCAGTCCCTATCCCAGCATTTACTGATAATTATTTCTGGTGTCTTGATGACCCACAAGGCCGGCTGATTGTGGTTGATCCTGGAGATGCTGCCTCTGTCCTTGATTATGTGCAATCGCAACAGAAACAACTCGGGACGATTCTGATTACCCATGAACATGACGATCATTGTGGGGGACTGGCCGAACTGGTACACCGCCATCCACACGTGCGCATTCTGGCCCATGCCCATACCCCACTCGGAATACCTTATCAGCCTGTCGAGCATGGTATGGAACTGAACATTGGTGATCTTCTGGTACGGATCATTGCCACTCCTGGGCACACCCAGCGGCATATTTGTTATTTTTTCTCCGAACCTGAAATTCTTTTTTGTGGCGACGCTCTATTCAGTGCGGGTTGTGGCCGTCTTTTTGAAGGAAATGCACGAGACCTGCTATTATCCATGCAGCGTTTGCGTGCTCTTCCCGAAGCAACCAGAATTTATTGTGCCCATGAATACACCTTGACCAACCTAGCATTCGTCCAATCAATCTGGCCCAATAACCCGTTTTTGCACGATTTCACACAATTTATGACAAAAAGGCTTCATGAGGAACAATGCACTCTTCCATCAACAATTTGTGATGAAAAACGCATCAATCCCTTTTTTAACTGGGACAATCCGGACTTGATCCGTCAAGTACAGGCCCGAAGCAGCCATAAATCAAGACATGCTGAAGATGTTTTGTATGAAATTCGTCAATGGCGCAATACGTTCAAACCCTGAATATAGGATGCCTCATAAGGCTAGAACTTGCCTGAATCCTCATCTTTGCATAACCTTATCAACTGATCAGCAGGAGTTTATGGTGACAGGATGTCGCATTTAATTTGATGCAACGCACAATCTGGAACAAAAAATGGTGCGTGCTCGAAGGTGAGGATATACCTTGAAACAGCCCTCACAATCTTAAACCACCGATCTGAAGGAATTGCGGACCGATGAATAATCAAATTTCGCAACTATGGCTTGGATGGATGCTTTCCACCAGCCTGTTGCTTTTGGGAGGATGCAGCACGTTGCCACAGCATACCGATGCCGTGGCAGCTACAAGACTGCAAGCCACTCCCGCCCAAGCAAGTCATCATGAATTAGCCACCCAAGACAAGGATCCCGTTCCCGCAAGCTTGAGCTTGCAGGATTCTGCCATTGATGGCGTTCCCATGGCGGACGATGCTTCCAGTGCAACTGAAATGGCACCTGTTCAACTTGATACTCAGGCTTTACGGCATTTTGGCAACATTTGGGATACCCTTCGTGCCGGAATGACCGACAACTTTGCTGACAATAGCCGTATCGATACGCAACGATCATGGTTTACCAGCCACCAGGGCTATCTGAACCGCATGACTGACCGCGCTGCACGCTATTTGGCCTATACAACGGCGGAAGCACAACGTCGCCATATGCCGGTTGAACTTGCTTTGCTGCCCGTTATTGAAAGTGCCTATGACCCCTTTGCCGTCTCCCGCTCTCAGGCCACAGGCATCTGGCAGTTTGTTCCGGGTACCGGGCGTATTTTTGGACTGCGTGAAAGCTGGCTGTATGATGGCCGGCGTGACATTGTTGATTCAACGCGTGCTGCTTATGACTTTTTGTCGACCCTGTACAACAAATACCATGACTGGAATCTTGTTCTAGCCGCATATAATGCTGGTCCAGGAATCGTTGACAAAGCTATTGCCCGTAACATTGCTAGCGGACGTCCGACCGATTACTGGTCACTGAATCTTCCCGCAGAAACCATGGCCTATGTGCCACGATTCCTGGCCATTCTGCAGATCGTTCGCAATCCTGAACTCTATGGCGTACAGCTTAGTCCGATTGTCAATGAACCCTACTTCAGGATTGTTGCTATCCCCGGTCAGGTCGATTTAAATGCGGTCGCTCGTCTTGCCGGGATTTCCGAGGATGACATGCGTTCCCTCAACCCTGGATTCATGCACGGCCTGACGGACCCGATGGGTCCACAGCGGATTCTGGTTCCTGTCTCTGTCAAAACCGACCTGCAAGAACAACTCGCTTCCCTGCCCCCACCGCGGCGCACGCTGACCATGCATTACCGTGTGCACCGGGGTGATGATCTATTCCGCATTGCCCACCGTTTTGGCATGAGCACCGAGCAACTTGCTGCCATGAATCATTTACACAGCGGTCATCTGCATCGTGGTGAAATACTGATGGTGAACCGGGAAGAATCTACAGCTACAGATCACTCCTCCGATGACAGATACCATACGTCTGTTGCGCAAGCAAACCCAGATCATTCAAGGATTCATTTTATCCAGATTCACCATCGTTCCAGCTTGACCCATATTGCCGAACATTATCACATTTCGGTCGCTGAACTAGCCTCCTGGAATCACCTGAGTCCCCACTCAACATGCCGTCGCGGACAAAAACTAAAAATTCTACAGAGCACCTACCAAGTGGCTCAGGCAACGGATGAGCATCATCAGGTCTCCCGACCTGACCGCAAGCGAATTCGTTATGCCGTGCGTCGTGGCGACACCCTGTTTTCAATCAGTCGCCGCTATCGCGTCAGTGTTGATGAAATCAGGAACTGGAATCACCGTTCTTCGCGCCATCGCCTGCACCCCGGTCAAGATCTGGTGCTGTATGTTGCGGACAACAATCCTGACGAGGGTTAAATCTGGCTGTGTTTGAACATACCCACACTCTCCCCTTCTGAGTTGCTGATCGGAAGGGGATGACCGTGCGGTTTTCTTTTGTATTATTTTGGGTAACCACTTTGCGGGGGTGTTCCCGAATTTCCTAGGCGTCAACCAACGTAGACCCACACGGTCTATACAGTGCTGCTCTTTCGAAACTGGCATCTTATTAAGACCAACGCTGAATCTGTGACTATTCGAAGATCGATGTCCGTTGTTTGTTAACGAAGGTGTAAAACCGCCCCTATGGCATGTATGACCAGGAGACGGGGTCTGTGGTTAATGGTTTGTACAGGGATGGCCAGAAAGGTTCGTCGAACGGAACGAAAAAGAGTATGTGTATCATCCTACTCAGCTGTGGGGCATTGCAATCAGATCGAGATCACTTCTTTTGGAACCATTCATAAAAGTGAGTCAAAACGGGATCAAAGCCCCCCCCGCATCGATCATGCGGATAAGTGTTGAGATGTCCGCACCGTAGTTCTTGGGGGGCGATGGTGCCTTGTGTTGGTCAGCCTCTTTGGGATGCTTCATTGCCCGTATCTTTTCCAGCACAGGTAGTCCATAACCCATTTCATCATCTGGCAACGCTCTACCCATCTCGACGGACTGCTGCGCTCTTTTTCTCTCGAACTTGGGACGTGCCTGCTCGCGGCTATGGATGCCCTCACTGAAGAGAATCTTGGCTCGCAGCGCCTCGAACGAATAGCCACGGCCCAGCCGGTTCATGACACTGATCAGGCTGTTCAGACTCTCCGTGTAGGCGTTGGTGACGGGGTGCTCGAAGTAGTTGAGGATGAAGGGTTGCCAGTTGGTGAAGGCGCAGATCAGGTCATGGAAGTACGGCCTGATCTCCGGCGACACATCCTTGATCCAAGCCTCGTAGCGTCTCAAGGCACTCTCCGGTGAATCCGTGTCCTCGTAGATGGCATAGAAGGCTTCCTTGAGCCTGTACGCCTCTCCCAAGGCCGGATAATTCTTCGTCCAGCCGTCAAGGTTCAGACGCTCTTCATCGTTCAAGTTGCACTCACGCTTCAAGAGCACGAGACGGTCGTGTATCAGTCCGCGTTTCTGTTTCAGTGTCAGTTCGGCCCGCAGCCCTTTGCGGGCCTTCTCCATCGCATGATTGGCTATTCTGACGACGTGGGACTTGTCGATGACGATGGTGGCATCTGGCAGAACCGCAGATACTGCGTCGCGGTAGGGCGTGCACATATCCATTGCCACGTACTGCACCTTGTCCCGGTTCGGCATCTTGAACAGGTACTTCGCCACCGTGTCCTTGTTACGATTGTGGAGCATGTCCACGATGGTGTTGTTCTGGATGTTTGAGATAACGCAGCGCGGCTTGTTGATGATGTGGATTTCGTCAATGCCCATCCATGTCGGCGTCTCGAAGCGAACTGTTTGCTCAAGCTCGTTGATGTAGTCGCGAAAGATGTTGCGGATCGTCCCTTCGACCACGCCAGTTTCGTCGGCCAGCGAGGTGAAAGTGCGCTTCAACGATTGCGGCCCGATCCAGTTCACCAGTCTGTCGGTCATCATACGGTTCTCGGCCAGCAGTGGCAGTGCCTGCGAGAAGGTTTTGCCGCAGGCTTGGCAGCGTAGCCGCTTAGTGTCGATGTAGATACCCACGCGCTTGCCGTGCATGGGCAGGTCCCTGAACACCTGCTCGCGGGTGCCCCACGAGTTCAGGCGGTCGGAATGGCAATGCGGGCAAGCAGCAGTCACTTCCACTGGCTCGGCGGAGACGTGGTAGTCGTGGTCGGATTCCTCAACCCGCAGTACGCGGTACTGGGTGAGGTTTAGGATGTTAGCGGACACGAACTTAGAGTGTCTTCGTCGCCGTCATGTTTACACCTCATGATTGATATTATAGAACTGTTTTAATAAACAGCATAACAAACCCCTCCTGAAAATAACCGGAACCCTTAAAAGGCGGCGCTATCCTTCCCCGGCCAACCCCTCCTGAAAAGAATGGGTCTATGGAAACATCGGGGGTTGCCACGCAATTTCGATTAATCATGGTTCTATCTCATAGTCGTCAGAACAATCCAGCTCCATGTCACACACCCGGTCGAAAATAACGGTTGCGAGATGTGAGCAAGCTGCTTTGACGACCCGCCAGTCATGCCAGCGCGGATCAAGGCTCTTGTATTCGCTGAGTTCGGTTTCTTCCAAGTCGTAGGGCAGCGCGTTGGCAAGTTGCACCTGCAACTGCTGAAGCGAAGATTCTCCGTTGTTCTGTTGGTAGAGTCGGTCAAATGTGTGCAATGCTAGGACAGCGCTCTCATCGCCCATGTGATCGGCCAAAGCCACAAAGTCGAGGTAATCCCGCGTGGCGTTGCGCTTGAGAATTAACACGCCCTTGATGCGCAGGATCTCACCTTCAGTAGGAACGGTGATTCGCGCACCGTGATAGTCCACTACCACCGTTTCTAGCGGTTCGTCGCGGATAAGCTGGCGAACCCCTGTTTCAATGCCGTCGAGATTGCCAAGGATCTGCACAGGGCGCTGTACGCGAGCCGTCTTCCAGCCAGCGACCGACTCAAGCTCGGTCAGCACTTCGTCAAAGCGGTGGCGCAGATCAGTCAGCACATGGTCGGCGTCTCGGGAGAAGCGATGCTCAGCGTGGATTGCAGAGGCGGTTCCGCCGACCAGTACGGCATCCGGCAGGATGCATTGGAGTCGTGCGGCAGAGGATAAGACGAGCTCCCAGTCAGGTAGTGGTGCGGTGTTCTTCGACATAGTGCATCCAGAAATGATGGCGTTGAGCATAGGGGTCGGATGCGTAAGGACGGCACACGCGCTCCACCTTAGCCAGCAAGGCACGGTCGGATAAGACCGCTCGGCGTAGTTCAGCCCATTCCCGCCACCGACCGCGAGAGATCACGTCATCGATTGCGGCGAGAGTAAAGCGCTGATGGTTGAGATGACGGTGAAGCATAGCGAACAACACACTTTTACGATTGTTGGTAACTACATCATATTTAAACAGAGAGATAAACGCAACACACTTTTACGATTGTGTGCTTCTTGCGACGTGCATTCATTACAGGCTTGTTCAACCCACTTTTACGAATGCTCCTTTTTGGAAGCTTCATCAAACCTGGACGAATACCTCAATCGCCACTTCAAAACAGTGCTACGCACGGAGCCAATCAATTAGAACAAGCGCAGCCTACTGAAATAAGCCAGTTCATTCATACAGTCTCTGGCACAGAAGCCAGATAGCGTCCGAGCCTACTTCAGACACCCAGCTGCGTTATATATGTAAATTCGTTTATTTAAGGGCCATGTTAATAATAATAGTGGCGGTATCCTTGGCTTTCAGATGTTCAGGCAACTGATGATCCAAGGCAGGCTTAACTGCTTAGCATCGCGTTGTTTCCCGATCAGAACACATACAGTATTGGGGTGGGGACTGTGCAACTTGATGGCTTCGTGCATCGCCAACGCCACATCTCTAAACGGCTGAAAAAATGAAAGCGACAGAATTAGCGGATTTACACCTTCGCTAACAAGCATCCAGGCACCAGAAACAATATCCAGAAAATCGTATTTACAACATCACTGAATCCTTGGCTCAGGAAGATTCGTGAAAAACTCCAAAAAGTGTACACTCCATTCAGGAGACAGCACTCGGAGCAACCTGGTTCAGTTGCAGCATGAAATGCCTGAATCCCTGAAAATCGGTATCTGTAACCGGCTGGCGTGTGACCATTCGATCCGCATAGATAATACCGATGGGTTTCCCGGAAACAATTAAGGGCCCCACCAGAGCTTGAATGGGTTCTTCAGCAACAGAGAAAATCCGTTCGACACCTGGTCCCATTTCTGACAGATTGAGCCCCTTATTTTTACCCAACCAGACCGTTGTCTTGCGCAACATGGCTTCGATGCACCAACGCGCCTCACCGCTTTTAAGATCAAATCGAAAGCGATCCCGCCACTCTGGAGATGCCTTGCCTACCGTTGAACGTGCTGACAAAATACGACCATCCTTGCTGAGCAGAGCAACCAGTGCCCGATCCAGGGCGAGACCGCGATAAAGACCTTCCAGGGTCATGGATACCAAAGTATTCAAATGAGCACGCGGATCCTCAATCATGGCCATCTCACGCAAGATGGTCAATTGCAGCATCGGATCCGGTTGCCGAATTTCTTCCTGAAGGGCTACATCAATTCCCTGACTTAAGCCATCTTCGCTTTGATGATCTTCCGGATGCTGCTCATCCATCTCGAACTGTCCAAGCAATACTTCCGCACCAAACTCATGGACAAGATCAGGTAAACTTTCCAGAGACTCATGCACAGAATCAATCATTTCATGCGGCTTAAGCTTCATGAGGGTCGCCATTTGGGCGTAAATGGGTTTCAACGTATCGGAGGAAGCTTTTTCCACCATGGCGCCGGAAAGTTTGCTGCACAGATGCAAGACTTTGCCAACACGACTGTCAGGAACCGGTTTCATGACTTCATGCGTCAAGCCCCCGAGGTTCCAGGATTTAGCCAACTCTCGACCAAGTTCACGAAATCCTACCCCGAGCACCTGCTGAGCTGCAGCATCACGCTCAATACCCTGACTACACAGGGCCTCAATACGCAAGGCTCCTGGATCATCGAGACTCAAATAAGCCGCCTCACCCAGATCCATCAGAAGCCCAGCAATAAACGCCTCCTCCGCCTGACGAGGTTGTTCCTTGCCCCATATGGATCGAGCCAGCAACGCTGTCTGCAAACTTCTGGCCAATACTTTCAGCAGAGGTTGCTGGCGACTGCGCGAGAGCAAATCATCAATAATGCGCATGGAAAGAATAATATTGCGTAGATTATCAATACCCAGAATCAAACTGGCCTTGCTGACTGTTGTAATCGAACCAGCCTGTTGGGCATAGGCAACTGAATTGACGGTTTTAAGCACCTTGGTGGTCAAACCCGCATCCGACAAAATCGCCTGACTGATCTTGGCCATGCTGGCATCATCATCAGACACAATAGCCTGCATACGCCGGACGACACCAGCCAGCACTGCCAGATCACCTTTGTTGATCTGTTCTACCCAATAATCTCCCTTCTCAGACACAAACCACTCCCATTAGCCTAATCGCAACGCCTGATCCAGATCTGCTTTCAAATCATCACAATGCTCAATCCCGATCGACAAACGGACCATATCCTCGGAAACGCCAGCGCGTACCAACTCTTCTGACGACAATTGCCGATGGGTCGTTGATGCCGGATGACAAGCCAGTGATTTGGCATCACCAATATTAACCAGCCGGGTAAACAGCTTGAGCCGATCCTGGAAGCGCATACCTGCCTCTTTGCCACCCTTGACCCCAAAAGTCAAAATACCTGATGGACGCCCCCCCATGTATTTCAGTGCCAAGGCATGATCAGCATGTCCTTCCAGACCTGCATAACGAACCCATGCAACACTGGAATGATTATGCAAGAACTGTGCAATGTCTAGAGTATTCTGAACAATGCGTTCCATGCGCAAGGGCAAAGTTTCAATGCCCTGCAAGATCAGAAAGGCATTAAATGGGCTAATGGCTGCACCCATATTGCGTAACGGAACAACCCGTGCCCGACCGATATAGGCAGCTGGCCCCAGTGCTTCGGTATAGACAACACCATGATAAGAAACGTCCGGTTCGTTCAGGCGTTTGAAGCGTTGCTTATGCTCAGCCCAGGGAAAACGCCCTGAATCGACAATAGCGCCTCCCAAAGATGTCCCATGACCACCCAGGTATTTGGTCAGCGAGTGCACGACTATATCAGCCCCAAACTCGAAAGGGCGTAACAAATAAGGCGAAGCAACGGTATTATCGATGATCAGAGGCACCCCATGCTGGTGCGCCACACGGGCAAGTGCTTCGATATCGGTAATATTTCCCAAGGGATTCCCAATGGATTCGGCATAAATCGCCTTGGTCCGATCATCGATCAACGCAGCAAAACTGGCTGGGTCCCGATAATCGGCAAAACGTACCTGAATACCCAGTTGTGGCAAGGTATGGGCAAAAAGATTATAGGTTCCGCCATAGAGCGTAGAGGTCGATACAATATTGTCTCCGGCCTCACAAATCGTTTGAATGGCATAAGTAATCGCCGCCTGTCCCGACGCCAGAGCTAGTGCTGCTAACCCACCCTCGAGCATGGCCAGTCGCTTCTCCAGGACATCCTGGGTAGGGTTCATGATACGCGTATAAATATTGCCCGGCACCTTCAGGTCAAACAGGTCAGCTCCATGCTGGGTATCATCAAAAGCATAGGAAACCGTCTGATACAAGGGTACGGCCACTGCGTGCGTCGTCGTCTCGGGGGTATATCCACCATGTACAGCAATCGTTTCTAATTTCATAAAAAACCGGAGTCCATTCCAGTACGAACAGACCCACCGCCTCCTTGTTCGTATCTGATTGAAGTTCACTGAACATTTTGTTCAGTGATACCTGATTATAGAATAGAAACTTGAAACACAAATACATGATCGCCGCCAAACTGCATGGTTTTCGAACTGAGAACGCATAGAAACCATGATTGACATCCGCTCCGCTCTACCCCTGCATCCATATGGGTCAATGAAAATAACGGGGTTTTACGCACAAACGGATAAAATCAGGCCAGAATCAGAAGGAACTCGATTGCAACCGTGCTCGTGCAACAAAACTGGGCATCCTAACGGTTAACTGATCGTAGCGCAGAGGGCGCCCAGACAAATCAACGACTTCCCCACCCGCCCCTTCTAATAAAGCCTGACCAGCGGCAATATCCCAGGCACACAAACTCTGCAACCGGGGATACAAATCGGCTTCGCCCTCAGCAATCCGACAAAACTTTAAAGAACTACCCGCGTAAACACAGCGATGTGGTCCCAGTGCATGGATCCACGCCTGGGTAGCCTCATCCCTATGGCTGTAACTGA
>JAJZUM010000066.1 GCA_021848605.1 Pseudomonadota bacterium | reverse complement strand
GTATGGCTGGCCGTATTTGCCAATGGGACAGCGTCTCCTCAATCAAACGATTGAGCTCAGGGACTTGCGATGGTTGAGTCAAACGAACCTTGATATGCCCTGAGGCATCAACATTCAGTTCAACCGTAACCTGCTGCCCTGAGGCCGCATCAGCAAGGTCATCCGGTATCTGTGGCATTGGATGACGCACAATCACCATCGCCTGATCCTGAACATCTGGCCCAGTCTGATCGACCTTGGTCGCAGGGACTGGATGAACCGGTGGTGGTGAAGGTGAAACAATTGCCGCCTTGGGAGGGGAAACCGTTGCCGCCTTAACAACCGGAGGGGGCGGCAGAACAGGTGGGGGTACCTGATGATGCTGCACCGGAACGGGACGGGGATGGGTTGGAGCAACTTTGGGGATTGATTTAGGGGGAATGGGTTTGGGAATATTTTTTTTGGGCTCAGGTAGCACCACCAGTCGTGCATCCAGAGGCTTTTCAGGCACAACCACAGGTTGACGCTGCAGATCACGCACCAAAAGCACAAGGCAGACCACCCAGCCAAGAACCGCCACCGGAGTCATCCGGTAAAACAAGACATTGTATGCTTTTGACTTAACGGCCATCCTGCACCGCAATCAGAAAATGTAATGCGCCGGCCTGACGGGCAGCCAGCATGGCCTCAACGACCAGCCCTTGCGGAGTATCATGATCGGCAGCGACCACCAAATCGCCATCAGCCCCGATAAGTGGACGCAGTACCCCGGGAAGACTGGACAGGGTCACCGGAATCTTGTTGATAAACAGGTGTTGGTCATGGGTTAGTGTCAGGGTTAAAGGTTGCTGAGTACCCAGAACCTCTGCATGGCCTTTGGGTAAATTCACCGGCAAAGAGTTCAGATGCAGCATCGAGAGCGACGCCAGCATGAACGTGGCCAGCAAGAAAAACATCACATCAATCATGGGAATGATTTCAATGCGCCCCTTGCGGGATTCCCGACTGCGACGAAGCTTCACGACCGCTCCTGCTGGTCAAGACGAACATGATCAATAACCCGGGTTCCAAGACGTTCCATCTCATCAAGGGTACGCGTTTGCAATCGCGAAAAAAAATTAAAGCCGAAGAGGCTGCACAAAGCAATCAGCAAGCCCACTGCCGTCGCAATCAAGGCCTGGGCCACCCCACCGGTCACACCGGCAGGATTCACCAATCCCTGATTTCCAATGAGATGAAAGGCATGCATCATGCCCAAAATGGTACCGAGCAGACCCAACAGTGGTGCAGCGGTCACCACCGTCTCAAGAATCCATAAACGGGCAGCCAATACCTGTTCTATTTGCTGTGCCTCATCAGCAGCGCGGGACTCTACCCACCATACCGGATGCTGGCGGTTATCCAGAATGACCCGAAAAAAACGGCCAAAACAGTTCAAATCGGGCAATACCTGCAGACACTTACCCAACCCTGACCAGTCAAAATTATAGGTTTCAACAAGCTCAAGAACCTCCGCTGGCAGTCGCGCATAGCGCAGGTACAACCAAGCCTTCTCAAGAATAACAGCAAAAGCCAGTACAGCCAGCACCGACAGGGGAATCATCACCATACCTGCCAACTGAAAAGTACTCCAGAGTTCCTGCAGCGACATAAAGCCTTCCTTTTCAAATCCCGGGAAATCATGCAACAAGCGCTTGAGCCCAATTCACGCAACCGATAGGATGCTATGGCTCATCTTGAAATGTACACGATTCCCCCATGAATGTCCTACTTGTTGATCATTATGATTCGTTCACGCTTAATCTTGCCAATCTTGTTTTCGCAAGTTCAGGGCAGTGGCCAGATATTCGTCTCCATGACGACCCCTACTTGGCTACCTGTGACCTTGGCATCTACTCACATATCATTCTTGGACCTGGGCCTGGACACCCTGAAAACCTCAAGGATTTTTGGCACAGCCGTCGCATTCTTGCTGATTTTTATGGACCTATATTGGGAGTTTGCCTTGGACATCAGGGCATTGGCCTTTATTTTGGTGGCAAGGTACAAACAATCAGTCCGGCACACGGCATCATTTCAGCGATCAACCATACAGGTACCGGACTTTTTCAGGGCATCGCCTCACCCTGGCCGGTCGTGCGCTACCACTCCCTTGCCCTAAGCAGGCTTGGGGACAAACTACTTCGCTGTGCAGCCACTGATGACAACATTATCATGGCCTTTCGGCACTGCAACCGCCCAATCTGGGGTGTTCAATTTCATCCTGAGTCTATTGCAACCGAACAAGGCATACAACTTTTGCAAAACTTCTTTGCTCCTTCGGTCTACCATCAAACACGATGCCCCACAAGCCCACCGATCTCCCGGTCAACACACCCTAAACGACCTACATCCCGGCTGTGTCATGCCCGAGTGCCGCTGTCACATACTCCTGAACAGATCTTTGCTCAATTGCTTGGCCACGAAGCCTGGGCTTTCTGGCTGGATGGACAAGGTTCAATGGCAACTCATTGCATCATGGGCACAAGCAGCCTTGAACAGGGCGTACGGCTTCATTATCGGCAAAACCAGCAATGCATCGAATGGGAACAAGCCGGCATATACCAGACAAGAACACAAGCTTTGCACACTTTCATGCATGACTGGTCAAAAACACTTGAAATTCCGGATGAACTGGCGCAAAACTTGGAATGTGATTTCATGCTTGGCTGGGTAGGCATGCACAGCTATGAAATGCTGCATGAGCGGTATTCGATCAAACGCATACACCACAACCAGCATCCTGATGCACTCTGGATCTGGTGCGATCAGGCATTGATTCTGTACCCTGAAAAAGGCTATGCCGATGTCCTTTGGGAGTCTGGGTACGAAACATCCCGGCCGAAGAATTGGCTGGAGCGGGTCAGCGTGGCTTTTAATCAGAGGATCGATTCCATACCTATTCCCATTCCATCAGCACTTCAGTTACATGCTGACCTTGGGCGTAGTACCTACCTTGATCGCATCCGGACTGCCCAACAGGCACTGTATCGAGGTGACAGCTATGAGCTCTGTTTGACCCAACAAATACGCGCTGTTTTGCCCGAAGATCCCTGGTCTTTGTATGGACGTATGCGCCAGATCAATCCCGTACCTATGGGTGCCTATTTTAAAAGCCCCTACCTCACTGTACTTTCAGGATCACCTGAAGAATTTCTTCATCGAGATCGACAGGGCCTGATACGTTGCTCACCCATTAAAGGCACAAGACCGCGTAGTTCTGAACCCGAGACCGATCTGCGCCTTGCCAAGGAACTGGCCAGCAGCGGCAAAGACCAAGCGGAAAATCTCATGATTGTCGACCTGACCCGGCATGACTTGGCAAACTGCTGTGAACCAGGGAGCATCAAGGTCGACCATCTATTCAGAGTCCAGTCTTTTCCCGGTGTCCATCAAATGATGAGCCAGATAAGTGGCCTGTGTCAGCCCCATCTAGGGCCATGGGAGGTTTTGTATCACATGTTTCCCGGCGGCTCGATGACCGGCGCACCCAAAAAACGTAGCCTGGAAATACTCAACGAACTTGAAATAAGCCCACGAGGAATATATTCCGGTTGTTTGGGATACATGAGCGCAAATGGCAGCATGCATCTTTCCATCGTCATCCGTACCCTCATTCTTCAAGGCAACCAGATGAGCTATGGAGTGGGTGGAGCGATCACTATTCAGTCTGACCCAGACCTGGAATACGAGGAGACTCTGGTCAAAGCCCAACTTTTATCGCGTCTATTTCCAGGCACAAACCTTGGAGGGCAAGAATGAGCAGCTTTCAGAGTACATCCTATTACCTTTGGCAAAACGGATTTCGCATCGTTGAAGGTCAGGCTTCCTGCCGGGCTGATGTCGCTGAATCCTGGCGGGTACAAGAAGGTACCATGCGCGGCCGACAGGAACATATGCATCGCTGGGTACAGTCATGCAGCCAAGTACTCGGTATGCAGATTGGTGGGCTTGCCAGGCAGGTATTTGAAGCAGCCCTTGAACAACTTCCGCGCCATGGAGACTGGTTTCCCCGACTTGATTTGCATCTTGAGCCTTCACCTCACTTTAATCTGCAAATTCGTCCCTGCCCTGAACTTAAAACCGTCTTACGTCTTGACCCGCACGGCTGGGATGACCCTCGTCAATATCCTGCACGCAAGGGGCCCGACCTTAATCGACTGGCAGACTTGCGGCAAAAATCTCTGCAATCCGGATTCGATGAAGGCTTTTTGATCTCTGGACATCACATCATCTCCGAAGGCATCTACTGCAGTTTTATCTGGTGGCGTGATGGGCAGTGCTACCGAACGGCCCCGTCCATAGCAACGTTGCCCGGAATAACTTTGAGCCTGCTAGAGTGTTTGAGCACGACCATCGGCATAAAACTTCAACACGGCATACTTCGAACAGATGAGCTTTTTGCCGGCCCGCTCTGGGCATGCAACGCCCTGCATGGCCTTATGGAAGTAAGCCACATCGGAACAACAGCCTTGCCCCGCAACCCCACTGATCTGATTCGCTGGCGTCAGGCGCTGCAATCAACGCAACGGCCATTGACAGAAACTTGATAATTCGATAACTTTCGAACTGTACTTTTAGAAGAGAGCGAACCCATGAATGCGGCGACCCCGATCAAGACCATGATCATCGATGGCAAAGAGCGGTATCATGAACCCGCCCCCAAAGACATTGATCTTGAGCAATTTCGCCAGGTTGTTACCAGCCGTCGTTCCGTGCGCAAATTCACCAACCGACCTATTCCCAAAGAAGTACTTGATGACTGTCTTGACATGGCGATGCTGGCTCCATGCTCATCAGGACTACAACCCTGGGAGTTCTATGTGGTTCGTAGTCTTCCGAAGAAAAAACAACTGGTTCGGGCTTGCATGGGTCAGCTTGCCGCCAAAACGGCTGCTGAACTCATCGTATGCGTGGCCCGTACCGACCGTGTTCAAGAGTTTTCGCGCAAGATGTTGCTGGAATGGCCGATGCCGGAAGTTCCACCCCTGGTGCGGCGCTACTACCAACTGATTCCCTACAATTATGCTCCAGGACCCCTCAACAGTTTTGCCATGCTCAAAAAAGCAGCCTTTAGCGTTGGCGGACTGATAGCGCCTGTTCCACGTGGGCCCTATACCCGCAGTGAAGTGGCACTTTGGGCTGCTAAAAGTACGGCCTTGGCCTGTGAGAATCTGGTCCTTGCCTTGCGTGCCCATGGTTTTGACAGTTGCATGATGGAAGGTTTTGATGAACAACGGGTGCGCAAACTCCTCAAACTGACCGATGCAGCACTCCCCATCATGGTGGTAGGCGCCGGAGAACGCGCTGAAGATGGTGTATTCTGGCCACAAGTTCGTTTCGATCGTTCTCTTTTTGTGCACGAGGTCTAAAGCAGGAGACCGGCTTGTGGTAGGATGCAACTTTGCCAATGCCCAGATATTGAAGAGTTGCAAACATGAACCATCGCGTCGTTGAAGATCTTAATATTTGTTCTACTGAAGTTCTGGTCACTCCGAACGATCTAAAAGCTCAGTTACCAATCACTTTCGATGCTGAGCAGACGGTTGTTCAGGGACGCCAGGTCGTTCGTTCCATCCTCGATGGAAGTGACCCGCGCCTATTTGTGGTTGTAGGACCTTGCTCCATTCACGATGTATCAGCAGCAATGGATTACGCGGCCCGTCTTAAGAACCTTGCCGATGAACTCAAGGATACCCTGTTGCTGGTGATGCGCGTTTATTTTGAGAAGCCACGCACGACCGTTGGCTGGAAAGGATTGATCAATGACCCCTACATGGACGATTCTTTTCATATTGCCGAGGGCCTGCGTATCGGGAGAAAACTGCTGCTCGACCTGAACAACATGGGTCTTCCTTGCGCAACTGAAGCCTTGGACCCAATTTCACCGCAGTATATGCAGGATCTGATCAGCTGGTCGGCCATTGGTGCCCGCACCACGGAATCGCAAACCCACCGGGAAATGTCAAGCGGCCTCTCCTGCCCGGTTGGATTTAAAAACGGGACCGATGGAGGACTCAAAGTGGCAATCAATGCCCTGCTCTCCGTCAGCCATCCACACAGCTTCCTTGGCATTAATCAGCAAGGACAGGTTGCAGTGGTCAAAACCCGAGGCAATGCCTACAGTCATATCGTTTTACGGGGCGGTGA
This sequence comes from Pseudomonadota bacterium, assembly GCA_021848605.1. GTDB lineage: Bacteria > Pseudomonadota > Gammaproteobacteria > Pseudomonadales > Moraxellaceae > JAJXWR01. Next base: position 7,045 of record JAJZUM010000066.1, on the reverse strand, counting down.
TGGCAAACCCAACTATGACTCGGTCAGCGTTGCACTCGCCGAACGGGAACTGGACAAGGCCAAGCTTGCCCGTAATATCATGATTGACACCTCCCATGCTAACTCAAACAAAGACCCTGGTTTGCAACCCCTTGTTCTTGAAAATATTGGCAACCAGATTGCCGAAGGCAACACATCCATCGTCGGCATCATGATGGAGAGCAATATCCATTTTGGCCGACAGGATATACCAGCCGACCTCAAGGAACTGCGCTACGGTGTTTCGGTAACTGATGGCTGTCTGGATTGGGACAGCACTGCCAAGTCCCTGCGCAAGCTCAGTGATCAGATCAAACCCGTACTTGCCCGTCGGCGTCGCTCCTGAACAACCGACAAGGATAAGCCCCGCATGTGCCTTTACTCAGGACGCATGTGGGGGAACAGAATGACATCACGGATACTGGGTGCATTGGCAAACAGCATGACCAGACGGTCAATGCCAATGCCCTCACCCGCGGTAGGAGGCATACCGTATTCCAGCGCCCGCACAAAATCGGCATCGTAGTGCATGGCTTCATCATCACCCGCCTCTTTCTCCCGAACCTGGGCCATAAAGCGTTCGGCCTGATCTTCAGGGTCATTGAGCTCGGAAAAACCATTAGCAATTTCCCGACCGCCAATAAAAAATTCAAAGCGATCGGTAATTTCTGGATTCTGGTCATTGCGTCGAGCCAAAGGCGACACTTCAGCCGGATACTCCGTGATGAAGGTTGGTTGACGGAGTTCCTTCTCAACCGTTTCCTCAAACAGCACCGTCAGCAACTTGCCGGTACCCCATGCCGGACGTACCTCTTCACCCAGCGCCCGAACTTTGCCTGCCAATAGATCTTTATTCTCAAGATCCGCTTCACAAAGATCTGGATGATGCTCCAAAACAGCCTGACGCATGCTCAGTTTGCGAAAAGGCGCTGCAAATGAATAAACTTCCTCGGCATAGGGCACATCGGTCTTGCCCAGAATGGACAACGCCAGCGTCTGCAACATATCTTCGGTCAACGACATCAGGTCCCGGTAATCGGCATAGGCCTGATAAAACTCAATCATTGTGAACTCGGGATTATGCCGTGTTGACAAACCCTCATTACGGAAATTGCGGTTGATTTCAAAAACACGTTCAAATCCACCCACGACCAGTCGCTTGAGATAAAGCTCAGGCGCGATTCTCAGAAACAACTGCATATCCAGGGCATTATGATGGGTTACAAAGGGGCGTGCTGCCGCACCACCCGGAATAACATGCATCATTGGCGTTTCCACTTCCATGAACTGGCGCTCAACCAGAAATGCCCTGATTCCGGCAATCACCTTGGCGCGTACCTGAAAGGTTCGGCGCGTTTCCTCACTCATGATGAGATCAACATAGCGCTGCCGATAACGCATTTCCTGATCAGCAATACCATGGAATTTGTCGGGCAGAGGACGCAGGGACTTGGTTAACAGTCGAAGTTCCTCAACACGCAAGGATAACTCTCCGGCATGAGTCCGAAAGATGCTTCCACGCGCCTCAATGATATCGCCCAGATCCCAGTGCTTGAACGCCTGATACCGTTCAGCACCAATCTGATCTCGGGTGATGTACAACTGAATGCGTCCGCCACCATCCTGCAGGGTTACGAAGCTAGCCTTGCCCATAATGCGACGCAACATCATCCGTCCAGCCAGAGTCCACTGATCTGAACTAGCCTCAAGATCTTCGGAAGATAGTGCTTCATACTTGGCCCTTAGTCCATCACTTCGAGCACTGACCCGTACATCATTTGGAAATGCAGCACCGGATGTGCGCCATTCTGCCAGTTTTTGCCGACGTTCCAGCATCAGTCGGTGTTCATCAAGAGTGCCTGCAGGTGCATTATCATCAGTCATGGTCATTTCCTGTTTTTAGAGTCCGCTTTTGAGCGATGCCTGAATAAACTCGTCCAGGTCTCCATCCAGCACCGCTGTGGGATTTGAGTTTTCAATCTGGGTACGCAAATCCTTGACTCTGGACTGATCAAGCACATAGGAACGAATCTGGCTGCCCCAGCCAATGTCAGACTTGGTTTCTTCCAGGGCCTGTTGGGCCGCATGCCTCTTCTGCATCTCAAGTTCATAGAGTTTAGCTTTCAGCTGCTTCATGGCGGTATCGCGATTTTTGTGCTGTGAGCGGTCATTCTGACACTGAACGACCGTATTGGTTGGCAAATGGGTGATCCGGACCGCGGATTCTGTACGGTTCACGTGCTGGCCACCCGCACCACTGGCCCGGTACACATCAATGCGCAAATCGGCAGGATTGATATCAATCTTGATGTCGTCGCTGATTTCGGGAGAAACAAAAACAGCAGCGAAGGATGTATGGCGCCGATTGCCCGAGTCAAAGGGGGATTTGCGAACCAATCGGTGAACACCAATCTCGGTTCGTAACCATCCAAAAGCATATTCGCCCTCAAGACGCACGGTTGCAGACTTGATGCCGGCGACTTCACCATCGGTTACTTCCAGCAATTCGGTCTTGAATCCATGACGCTCCCCCCAGCGCAAATACATTCGCAAAAGCATCTCGGCCCAGTCCTGCGCCTCCGTTCCTCCCGAGCCAGCCTGAACATCCAGAAATGCGTTACACGCATCTGCTTCGCCTGAAAACATGCGTCTGAACTCAAGATCAGCAATCTGCTGTTCGGTCTGATCAAGTTCATATTGTACATTCGTCAGGCTCGACTCATCATCCTCACTGACCGCCAGATCAAGCCATTCCGAAGCATCATGCAAACGGACATCCACTTTTTCCAGGGTGTGTACCACTATTTCCAAAGAACCGCGTTCTTTACCCAAAGCTTGCGCTCGCTCAGGATCATCCCATACCGAGGCAGACTCGAGTTCACGCACGACCTCTTCAAGACGTTCGACTTTCAGATCAACGTCAAAGATACCTCCGCAGGGCCTGGGAGCGGTCACGCAGATCCTTGATCCGGTTCAGGTAGGGATTGATTTCCATGGTGCACCTCAGCCTAAAATCGAGTATTGTAGAATAAAAAACGCTTAAGACCAATCACGAACTTAATTGGCATACAATGCTGACCATGTTCGTACCACAACGCCTCTTTCGGCATGGAGGGTCTTCGCATGTTCAGGTTCGTGTTGCTTATCATCTCCTGCATCCTACTGGCCGGATGTGCTGCATTCCCTCAACATCGGGTTGCCGCTGTTCCTTTACCCATACTTCTCACCCCCCATACCGGTTCACTTTTTATTGACCTTCGAACCTATGAGGGCACTCCGGATTCTGCCACACCGGAAGGAACCATGTACGCCACTATGCAGGGTGTCACCCTAGCAGCACTGCGTGAAAGCAACCTTTTTCAGGATGTCAGCTTTGCCGACAGTATGCGGGGACACACCGATTATGCCGTTCGACTGTCCATCTACCACCAGCCGGCCAATGTCTGGCCGTATGTGACGGTCATACTCAACTATTTCTCAGCAACCTTAATACCGATCTATGACAGCGATCAATATCAGATGAGCCTTGAATTGCTGGACAAGCAGAATCACCCTCTCATGAAGCTGAGCAACAGCGATGCCGTACACCGCTATGCTGGCCTTCTCTTTCTGCCAGCTGCGATGTCGGGAAGAACCGTTACGCGAGCCGTCAATGGAACGCTCGACAACCAGATCGAAAGCCTGCTGCTCAAGGCTGAACAGCAGAACTGGTTCCGGAACTAAAAACCTGCTGCTCCGGGACAATCATTCTTAAGTACCACGAATATAGCGTTGCAATTGCTCAATGGTTGATTGTTGATCCGAAATGATATCCTTCACTAAATCCCCAATAGAAACCAGTCCATTGAGTATACCTGCATCCACCACGGGAAGATGACGCAAGCGCTTTTCGGTCATCAGTTCCATACACTGTTCGTTGGTATGCTTGCTGGTCACTGTAATGACGTTATGAGTCATGATCGATTGGACATCAAGGTGGTAGGCTGATTTTTCCAGTTGTACAACCTTGCGGGCATAATCCCGCTCGCTGAGAATACCAACAACCTTGCCATCTTCAACCACAAGCACCGCACCGATGCCTTTTTCCGCCATCAGGTTCATCGCTTCCAGAACGGTAGCACGTGGATGAACTGAAAAAACTTCTGAGCCGGCTCCTTTGTTGCGCAAAATATCCGCTACTGTTTTCATCATTCCTCCTTGGTTCAGACAGACAGTTCCGTACGCAGGGACTGTAGCAACAACTCTACAACAGTTTCCACAGCCTGCAAGCGAATCTCCTGACGATTACCTGAAAAGTGACCCAGCACAATATTTGCCGGCTGATGGCGTTGCTGCACCCCCATCCAGACGGTTCCAACCGGTTTTTCCTGACTACCTCCGGAGGGACCGGCGATTCCGCTTACCGCCAGGGCATAATCGACCTGGCAGCGTTGCAGGGCACCTTGCAACAATGCAGCAATAACCTGAGAACTAACGGCGCCATATTGGTCAATCAGTTGTGCATCCACACCCAGCATCTCCTGTTTGGCGCGATTGCTGTATACAACCCAGCCCCGATCAAACCAGCGTGAGCTGCCAGGCAATGCCGTCATAGCCGCACTGACCCACCCTCCGGTACAGGATTCAACGGTACAAACCGAAGCTGCATGAATGACCAGCAGTTCTGCAAGATCGTGCAGTGTCCTGTCGAGACGTTCAGTCATCATGACGGCAGAAAACCCAGACTGAGCAGAGGTACATAGGTCACAATCAGCGCTGCCAGCAATAAAACCAGCATGAATGGCCAAGTCGCTTGCACCAGTTCAATAACAGGTCGTTTGAACCGATAACTGGCAATATACAAATCCATACCGATGGGTGGCATGAGATAGCCAATTTGCATATTGGCTACAAAGATGATACCAAGGTGAACTGGATTGACACCATATCCCGTTGCCATTGGCAGAAGCAAAGGCACCATGATGACCAGAGCTGAGAATATATCCAGAAATGCGCCCAGCAAGAGAAGGAGCATATTAAGCAACAACAGAAACATAAGCCGACTATGAACATGCGCCCGGACCAGACTGAACAACTGACCAGGAATATCCTGATCAATCATCCAGTTGGTCAAAGCCATAGCACAAGCCAGCACAATCAGTAACCCCCCGATCATAGTACCGGCTTCCCGGGCAAGCCGGGGCAATCGTTTAAGCGGGATATCACGATAAATCAGCACTTCAACAACCAGGGCATACAACGCCGTGGCGGCAGCAGCCTCACTGACTGCAAAAACCCCACTGTAAATTCCACCAAGCACAACCAAAGGCAAAGGAAGCTCCCAGCGAGCCTGCCAAAGCGCAGAACCCAGCTCCTGCCAGGAGAAGGGTTGCAAGGTGCATGTGTGACGCTTGACCACCATCCAGGCAAACACCGACAACAACAACAGAATAAGAACAGAGGGCATGAGACCAGCCAGAAACATGTGCTCAATGGAAACACCCGTACCCTGTGGCATTTGTTGTACAACAATACTGTAGAGAATCAACGGCAGAGAGGGCGGTAACAAAAGCCCCAGACACCCTGATGTCGTGACCAGACCCAATGAAAACCATTGAGGATATCCTGACTGTTTCAGAGCGGGATACAGTAAAGCACCCAAGGCTACGATGGTTACCCCCGAGGCTCCAGTGAAGGCAGTAAAAGCAGCACAGGCGGCAAATGCCACAACCGCCAAACCGGCGGGCATCCAACCCAACAAGGCTCGTGTAACCCGCACCAAGCGTTCTGAACTCTGACCTTCACTGAGCAAATAACCTGCCAGCGTAAACATGGGCAAGGCCAGCAGCACAGGGGTCTGGGTAATCCGGGAGATTTCGGTGCCGATAACGGCCAAGGGCACCTGGTTATAGAAAAATCCGGTCAGGGCTGCCGTCGCCAGCAAGACAAAAAGGGGCACACCCAAAAAAGCCAACAGGATAAGACCCAGTACGATAGCAATCATCATAATGGCTCATTCCGTGGCGTGTACAAAAGGGCATGTCGCAGATAGTGCAGCGCAATCATGCTGAATCCTGCAGGAAGAATACTCTCTGCCCACCAACCAGGAACATTAGCAAAAGCAAAGGAACCTGCACCACGTTCCTCCTGAACAAACTGGAGACAGTAGAAAGCCACTGCTCCGGCAACAACCGCAGTCAATAGTGAAGTCCCTCGCTCAATCCAGTATGCTTGCCGAACAGGCACAAAGCGTCGAACAAGATCCAGCCCCAGATGATGCCGATCCCTGGCGGCAACGACGGCTCCCAGCATTGCCAGCCAGAGCACTTCAACGCGAAGAAAATCATCCGCCCAGTACAAACCACCCCAGTGCCCCAGCCTTAATACGATCTGACCAACGGCCAGAACAACCATAACCAGAAAAAAAAGCAGCAAGAGGGTATTTTCCAGAATGCGCAACCCTTTACCGAGCAACAGCATCCTTACTGCCCCCCAGCCAGGACACTCTGTACCCGTCCAACCGCAGCTGCGGAAACAAACCCCTGCTGTACCAGACCACGAGTAACCGTCTGGCTCAGTTGCCTCCATTGCTGCAGATCAGCTGCTGTCGGGTGGGCTGGCAGAATACCCTGGTGCAGCAGTGCCTGATAGGCTGCCTGATTATCACGTCGGTTCGCCTGGTCCAATGCCTGGAACGTTGCCGTCATCACGCGTCGAACAATGAGCTGATCTGCAGGAGCAATTCGCTCAAAATCTTTTTTGGAAATCGTCAAAACCCCACAGAGGTAACTGATCGGCACATCGGTCACACTGTGCAGAGCCGATTGCCATTGCAAAGCAAGAACGGCAATGGGTGAACCCGCAACCACATCGACAATACCGGTTTGTAAGCCTGGCAATACATCGCCCAAAGACAGGGGTACCGGACTGACCCCCAGCATCCGAAACGCCGTAGAGGAAAAACGATCTCCCTCGGGAATCCAGACCTTGTGGGCACGTAATTGCGCCTGGGTCGTCACAACATCCTTATGACTGAACAAATAAACAA
>JAJZUM010000065.1 GCA_021848605.1 Pseudomonadota bacterium | reverse complement strand
GATTTCCTGGTAACCGGCTTTTGCGAGTCGGGCCAAGGTCAGGGCAAGCAGGCGCTCCTTTTCTTCCTGCTTCGGCAAGTCCTCAACCTTAATGCGGTTTTGGGGAAAAAATCGATCCGGCAGATGGGCATAATGAAATATGGACAGTCGATCCGGTTTCATCGCCAGAACATGGTCCAGGGTTCGGTCAAAACGCTCTGCGGTTTGCAGGGGCAGTCCGTAAATCAGATCCATACTCACCGAGTTGAAACCATAGCGACGGGCGGCGTCTACAACCGAAGCGGTTTTTTCAACACTTTGAATACGATGTACCGCTTTTTGAACCTCCAGATCAAAATCCTGGACTCCCAGACTGATACGGTTAAAGCCCAGTCCTCTCAGTAGGGCGATGCCTGCTTCATCAACGGTGCGGGGGTCAATTTCAATCGAGAATTCAACATCCGGTTCCCGACTGAAATGAAAGTGACGAGCCAGATAAAACATCAGTTCAGTCATCTCAGCGTCACTGAGATAGGTCGGTGTGCCGCCACCAAAATGCAGCTGGGTCACAGGCCGTTGTCGGTCAAACAAAGGTGCAACCAGCATGATTTCTTTGAGGAGGTAGTCCAGATAGGTCCGTGCCGCTTGACGATCTTTGGTTACAATTTTGTTGCAGGCACAGTAATAACAGAGCGAGTGACAAAACGGAATATGTACGTAGAGTGACAAAGGATCACTTTGGGTGTTGCTCCGTGCAGCAGCCTGGCGATATTCGTTTTCGCCAAAATGCTGAGAAAAATGCGGCGCTGGTGGATAGGAAGTGTACCGAGGTGCAGTCACCGCCTCTCCGCTGAGCCACTTGGGCAAGCTTATCGTGTTCATGGGGCGCAAGCTCCAAACGGCAAACTAGGGATAATGCGCTCATTCTAAGAGGCTGTCCATGAGGAATACTTTGATATAAGTCAATTATGCGTGCATTCTTCAGCGCGATACTTGTACTCTTGCAGTATATTGTCCCTTTTCAACTAGGAGATGCAGATGATGCAACACATCCTTGCTGTGCTGGATCAGCGTCATTCCAGTTCGGTAGCTTTTCGGGCAGCTCGGCGCTGGGCCGAGAAAACTGGGGCGCGTTTGTCGGTTTTTTTGCCAACAGAAGCCATTCCTCCCATTGGTGTGCATCTCGGTCCTGGTTTGCTGGCAAGCGTTGAACATACGGCTGAAATGCAGGCCGAACAGTGGCTGAATGACTTTTTGTCCGGAGAAAACCAGTCGGTAGAACGTCATGCCGCTGTTGTACACCGCTGGGATCAAGGCGTTCGTCATGAGTTTGAGCGTATTAAGGCAGACCTTGTTTTCATAAGCAGGGAAAGCGCACCGACCGAATCGGAATGGAAAAAACTTTTGCGCCAGTTGCCGGGTCCAACCTGTATTGTGCGTGATGATGAGCCTCCCAGAAGTATCCTTGCTGCAGTGTCAGCATCACCTGAAGATCCGGCCCATCAGATCTTGAATGATACGGTCCTACAATATACCCAAAACTGGAGCCGTCTCTGGGATGTTTCCTTTAAGATAGCCAGTGCCTTGCCCAATCCATTGGAACTGGCGCCCTTGATGGGTGAAACCTATGTGGCTTCCTACGTGGAAGAAGAAATGACTCAGGCCCTGCGCTCTGGGCTGGTGGCCTGGCTGGAGCGACACAGCTTGCCACAGGACATCCTTTGTACCCGTGTGGGTGTTGTTGAAGCTATTCTGGCCCAGGAAATTGATGATAGCCATGCCAATTGGGTTGTTATGGGAACCGTGGGTCGACGTGCTATGGCTGCATGGTTCGCCGGCAATTCAGCTGAACGTATTGAACGTCATTTGCAGGTCAACGTCTTGCTCCTGCGACCACAGGATTTCCAGGAAGACTAAAACCAAGCGCTTGATTGGCTGCAGTGACAAAATGCTCAGTCACTGCGGTCCTGTGCAGGGCTTTGTTTTACACCTAGACTGAAGCCTGTTTGGTGGGTTTGTTGCACTCCTTGGCAGGCCCTTCTGAAGCTTATTTGCGAGGTACGTTCGATGTACTCAGACGCACTCATTTTTGAGGGTATTCGCACCCCACGAGGCAAAGGAAAAAAAGACGGTTCTCTTCATACGGTTAAGCCCATTGATTTGTTGACCGGCCTCATGGCTGAACTGGAAAAAAGGCTTGGCAAGGGTATTCGGGACAAAGTCGATGATGTTGTGCTTGGTTGTGTGACGCCGGTCGGTGATCAAGGCGCAGATATTGCCAAAACAGCCGCCTTGGCTGCCGGATGGTCTTATCAGACGGCTGGTGTTCAGTTGAATCGCTTTTGTGCCTCGGGTCTTGAAGCGGTCAATATGGGTGCCATGAAAATACGTTCCGGTTTTGAAGACCTCGTGGTGGTGGGTGGGGTTGAGTCCATGTCACGACTGCCCATGGGCTCTGATGGTGGAGCCTGGGCGATGGATCCGGCCACCAATCTGAATACCGGCTTCGTCCCTCAAGGCATTGGAGCAGACCTTATTGCTACTCTGGATGGATTTAGTCGCAGTGATGTTGATCGCTGGGCCTTACGTTCCCAGCAAAGGGCGGCTGAGGCCAGGGCTCTTGGATACTTTTCCCGGTCTGTCGTGCCTGTTCGAGATATCAATGGTGTTGTAATTTTGGCTGAGGATGAGTTTATCAAACCGCATACAACCATGGAGGCATTAGGGTCCCTTAATCCATCTTTTGCTGTGATGGGTGAAATGGGGGGCTTCGATGCGGTAGCACTGCAAAAATACCATTGGGTCGAACGCATTGATCATGTGCATACGGCCGGGAACTCCTCAGGTATTGTTGATGGTGCAGCCTTGATGGTCATTGGTAACGAGGCAACCGGTCGAGACATGGGCTGGAAGCCTCGGGCACGTATAGTGGCGACAGCGCTTTCGGGTGCTGATCCGACCATTATGCTGACTGGTCCTGAGCCCGCTGCCCGAAAGGCACTTGCCAAGGCGGGATTGAAAGTGTCCGATATTGATCTCTGGGAAATCAATGAGGCTTTTGCTGCAGTGGCCATGCATTTTATCCGGGTGATGGGGCTTGATGAGGCTCATGTCAATGTCCATGGTGGGGCGATTGCCATGGGACATCCACTTGGAGCAACCGGTTGTATGATCGTACAGACAGCGCTCGATGAGCTTGAACGACGTCAGTTGAAACGGGCGCTTTGCACCTTGTGTGTCGGTGGGGGTATGGGGATTGCCACGATTATTGAGCGTCTGGACTGATCAGGCCCTGGAGCTTGACTATAGCTATTACAAATAGTGCGTGATAGTGTATTTTTGTGGTTATGGAGAACACTACAGTGCAATTGACCCACAAAATCGCCCTTTGTCCGACACTTGAGCAGGCGGACTACTTTGCACGGGCCTGCGGAACGGCGCGGCGCGTATGGAACTGGGCGCTGGACGCGTGGAACAAACAGTACGCAGCAGGGCAAAAGCCCAATGCGATGGCGCTGAAAAAGCAGTTTAACGCACTCAAGTACAACGACCCGCAATGGCACGACGAGAATGGACAACCGTGGCTCAAGACCATCCACCGGGATGCCCACGCGCAGCCATTCGCGCACTTGGCCCGTGCGTGGTCGCGCTTCTTCACCGAAATCAAGGCTGGAGCACGCAGAGCACCAGACGACAAAAGGCTGTGCCGCAGCCTGCGCAAGCAAGGCGTGAAGTTGGCGTATCCGCCGACTTTCAAGAAGAAGGGCCGCTGTTTCGACAGCTTTTATGTGGCGAATGACAAATTCAGCATCTCGGACCATTCGATCCGCCTGCCAAAAATCGGCAACGTGGCCCTGACCGAATCATTACGTTTCGACGGCAAGATCCTGGGCGCGACGGTTTCGCGCACGGCAGAGCGCTGGTTCGTGGCCGTTCAGGTTGAAGTGACGGATGCCGCATTTCAGCGGCCACGAACAGGGCATGGCGTGAGCGGCGTCGATCTGGGCATCAAGGCTGCCGCCACGCTTTCCAGTGGCGAGACCATTGAATCCCCCAAGCCGCTCAAAGCGGCGTTGCGCAGGCTGAAAATCCGAGGTCGGCGCGTCAGCCGTAAGGTCGAGTCGGCCAAGGTTGCGGCAGGCTTTGCGCCTCACGCCCGTCTGCCTAAGGGCACGAGGCTAGCGGTATCGAATAACCGCAAGAAGTCCTCTGCGACATTGGCAAGGCAATATGCCCGCATTGCCCATATCCGAGCGGATTTCATCCACAAGCTCACAACTCGGCTTTGCCGCGAAAACCAAGCGGTGGTGATCGAGGATTTGCACGTCAAAGGCATGCTTGCGAACGAAAAACTCGCTCGCGCCATCAGTGACGTGGGCTTTGGGATGTTTCGTTCACAGATGGAATACAAGGCTAAACGCTACGACACGCGATGGGTGATCGCTGATCGCTGGTATCCGAGCAGCCGCCTGTGCTCAGTCTGCGATTGGAAAAACGAGGCGCTGACGTTGAAGGATCGGGAATGGGTCTGTCCGCAATGCGGCATGCCCCATGACCGCGATCTCAATGCAGCCCTCAACCTGAAACGGCTGGCAACCGTAACTGCCCTACCCGTGGCGAGTCCGTCCAGCAATGGCGGCGCTACGGCAGAGAGGGGCTCTGCCGTAGCCGGGGAAGTCACGCCTGTCAGATACGAATGTGGTCAGCAAGACACGTCGGGGCAGGAAAAGAACCGTGCGCACCTTCACGCACTTTCTTGATAGCAGTAAAAGCTTGTTGTTGCCTATGTTGAAGGCTTTATTGCCGACAAGATGGCTTGACCGGATTTTCAGTAGAAGGTTTCATCTGAATAAGCTTTGACGAACAGAGTTAAGCCGGTATTTCATGCATCATCCCGGGTGGCATGTCGAAGTACATTCGACTAATATGCCAGAACTTGGTGGTATTAAGAGGTTGGTGATGGATCTACGTGATGCAGAGGTTTTTTACAGAGTCGTTGAAGAAGGCAGTTTAACCTCTGCAGCGGCTCGCCTAGGTCGCCCAAAATCTTCTGTATCCCGCTCTTTGGCTCGTCTAGAGGAAGATCTTGGCGTTCGGCTGCTCATGCGTACAACCCGCCGGATTCATTTGAGTGACGCTGGAAAGTCCCTACATGTTCATTTGCATAGCATTTTTTCTGAACTTGTTGAAGCTGAAGCCGAAGTACGTGAGCGCCAGGAAACACCACAGGGGCATTTGCGTGTAACGATGCCTGTAGAACTCGGGCTATGGTTTATGGGGCCGTTGATTGCTGAGTTCATGCTGTTGCATTCTAAGGTTGCTATGGATGTGGATTTGTCTGCCCGAATTGTCAATCTGGTTGAAGAGGGATTTGATCTCGGTTTGCGTATTGGCGAGTTCAGTGATTCCAGTCTTGTTGGAAGAAAATTGGGAATGATGAGCCGAATTTGGGTTGCAAGTCCGGAATATCTCGTGCGATGTGGTCGCCCTGATACACTGGAAGATTTATTGCAGCATGAAGTTATACTCTTCCGTCATCCCCATGAAAATAATGTGCGCATGGTGGATCGTCGCAATGGAAAAGCTTATCCGGCAACAGTACAGGGTCGGCTGAGTGTCAGTATTCTGAGCATGAGCATTCATGCTGCGTTGGCTGGTCTTGGATTGGCATTGATTCCGCCTTTCTTGTGCGAGCGTGAGTTACAAAATGGCAGTTTGGTACACGTGCTTGAGGAGTACTATTGTTGTGATGGAGGGCTTTATGCCATGTTTCCTTCCCGACAACACATGCCTTCAGTGACCCGGGCATTTTTAGATTTTGTTGTTGAAAAAATACAGCTTCAGTCGCGATTTCAGATCAATCAGTAAGCGTGAAGCCTATAGATATGTGATGCTGGTCGAGCCAGTGATCGGGAAGTTCAAGGATGCTTGCAACATCCTGGTGTGGGCAGCCGGATGTACCATGAGCGTGCAATTGTAATATTTCCACGATGTTGTGATTTGCGTCCATAAAAGCAACATCAACGTCCTGTGAGGTATATTGCATGCCAAGACAGGTCATACCTGCCTTGTCAAAAACATACCAAATTGCTTTGTTGTCATTCAGTGCCGGCATATTGCTTGCCAATTCAAAAAACTGTTCTTGTTTGGTTGCTTTGAGCACACTTAACGTCGAACCACCGAGGTGCATCTGCGTCGTAAAAACATCTGCATTTGGCGTCTCTGGTGTACATCCAACGAGACAACTGAGTAGTAAAGTAACGACGACAGGCAAAGAAACAAAAATAGGAAACTGAAGTTGAATCATCATGTGACAGAACGTCGTAAACAATTATGACGTCTATTATAACGCGTTTGAACACATGTTAAAGAAAATAAATAAAAAGGGCGGTTTCCCGCCCTGTTTTACTGGAACTTGAGCATCCTGCTAATGTTCCATATTGCGTCCATGCCTCTCATCCTTAAGCGTATTCGCCATCCCGGCGATTATTCCATCCATGTTACAAGCGATCCGTCGCTATTCCTGTCAGCCAGTCCCTGCCAACGCCAATAGAATACCACAGCTAATTCGGAGTGCAATCCCTTACAAAAGCACCAATTAAATCAAGTAATGTATTATTGGTCTGCTAAGTTGTTAAATATTCAATTTATTCAGTTAGTTGTGTTTTGGTTATTTGTGTGCCAGCTGGTCTGTTTACATAAAATGACTTATATGGCTGACACTCATGTAAGCATATGCTTACGCTTGAATAGAAAAGAAATTGAGGTCATTAAAAATTAAGATTTATTGAATACTGGGGGTAGTATGGACTTAATTCAATTGGGTAATTCAAGGTTGAATTATTTGTTGGGTTGGTTTTTATGAGATAGGGAATTAGAAAGATGCCATAAAATAAAAAGGCGGCATCAGCCGCCTTTAATTTCCTGTAATTCCCATCCCGAATAATTACGAGGAGATGCAATCCATGCCCTCATCCATAAGTTCGACAAAACCCTGTGTCGAATTAGTTCCTCATCCTGAATTGAGTAAGAAGCATTTCATTCCATGAATACACTCATTGTATGATTCGTGAATGACAGATTCATGACAAATTTGGAACTTTCTTAACAATTATTCGATGCTGTAGGTTTTTAGCACGAGTATGTTTGCATCCTATTGGGTAAAAGAGGAAATGACATGTACTCAGGAAGCTGTCTGTGTGGCAAGGTGACATTTATGGTCCGAGGACCTCTGGCTCCCATCGAGATATGTCATTGCCGGCAGTGTCAGAAAGCGCAGGGAACGCCGTTTGCCACGAATATCCCTGTGCATGAATCTGCATTTGTTTTGAACTCGGGTGCGGATGTTCTCAAGTTTTACGCTTCTTCATTAGACAAAAAACGCTATTTTTGTGGTCAGTGCGGTGCCCCAGTTTACAGTAGCCGTGATTCTGTGCCGGGTATTTTGCGTATTCGTGCTGGACTGATCAATGAAGCGATTCCAGTTCGTCCTGCCCGGCATGCCTATGTGGCATCTAAATGCGTTTGGTGGGAAATTCATGATGATTTGCCTCGTTCGGAACAGGCTTGGTCCTGATTTTATCAGTTTGTGCATTCAAACTCGCTCTTACTTAAGATCCCCATTCTTTTCAGGGGGCTTGGGTAAGTGGAGTTGCAGACTGAGGGCGGGGAGGTTGTCATTCAAAAAGCCGGAGCTCAGCTTTGAGGCGATCTAATTCGGCATGCACTTCAATCTGCTTTTGGATGAGATCCTTTGAGGGGTTCTCCCTGAGCAACTCCTTGATCTCTTGTAATTCTTGCTGCAGTAGCCCGGTTTGGAAGCGGATGCTGAGGGCCTGCATCAGCTGATTGGGATCCTTCTCTTCTGGTCCGGTGTCGGTTGCGGCCAGTTGTGCCAACTGATCCCCTAAAGCTGTGCCATGCCAATATCCGAGTAATGCAGGTGTATTAAGTTCGGGGTTCTCACGAATGACTTTAAATACTTCGTGAAGCAATCCGAGTCCAGGGAAAAGTGGCTCGTGCAGTTGTTCCGGTAGTCTCAGTCGGGTATGGCTGGCAGGATAGAGCAGAATGGAGCGCAGGGCTTGATCGCAAAGGCTCAGGGTTAGCCGTGGTGTCTGTTTTATAAAGAGCCTGGGACGTTCTGATGTCTCTGGTTTTGGCGTCGGCAACGGTGCTGGTGGTGCAGTTTTTACATCAATGGGTTTGGACTCGATATGAGTCAGGCCGGTGATTTGCTCAAGTCGTTGCCAAAGCAGTTGGCGGTAGATTCCTTCAGGGATTTGTTCGAGCAGGGGGCGGACTCTGTTCACCAGGAGTGATCGGTCCTCAAGGCGGTTTAGGTTCAGCCCTTCTGTCTCGTGTCGAAATATAAAATCAGAAAAGGGTTCAAAGGCGCTCAAGCGTTCAGCAAATCGGCCAGGCCCCTCTCTGCGTATCAGTGTGTCAGGATCCTCACCATCAGGCAAGAAGACAAAACCGATCTGTCGCTCGTCATGCAGGGCGGGAAGTATGGCCTGCACAGCCTTCCATGCGGCATTACGGCCAGCATGATCTCCATCAAAACAAAAAAGGACACGACCAACAGAACGAAACATCTTCTGGATATGTTGGGTGGTCGTAGCAGTACCAAGCGTAGCCACGGCACAACGGATACCATGTTGCGCCAGAGCGATGACGTCGAGGTATCCTTCAACAACAAGCAGTTGTTCGATTTTTGATGTAGAGCGGGCTTCAAAAAGTCCATAGAGTTCCTGGCCTTTTTGAAAAACGGGTGATTCAGGGGAATTGAGGTATTTGGGCTTTTCATCGTTAAGTACGCGACCGCCAAAGCCAATAACTTTTCCCTGGCTATTACGGATGGGGAAAATGATTCGATCGCGCATGGCGTCATAATAAGAATCGGTCTGATTTTTGCGTTCGATCAGCAATCCACATCGGATTAAATGTTGCAGTTCATGTGGTGTCCATGTCTGGTTGCCCAGAAAATTCCAGCCGGGTGGTGCGTAACCGATCAAGAAATCACGGGCCATGGTGCCGGATACGCCGCGTCGCTGCAAGTAATTAATGGCCTTGGCTCGTTCAGGATGTTGGCGCAGTTGCTGTTGATAGAGCTCTGCAACACGCTGCAAGGTTTCCAACATGGCGCGATTGTCTGAGGCGCGGTTGCGATTGACGTGATTCCCCTGAGGTTTGGGAATTTCAAGACCAGCAGCCTGAGCTAGTTGCTTGAGGGCTTCCATAAAGTCCAGTCGACTGTAATCCGTCAGAAAACTGAGTGCATTGCCCGAAGCGCCACAACCAAAGCAGTAATAAAACTGTTTGTCGGGGCTCACGGTGAACGATGGAGTTTTTTCCTGATGAAAAGGACAGCAAGCGCTGTAGTTTTTTCCCGAACGCTTGAGTTTGACATGTCGGTCAATCAGGTCAACGATATCGGTTCGGTCGATAACTTGCTGAATAAAAAAAGAATCTATCCGCTCGCTCACGTTCGAAGGCTCCAGCCCCATCTGAGTGAAAGCGGATTCAGTTGGGGAGCATGCTCTTGACCAGTGCTGAAACCTCACCAGTGTCAGCGCGACCAGAAACCAATGGCCTCAATACATTCATGACACGCCCCATGTCGCGAACGGTCTGAGCCCCGGTCTCAGCAATAGCTGTTGCAATCAACTGGGATATTTCTTCAGGGCTGAGCGGTGTCGGCATGAATTTTTGAAGTACACTCAATTCAGTCCGTTCTTTGTCAGCTAGATCAATTCGACCTGCACCCTCGTAAGCTGCCAATGACTCACGACGCTGTTTGATCTGTTTTTCCAGTAGCGCAAGGCAACGAGCATCATCCAGGTTCACACGCTCATCGACTTCGACCTGCTTGAAGGCAGCCGTCAACATTCGAAGCGTATCAACAGCCACCTGATCTCTGCTTTTCATGGAAGATTTCAGCTCTTCCATGATGCGGTCTTTTAAAGATCCCACGGTCATCGTCCGTTAGTAGAGGCGTTGGGTCTTGACAGCTTCGCGTGCTACTTTCTTGGCGTGACGTTTGACCGCAGCGGCCTGTTTGCGTTTGCGTTCCTGGGTTGGCTTTTCATAAAACTCACGCTTGCGCACTTCAGCAAGCACGCCAGCCTTTTCACATGAACGCTTGAAACGACGCAGAGCTACATCAAAGGGTTCGCCTTCTTTAACCTTGACAGCGGGCATACGGACTACCTGTAGTTAATGGGTTTCAGCACTTGAAGACAGTGCAATATCTTTAGGGCGAGCAATCATACAGGTAGCCAAAAGATATTTCAAGTGGCTTTAATCAGGCACGCATGCATGTCCTTTGTTGAAAGTCATTCTTGTTGGCAAGCAACATGAAATTCCTTGGGCTGTTGGGTTGTGTTCTGTATACTTCGCATCAAGTATAAATAGGAGACGTTATGCGTATTCTGGTAACCGGTGGAGCCGGATTTATTGGCGCTTTGGCTGTCTGGCGCTTGCTGGATTTGGGGTACGATGTCTGTGTCGTTGACAACCTGTCATCAGGCCATCGTTCTGCGCTGGATCGGGCATCCCGTTTGGCTGGAAGGCCCGTTGAATTCCATCTTTGTGATGTGCGTCAGACCAGTCAGTTAATTTCGATCATGCAGTCGTTTCGGCCCGAAGCGGTCATGCATTTTGCCGGTCTTAAGTCGGTGGCTGAGTCGGTGGCCTGTCCGGAACTTTATTATGAAAACAACGTGCAAGGCTCGCTCAGTCTTGTCCAGGCGATGCTGCAGTGCCAGATAGATCGCCTGATATTCAGTTCTTCAGCAACGGTCTATGGCGCCAACGGTGTACCTCCTTTTGGGGAGGATGCTGAACTTGGTCCAGTAAATCCCTATGGTCGAAGCAAGTGGATGGTAGAATTACTGATGCGGGATATCTGTAGTGCCCATCCTGAGTTTTCGGGGATTATTCTGCGTTATTTTAATCCGGTTGGCGCACATCCCAGTGGCTTGCTCGGGGAATGGGTGCAGGGCAGCCCGAATAATCTGGTGCCTTATGTGATGGGGGTCCTGCAGGGGCGCTTTGATCGGGTGCGGGTATTTGGTTCGGATTATCCAACCTCGGACGGTTCGGGGGTGCGTGATTACATACATGTTCTGGATCTCGTTGAAGGTCATGTTGCTGCGCTTAATCTTCCCAAGGGTTTGTCGGTTTTCAATTTGGGTACAGGACGTGGTTATTCAGTCCACGAAGTCATCCAGGCTATGCAGTCGGTGTCGGGAAGAATTATTCCCTTTGATGTGGTTGATCGACGCCCTGGTGATGTGGCGGTCAGTATTGCAGATCCATGCCGAGCCCATCAGGCTATGGCCTGGAAGGCAGAGCGGGGATTGATCGAGATGTGTCAGGACGTTTGGAATTTTGCTCAGTGTTCACCGAAAGGCTACGAGCTGGAGTGATGATCTGTGGAAAAAACCGGATGTAATTCCATTCGTGTTCTTGGTATTGAAACATCATGTGATGAGACTGGACTGGCGATCTATGATGGTTGCCATGGATTGTTGGGGCAGGTTCTTTATTCCCAGATTGATATTCATGCCGAATATGGTGGAGTAGTTCCTGAATTGGCATCCCGTGATCATATCCGGAAAATTATTCCACTACTGCGTCAACTTCTTGATGAATGTGGCGTTAACAAGACGGATGCGGTTGCTTTTACCGTAGGTCCAGGTCTCTCGGGAGCACTAATGGTTGGCGCCATGTTTGGGCGAGCCTTGGCTATGGGCTGGGGTGTGCCGGCTGTCGGGGTGCATCATATGGAAGGACATTTGCTTGCACCACTTATGCAGGGACAGGTGTCCTTTCCTTTTCTGGCACTATTGGTTTCGGGTGGGCATACGCAGATTCTTTCAGCACAAGCTCTAGGTGATTACGAACTGTTGGGCGAGTCTCTTGATGATGCGGCAGGTGAGGCCTTTGACAAGGTTGCAAAGATGCTTGGGCTCGATTATCCCGGGGGCCCTCAGGTGGCTGCCCGGGCGACCCGGGGAAGGGACAATGCTTTTGATTTTCCAAGGCCGATGCTGGATCGACCCGGTCTGGATTTCAGTTTTTCCGGCCTTAAAACGGCAGTGAGGCTTGCCTATGAGCATACCCCGGATTATCCGGGGCGAATTGAGGATCTTTGCGCTTCCTTTCAGGCTGCTGTGGTGGATGTGCTGGTGCAGAAATGCATTCGCGCCAGTCGCATGACCGGAATACGAAACCTGGTGATCGCTGGAGGGGTGGCTGCCAATCAGAGTTTGCGTGCGCAACTGATGGCGAATCCTACGATTCAGACCTATTTTGCGCCTCCACAGTTGTGTACGGATAATGGCGCTATGATTGCCTATGCAGGCTATCAGCGTTTTGTTCAGGGTGAACGCATGGGATTGTCAGTAGATATTCGGCCGCGTTGGCCCTTGAATCGGCATGAAGTGCTGAAGGGATTATAAGGTGTTGAAGGGAGTATAACGCGTTGAAGGGAGTATAGAGAGGTGTCCAAAAAACACTGGCTGGGTGTGGTGGTGATCATTTTTGTCCTTTTGGCGTGGACAAAGATCGTGCGCCACCCACCAAAGATCGTTCAACAGGCAGGACCTGAGAAGGTACATGTCCAAGTTGTTCACTGGACTACCTACGAGCAATGGATCGACACGCTTGGAACAGCCACATCCCCTCAGGCTGTCGTCGTTCATGTCCAGTTAGATGGGCAGCCCTTGATATCGCTGGCTGTTCATGAGGGTGACGAAGTGCATTCAGGTCAGCTTTTGGCACGAATTGACCCAAGACCTTACCAGATTCAGGTGGAACAGGCTCAAGCCCAGATGTTGCGTGATCAGCAGTTGCTCAGCAATGCGCAGCGTGATCTGGTACGTTACGAACAATTATTGGCACAACATTCGGTCAGTGACCAGACGACCCGAACACAACAGGCTCAGGTCAAAGCGGATCAGGCAACTGTCGCATCTGATCAGGCTGCGCTTGACAATGCAAGGTTGCTACTTTCCTATACTGCGATTAGGGCTCCGATGGATGGTGTCGTCGGATTGCGGCAGGTTGATCCCGGCAATCTGGTTCATATAGCTGACCCCAATGGTCTCATGACCATTACCAGAATCAACCCCATGGACGTATTCTTTAGCATTCCCCAGGATGATTGGTCATTGCTTCAGTCGGCGGGTAAGCATCCAGTTGTTCAGATCTGGAATCGTGATGCAAGTTTGCATGTGGCAGATGGC
>JAJZUM010000064.1 GCA_021848605.1 Pseudomonadota bacterium | reverse complement strand
TGCTGAATCCGGACAAACCCAACCAAAAGGAGCGCCAAATATCCACTGAACACACAGTCTCAAAGGCAGCATAACTTTATCAAGACACACGACAAATACATTGACAACTACCGATGCTTTTGAAGACCAATTGCTCCTTGCTCTGGACGGCACCCAGTATCATAGTTCGAACAGCATTCATTGCGACCAGTGTACAGAAACCCACCATGGCAACGGACCCACGCGTTATACTCATACGGTTGTTACGCCCGTCCTGGTCGCGCCAGGGCAGGCCTGTGTTCTGCCATTAGCCCCTGAGTTCATCACCCCGCAGGACGGCCATCAAAAACAGGACTGCGAAAACGCAGCCGCCAAGCGTTGGCTGAGCCAGCACAGCCAACTGTTTCAGCACCATCGGATCACCTTGCTCGGCGACGACCTCTACAGCCGCCAACCCTTGTGCAAACAGGTACTGGCCGTAGGTGGGAACTTCATTTTTGTCTGCAAACCCACGTCGCATAAAACGCTGTACGAGTGGCTGGAAGGCTTGGAGGCTGGTGGCAGCGTGCAGTGCCTTATCCAGCAACGGCGACGGGGCAAGGCCACTGAACTGGATACCTACCGCTTTGCTTGTGCCTTACCCCTACGCGATGGCGACGATGCACTGTTCGTCCAATGGTGCGAATTGACCACCACCGATGCCCAAGGCAAGGTGCTCTACCGTAATGCTTTTGTCAGTAATCAACCCATTGACGCTGGTAATGTTGCCGCCATCGTGCAGGCCGGACGTACCCGATGGAAAGTGGAGAATGAGAACAACAACACCCTCAAGACCCAAGGCTATCATCTGACCCATAATTTTGGTCATGGCAAAAACCACCTAGCAGCCACACTGGCTACTCTGAATTTGCTGGCATTCCTGCTGCACAGTGTGCTCGATCAGATGGATCATAAGTATCAACAGATCCGTGCCAAGCTCCCCAGTCGTCAAATGTTCTTTCAGCACGTCCAGGCGCTGACCTGTTACCACTGTTTTGACAACTTTGAAGCTTTGCTCGACTTCATGATGCAAGGCTGGAAACTGACCCCGACGGATACAGGCTGATGGCAACACCCACCCCTGTCATGTTTTGCGGACAAGCACTTGATACCACACAGCTTGCGTTGATCCAGCAATGCGTGGAGCGTTATTCCCAGCTAAGCCGGGAAGAACTGGCAGCGACGGTCTGCGAATGGATGCAGTGGCAACGCCCCAACGGTGGCCTAAAAACCCGCGAATGCCGTGACCTGCTCCAGCACTTGCAGAACCAAGGGCTGCTGACCCTGCCTGTGCTACGCGCGGGCAGGCCGCGGGGTTCGGCCACAGTCATTCCACAGACCGCTCAAGGCGACCCCTATGCGCCCATCCAGATGGACCTCTCCGAGGTTCAACCCCTGCGTTTGCAGCGTGTCGAACAACCGGCCGAACGATAACAGTGGCGGGAACTGGTTGATCGCTACCACTACCTCGGCGACCGTACTCCCTACGGAGCTTCCCTGCGTTATCTGATTGAAACCCCGAACCGCCAGCCCGGTGTACTGGGCTGCCTGCAATTCTCTTCACCCGCATGGCGCATGAAAGCCCGAGATGCCTGGATCGGCTGGGACGACGATGCTCGCGAGACCAACCTCCAGCACCTGGTCAGTAACAGCCGTTTCCTGATCCTCCCCTGGATACGAATCCCCAATCTGGCCAGTCATGTTCTGGCCCTGGCCATGCGTGCACTCGGCCACGATTGGGAACAGGCGTACGGCATACGTCCCTGGCTGGTTGAAACACTGGTGGATATCCAGCGATTCCAAGGACACTGCTACCGCGCGGCCAATTGGCTGGACGTAGGGCTGACCACGGGTCGTGGAAGACAGGACACCACCCACCAGCGCCATGGTGCCTCGCCTAAACGAATACTACTCTATCCTCTGTTCCATGACGCTCGCCTACGGCTGCGTGAAAAGTCATAATGAGAATTGCTGAGTAGATAAGGAGATAATGGCATGAGGCCGTACACACGTAGTATTATAGAGCTTTTCGATGGCAAAAAGCGCTATCTGATCCCTCTCTATCAGCGGCAATATGCTTGGAAGGTACAGCCACAACTCGAACTGCTATGGGAGGATATTGAGCGAGCGGCCGAGCGCCTGAGAACCGATCGGGCATCTCTTACCCCGCATTTTCTAGGTGCGATTGTTATTGCTCAGATCAAGACATTCGGCAAAGAGGTGCAAGCTTTCGAGATTATCGACGGTCAGCAACGTCTCACCACATTCCAGATTCTTCTTGCGGCGCTTCGCGATGTTGCCGAGCCCTATTCAACGAAATGGGCAGACGAACTGCGCCCATACCTCTTGAACGAAGGCGTGATGGCCCAAGAGGAGATCGAGCGATTCAAGCTCTGGCCGTCGCGAACTGATCGCCGCGCATTTGTTGGGATGATTGATCCTTCGGTAGACATTGATGCTATCGTGCCCCCGGCGTTCAACGAGGACGGCTTTGTCCGGCTCGCAATATCAGCTCATGCCTTTTTCATGGACGCCATCAAGCATCATGTCATGACCGATACCGGCTTTGATGAATTTCGTTTTGAGATATTATTTGAGGCGATGAAGGCCGGCCTTGCGGTTGTCTCGATCGAATTGGAAGGCGGCGACGATCCCCAAACAATATTCGAGACACTCAACAGTCGTGGCGTTGACCTGACCCCCGGTGATCTCATGCGTAACTTCATCTTCCAGCGCGCAAAAGGGCTTGGCCAAGCCAGCGGTTCACTCACCGTTGACAGTCTCTATGAAAAGCACTGGATACCTCTCGACCGTGCTTTCTGGAACCAAAGCGCCTCGCGTGGTCGCCAAGTCCGCAAGCGTCTTGACTGGATGTTGACCGATCATCTCTCAATGAAGGTGGCGGATATCGTATCGGTCGATCAGCTGTTCGAGAGCTATCGCCGATGGATATTAAGCAATCGCCCCTTCGCCTCTGTTGTCGATGAATTAGAAGCTATTTCCGCTACAGCCTCGGTTGAAGAGATGCTTTTCGATCAAGTGGCCGATGATCCTATTGGTGATTTCGGCCTTTTTGCAGATGCCTTCGATGTTTCGACTGCAATGCCCCTTGTAATCTATCTTGCATCCGAGGCGAACCTGGGCGCGAATCTTTCCGAAGCCCTTGAAGCCCTGAAAAGCTATATCTTGAGACGGGACATTTGCAGACTAACCAACAAGAATTACAATCGATTCTTCGTTGGCATAATCGCTCATCTTCGGAAGGGGGACGGCAACAAGGTCGACAGCCTGATTTCATACCTCTCTGAACGTGTTGCCGAGACTGACCGCTGGCCGGATGATACCGAATTTCATAGAGGTTGGATGGAGCGCGATCAATATGCAGGCCCCCGTCAGCCTAGGCTTCGCTATATGTTCGTGGCAATTGAGCGATACAAACGCTCAGCTTTGAATGAAGAGATCGAAATCAAATCGACTCTCACGATTGAACACATCATGCCCCAAAGCTGGTCCGCCAACTGGCCAATCTCCGGATTTGAACATCTGGAACCCGGTGAGTTTGACCCTGAATTTGCCGCCCTTCAGGCCGCACGTTCTGCCGCGGTGAACAAGCTAGGAAATCTTACCCTGCTAACTCATGCTCTCAACTCGTCAGTATCCAACGGTTCTTACTCAGTGAAAATGCCAGCAGTGCGGTCAAACTCCAGCCTGGCGCTTAATCGAGATCTAAATAATTTTGATGATTGGAATGAGAGTACAATCGCTGAACGAGGTGAGTCGCTTTTCAATGTCGCACGCAAAATATGGTTGGCTCCAGCGGGCAGCCACGACATCGTAACCGTAATGGAACCGCTGACAAAAAAGTTCCCTTCCGAGGGGACTCGGTGTCGATTCACCTACTCTGGCGCAACCTATTACGCATCAGTTCATAACGGTGCACTAGTTGTAGACGGTGAGAGTGGTACATTCAACTCCTTCTCGGCTGCATCGGAGAAAATCACAGGCACAAATAGAAATGGATGGAAAGATTGGTACATCGCTTGCGGCGAAGGCAATTGGATAATGGCGGATGACTGGCGTCGCCTCAGAGCAACCGTCAATACTTTACCGAAATAGGGTAAGAAGTTGCCTTTGTTGCCTTGATTCGACCACGCGGGGTTTATGGGAAGTCGCTGCGGAGACTTCCTCAAATTGGAATCGTGAAACTTATGACACTCGATATTTGTGGAAGCTTGAAGAGTACGTAGCTCAGTAGCATGGATGGTCGTGGCCGCTGCATGGACAATATATTTGTTGAGCGGCTGTGGCGAAGCATCAAGTATGAAGACATTTATTTGAAAGGCTATGCAACGATGCCTGAGCTCTACTTGGGGTTGACGGAATACTTTGCCCACTACAATGGGAATCGTCCACACCAGGCACTGAGCGACCAGACACCGGAAACCGTCTATTGCACAGGCAAAGGTGGTGGTGCAAGAATTGCTGATGGGTATGATGAGCTAAAACAAGGAACAACGGGGCAGCACCAACCTGCTGCAGTGAAACAGACAGACGTAACTTAAATTAGGATAAATTCTGTCTTGACTCAGGGGTCCACTATATCGCCAATGTCGATTGCTGTATCTCCAACTATCTGAAAGCCATGGCCCACCAAGGACATAATCCTCTCGTCGCGATCCAAAAGGCGCTGTCAGGTGATATTCACACATAGGGGGTGAGCAGATACCAGAAAACAGCAAAAGCGATTATGTTTTTTTGTAAACATCCCCGCGATGGCCAATATGCACGACAAGAATCCTAAGAATTTTATCCTCGATGCTGGCAATGATGCGGTAGTCGCCTATGCGGTATTTCCAGAAGGCTCCCAGCTTAGAGCCTTTGAGGGCTTCGCCAATGCTGCGTGGGTCATCCAGTTCAGAGACGCGTTTGTGCAGAAAAGTGGTGATACGCTTGGCGACAACCTTGTCCAGTGTGGCCAATTCCTTCTTGGCTTTGTCGTCGAACTCAATCCGCCAAGCCAAGATCGCGCTCCACTTCTTCCAGCGTATAGGTTCGGCTGCGGCCTGTGCGAACGTCGATCAGACGTTGCTCTGCAAGGTACAAATCTTCGAGGTCGTCCAGATGTTCCAAGATGGCCTCACGCACGTAAAAGCTTTTGCTTCTGCCTGTCACCTGAGCAAGATGGTCAAGGCGGCTCTCGATTTCTTCGGGAAGTCGTATCGCCAACATATCCGTCTCCTTAACTTGTTATACGTGTATAGTACCTAGATTATAGAAAAAATCCAGACCGGTCACTTTTGTTCTTTTCGCACATTTTCTGACGGTTAGAAAATGCCGGATTTTGGAAAATTCACGATTAATTTTCCATCATAAGGTTTAAACCACTGGCTTTAGCCGGTCAGCATTAGCTGCGATACTGAGCTCAAATCACGTGTATGTTTTAGTGAGTTTTCCGCCGGATATGGCTCCGAGTGAGATTATGAGGAGGATCAAAGGACGGACGTCGAGTACGCTATATGGGGAGTTTACATATCAAGAAGCGGTACTGGGGGCGACATTTTTTTGCGAGGGGGTATTTCTGTGCAACGGTAGGACAGATGATGGAAGAGATGATCAAGCTGTATTTGGGGCTCACTTTGAGCCGAACCCGAACGATGAATTTAAGATGGAGCCAGAATAAGAAGCGTCTTTTAGTCGACGCATATCCGGGCTTTCAGTCCGTAACCCAAACCCACCAGCTTTAGCTGGTGGTTGTTTAGTGCCCACATTTTTTGTTTGATTATGGATGAGCAAACACATTGAACCAGCAGGGTCATGCGGCGCCTTTTCTGTTGCCGGATTCATGGCATGATCGGAACTCATGGATTCATTGGCCAGAATAACCCCAGCGGTGCAGTTCTGAGCAATAGTTGATCGGGTTGAAGATGATGGTCGGCTGCTTCCCCCAGACTATGTCATTTGGAGTTTTCATCCATGGGCAGTCTTTGGTGATGATGGACGGCAAGCAGGATGCTGTGTGCGGGGCAATGAGCCCAGAGCATTTGGCCTTCTTTGATCTCTTGAAATACCTGATGGTGTGGCTGGAGCATGGCGTACAGATGAATGCCGGATTCATGATACAGTGTTAGCTCACTTTGATCATTCGCCTGCTGGATCTGCATCAGTTGAACCCGGATGTTGTTGCTGGCTTGCGCCGGTTTGGGTTCGCTAACATGTATTTCCAGGGCCGATGCCTTGAACATCACATGGGCTTCATGAGCAATATCCAGATGCAGGCGTTCAACCGATGCCTGGGTAATTTGGGCAATCAGGCTAAATTGGTCGTTCATCGCGAGTGTCACTCGAGTCTCAAGCCCTGAGGATTGCATGTTCTGGATACGACCGAGAAAATGGTTGCGCGCTGAAGTTTGCCAACTGAGGGCATGCCAGCGGGAACCAACCTTGTCGAGGCGGGCGGTATGTTCAGCTTCGAGGGTACGATAGCTGTTGATCAAGTCAAG
The DNA here is from genome assembly GCA_021848605.1 of Pseudomonadota bacterium. Taxonomy (GTDB): domain Bacteria; phylum Pseudomonadota; class Gammaproteobacteria; order Pseudomonadales; family Moraxellaceae; genus JAJXWR01. The sequence continues at coordinate 6,780 of JAJZUM010000064.1, read as the reverse complement.
GGCATAGCTGGTTAATACACTGCCACCACCGCGTTTGCCACCACTCTGGGTTGCCAAAAGCGGTTCTTCAGCCAGATTGCCAAGTTCGTGCAGGAGATCCCATGCGTGTTTGTACGAGACGTGTAAGCTTCGGGCTGCCTGGGTAATGGAGCCTGTATGGGCGATGGCCTCCAGTAAGGCGATGCGCTGATCCCCCTTCCAGGCAGCAAGTTCAAGCAAGAGTGTTGATGACATGGTTCAATCTTCAGAAACTAAGACGAGCTGTACCAATCCAAGTGTTTTTCTGGGTATTGAATGTTGTTACGGGATGTTCGTAACCAATGCCGAGCGCAAGGCCCAAGCGGTTGACGATACGATGGCGCCAAAGTGTTCCCAAGGTGACCTGGCCCTGTCGTTCACCCGAATTGGGGCCATCCCGGTATGATATCTGATTGTATTCGATTTCAGGCCAGAATGCGTTCACATGTATCTGTAAGGCGGTATTCCAGACGAGCTGATGACCAAGATGCTGGGTATTACTGACGGGCAGACTGTAGCTCAGTGTTGACTGGATATCCATTTGACCAGATCCCTTGCCAAGGGCCAGGGTAGGTGTGTAGATGGCTGATCCATTGCCGATATGGTCTGAACCGGTAGGCAGCGATCCGCCCATAAAGATGGTCGCGATATAGTTGCCGTTGTTCTCGTTTGCTGCAAGCAGGCGATACTTGAGCAGAAAACTACTATCGCTCCAGCCATTGACTGCTGTTGAATCCGGATGATGAATATACGCTGGTCCACTCAGGGCGACCTCCACAGGAGCGAATGGGGTGATAAGTTCCAAGCCCTTACCATTACCATAATTATCAACGTGGCCACCATTTTTTTGATCGATCTGCAGGATATCCAACCGGTATTCCTGCTCCAGACGTGGTGTTACGGTTACCAGTGGTGTCATCCAGTGCGGTTGTTCGTTCTGCAATGTGCTGACGTCAGCCAGCCAGTCTGCCCAGCTCATCGGCATACTGCATGATATGAGCAGAAGCGTCAGGATGCGTCGGGTGGGGTCGGGGTATTTCATTTCAAACTCCGGGTCGTTTTGCATTGAGGTGCAATAAACAGGATGCCGCAAGGGTCCATTGTTAAAAAATGCTAACAATACTTGGGCTCGTTGTATACAAATTTATATAACGATGTGTCATGCTGATCCTAAGTACAAACTTTGGGGAGATATGATGAGGGAAAACCTATTCAAGCCACTTGACGGAATCCGGGCGCTATGGATGCTGAGCCTGGTTCTGGCTTGCCTGCAGCAAGCAAATGCGGCTCAACCGATTCTTGATGTGGCGGTGGCTGCCAATTTTGCCGGTCCGATAAAGCGCATTGCCCAGCGCTTTGAACAGGAAACCGGTGTTCATCTGCAGTACAGTCTTGGTGCAACCGGATTACTCAAAAGTCAGATTGAACAGGGCGCACCTTACGAAGTTTTCCTGGCGGCAGACCAGAAGACGCCGCAGACGCTGGTGGCGATGAAGGAAGCGGTTGGGTCATCAGAGTGGACCTATGCCCAAGGTCATCTTCTGCTTTGGTCGTTGCAACCGGGTAAAGTGGATGCGCAGGGGCGTGTACTGGAGACTCGCACGTATCGTCATCTGGCCATTGCGAATCCTCAGACAGCACCTTACGGTGCTGCCGCCATGCAAGTATTGCATCACTTGCACCTGTACGAGAAGGTGCAACAGCTCATCATTGAGGGTAACAGCATTGGTCAGACATGGCAGTTTGTGCGTTCTGGGAATGCTGAATTAGGATTTATCGCCCAGTCCCAGCTGACGAACCCTGGTGAATCAGAACTCGGTTCAAACTGGAAAGTGCCGCAGTCGTTGTATGATCCCATACGGCAGGATGCAGTGATCTTGCAGCGCGGAGCCCATGATCCAAATGCTGTATTATTTATGCGTTTTTTGCAGCGAGCGGATATGCGGCAACTTGTTAAGTCTTATGGATACGGACCCTGAATATGATGCAAGCTGATTGGGTAGCAGCCTGGCTGACCTTGCAATTGGCGGGGGTCGTCACACTTGTGTTGATTCCGCTGGTACTTCCTTTGTCCTGGTGGCTGGCTCGAGGCTGGGGCAATGGACGGGGTATGATTCGAGCCCTGGTCAATCTGCCACTGGTGTTACCTCCCACGGTACTTGGTTTTTATCTGTTGGTGTTTCTCGGTCCAGAGAGTTGGGTTGGTCAACTGACTCAACGACTGGGATGGGGGCTGTTACCGTTCAGTTTTTCCGGCCTGGTCCTGGCGTCCATGCTCTATTCGCTTCCATTTGCCTTACAACCTCTGTCGGTGGCGTTTGCTGCCATCCCTGAAGCATTGCTTGAAGCCGCAGCTGTACTCGGTGCCAGTCCGTGGCAGCGATTTCGTCAGGTGGTTCTGCCGCTGTCCCGAACCGGTTTGCTTAATGCATCGGTTCTGGTTTTTGCCCACACTGTTGGTGAGTTTGGGGTCGTGCTCATGATGGGAGGGAATATTCCTGGCAAGACACTCGTTCTGTCCGTCAGTCTGTACAATCATGTTGAAGCATTTGAGTATCAGGCGGCAGAACATTTAGCTGCCATCATGGTGATATTCAGTTTTATGGTACTTTGGCTGCTCTATGGATTCAGGTTCCGTGGAGAAAAACATGCCTGAACCAGCTTTGCTGTGCGATTTTCAGCTCAAACGAAAGCGATTTGAGCTTAATTGCCGACTGGAGTTGGCACATCTGAATAAGGTTGCCCTGTATGGGCGGTCCGGCACCGGCAAAACAAGCTTTTTGCGTTGTCTCGCTGGACTGGAGAGTCCGGCTGGCCGGCTGGTTGTACACGGTGAAACACTCATGGATGGGGCGTATCGTATGCCAACCCATCAACGCCGAATGGCATATGTCTTTCAGGATAATCGCCTTTTTCCGCATATGACTGTGGCGCGCCAGCTTGACTGGGCCCAAGAGTTGGCTGCGTTTAAGTCATTCTACTGTATGAGGGATGCAGTGGTGCATTGGTTTGCGCTCGAGGCGTTGCTTGATGTCTATCCATCAGCACTTTCCGGTGGTCAGCAGCGTCGGGTTGCCCTTGCCATGGCGCTTTTGAGCAAAGCTCGACTGCTTTTGCTTGATGAGCCCTTAAGCGGTCTTGATCAGCAAGCCCGTGTTGACGTGTTGAGTGGATTGCGACAGGCACAGGAACGCCTTGCCTTGCCGATGATTTATGTGACCCACGACCCCGATGAACTGAATGGCTGGGTGGATCAGGTCGTACGCATCGAGTCTGGAAAGTTCTGCTTCGATACTGCTTCGATGGATACATGCTGGCAGCCCCTGGAACTTTGTTTTGACGTGCTGCGCTATGAACCTGGTTTGCAGATGGTGGAAGTAGCCTGGGCTGGGCAGAAACTGTGGATTGAGTTGCCGGCACCCTGGTTCATGAAACCACGACTGTGTATGCGAGTCAGGAACAGGGATATCCGTTTGGGCCACCTCGATATAGCGCCTAATTTGCTGGCTGTTCAGGTTGTGGCCGTTCAACCCACTGCATCGGGCGATGAATACCAGGTACAACTCGATGTTGGCAATCATGTTCAGATGACCATTTCTGTGTCGGCTGATAATGCCCGGCAATTGGCGATATGGCCGGGTTGTCGAGTCGGTATGCGTTTTGTCTCATGGAGCTTGATGGAGTAAACTGTCTTTGACAAATATGGCTTAAAGACTAACTAAGAATATGATCTTGGTCAGGAACCTAAGATTTATTTATGCTAGATTTTTTGATGGATGGTTCATCAAAAATATTGATGTCTGCAGATTAGTTGGTGCGTTTTGCGCAGACAGTGGGCAGCAGGTGCGTTATGGATAGTCAATCAGGTCATCGAGCTGCAGCGCTTGAGATCATTCCCTGGAATGATGCTTTCAGAACCGGGTTTGCGGAGATTGATGTTCAGCATCAAGGTCTGGTTGCTATACTCAATCGATTGGCCACACACCTTGCTTATCCCAGTGAGTCCTTTGCAATTGCAAACTTGCTGGCCGATCTGCAATCCTACACCGAGCAGCATTTCCAGACCGAGGAGCGCCTATGGGCCCGTTATCTGGCGGATGATCTCGCCGAGGTTCAGCATCGTTCCCTGCATGCCGGATTTGTTCATTTTGTTGAGGATTTGCGCGCACGTCAGCAAACTTTGGCTGAGGATCAAGTTGTCCTTGAGGCATTGTCCTATCTGACCCACTGGTTGGTGGCACATATTCTGGAATCGGATCGGTATATGGCGTTGACCGTCCAGTACCTGCAGTCCGGTGTCAGTCTGGAACAATCCAGAAGCCAGGCTGAGGCGTTGATGCGCAAGGAACATCGACGGCTTATTGAACTGGTTCTTGCGGTCTATGGATCGCTGACCAAAAATTCCATTGATCTGATCCGGTCGATCACTGATCAGCGAGTGCTGCTGCAAACCCTTAAGAACCGAGAGCAGTATGTGCAGACTTTGCTCGAAGTACTGCCGGTACCGATATTGATCTGTGATGCGGATTATCAGGCTGTCAGGGCCAATTCGGCATTTGTCCAGACTTTTGTTGCCGTTGAGGAAGTTGTGTTTTTGCAGATGCGCATGGCTCTATCTGCTTCAACAACGTCCTCCCTGGATCATTGGCCGGATGCACTTCGGCAATGTATGACATCGAATTTGTTGACATCGTCCACTGAGGTGTTGATTCACTGTCCTGACGGTCGGGAAAAGACCATCCTGCTCAGGGCGGTTGTTTTGGATCATGCGGATGCCCGCCAGTATCTGCTGACGCTTTATGACGTTTCTGATCGTAAACAGATGGAACAGGCGCTTGAGCGTGAACGAGCCTTTTTGCGAACCTTGATCCATACGCTGCCTGATCTGATCTGGCTCAAGAATCGTGAGGGTGTTTATCTGGCTTGTAATCCTGCCTTTGAGCGTTTTTTCGGGGCATCTGAAGCGAATATTGTCGGTAAATCGGATGCTGATTTTGTCGATGAAGCCTTGGCGGATTCCTTCAGAAAACACGATCTGTTTGCCATGACTTCGGATCAATCGGTGCGCAATGAGGAATGGATTACCCTGGCAGAGGATGGACGACGTATTCTGCTGGAAACGACCAAGACACCAATGCGCGATCTGAATGGCGATGTACTCGGGGTTTTGGGTATTGGCCATGATGTCACCGAACGTTATCAGCAGGAACAGGCTTTACGGGATAGTGAAGCGCGATTTCATGCGCTCTACAGTTCGATGACTGAAGGGGTTGCCCTGCATGAGATGATCTATCAGGATGATGGCTCCCCTTGTGATTATCGCTTTCTCAGTGTCAATTCGGCCTTTGAACGTCATACCGGGTTACAGCAGACTGCCATCCTGAGTAAAAGGGCATCCGAGGTTTTTGGACAGGTACCCTACTTGCAGGACTATGCCCGGGTTGTTGAAACGGGAAATTCCCTGTATTTTGAGGACCGTTTCGAACCTATGCAGAAAGTCTTTGCGATCACTGCCGTGCGTCCGGCCCAAGGCCATTTTGCTACCATTTTTCGGGATATTAGCCGTCAGGTCGAACTGGAATCGGCATTAAGGCAAACATCGGAGCAGTTGCGCGCTGTTCTGCAATCGACACCCGTACCCATGATTCTTCTTGATGCTGCCGATCAGCTGACTTATGTGAACCAGTCATTTCAAAGCCTATTTGGTTATGGTCTGGAAAAAGTCAAAACCGTAGAACAATGGCTTGCTTTGTCATTGCCACATGAGCCGGAACGCCGTGCGGTGCAGCAGCTTTGGCAACTAGGTTCGCAAACGGTTCAGGCTGAACCACAAGCGCTGCGCATGCAGACTGAGGCTGGCCATGAACGCAGTATCATCGTTCATCTGAGTTGGTTGCAGGCAGAGACGGCCCTGACCAGGCCGATACGTCTGCTGACTTTGGTCGATTTGACCGATCAACAGCTACAACATGATGAGATTTTGAGCCTGAAAGACCGTCTTGAGTCAACACTGGATGCCTTGCCAGATATCATTTTTGAAGTGGACGCTGAAGGTGTTTTCCAGACGTGGCATGCCCCTGTGGATAATGTACTGGGCGTTGGTTCCAGCGACGCTGTTGGAAGCATGATTGCGGAGGTTCTTCCTAAGGAAGCAGCCAGGCTTTGTTCCGAGGTCTTGCAGGAAGCCATGCAGCATGGAATCTCAAGTGCGATCCCATTTCTGGTGGATACGCCGACGAAACGGGCCTGGTTGACGATTTCGGCGCTGCGAAAAAAACATGGATCAGCCATGGCGCCAGGGGTTGTGGTGATCATCCGCGATATTACCGATCGGATGCGCAGTGAGGCAATGATGGAACTGCGCCAGACGCTGGGCGAACTGGTTTTTTCACATGAACTCCATCCCTTGCTGATGAAAGCCCTGACCGAAGTTGAGCGGTTGACGGAGAGTCCGGTCAGTTTTTATCATCGCCTTGATCGTTCTGGAGTACATGTTGAGGACTATGTCTGGTCTTTAAATACACTGCAGATGGTGCAATTGCAACCTGAGGTCGAATCTTTTGAAAACACGACCGTTTGGGATGAGTGTATTGCCTTGCGGCAGACGATTGTTCTTAACCAACAAGCCGGCATACTTTACAAACAGGAAGGATTGCCCGGGACAGTGACTCTCAGTCGTCTGGTTGTGGTGCCGGTATTTCGCGAGGATCATCTGGTTGCCGTTTTGGGGGTCGCCAATCGACGCAGTGCCTATAGATCGGA
>JAJZUM010000063.1 GCA_021848605.1 Pseudomonadota bacterium | reverse complement strand
AAGCTGCGACATTGCCTCTTGATAGAGGCCAGGAGCCAGGTCAATGCGTTGGTGGCGGTTATTCAGACGTTCCGGCAACGCCGGACGTAGTGGCCCAAGATCAAGTCCATGTGGGGCAGCACGAAGTCGCTCCATACTCAATCCCATCGATTGGGTAGAAAGCAAACTTGTATGTTGCAACGCCTTGTGAATTTTTGGAAACCGGCCAAACCATAGCTTCATCATATCCCGCCCCAGAACATGTTGTTTCAAGGCACGTAACCCAGGATAGGAGGCACCATAGGGCCCCATACGCAACAGAAGATCGAGAACACCTTCGATGCCAAGACGTTCAAGCACTGCTGCCATACCACCCATCCGAACACGCTCCAGCACATCCGAACCGGATGCCAGTTCTTTCATGATGCCAATGATAATCTCAAAATCATGACGATGATCGGGTGATTTTTCCCATAAAGGCGGGCTATAACGTACGACATTTCGTACAGCCAACATATTGAAAATCAGATCAAAGTGACCATGCTCCAGCGGTCCACTTGGTGGAAGAATGACATGTGCATGCCGAGTCGTTTCGTTGATATAACAATCGATGGATACCATAAACTCAAGTGAGGCCAAAGCTTTTTCAAGTCGCTCACCCCCCGGAACCGACAATACCGGATTGCCTGCATGAGTCATCAGAGCCCTGATCTGCCCATCACCCGGTGTAAGTATTTCATCTGCCAAAGTCACTGAAGGAAATTCACCTCCAAATTCAGGCAGCTGACGCACTCGTGACCGAAACCGGTCAAATCCGCCTGGCTCGAGTCCCAGCCCGACCAGATCAATCGCCGGATGCGTAAACATGGCCCCTCCCTCGCGATCGAGGTTACCGGTCACTACATTCAGCACCTGAATTAGCCAAAGCGTCAATCCACCATGCTCCTGGGTGCAGGCACCTACCCGACCATAGGCTACTGCCGAGGAAGCATGACTGAATTCATAGGCCAGTTTATGGATTTGCTCTGCCGAGATTCCCGTCACCGCATGAACCGATTCAGGGGTAAAGCGGGAGACAAGCTGCTTGACTTCATCCCAGCCACGTACAAGGCTCAACAATCGACCTGGACGCTCCCAACCATTCGCAAAAATGGTCTGGAGCATGGCGGCAAGCATATACACGTCTGTCCCAGGACGGATGGCAATATATTCATCAGCCTGATCCGCTGTTTCCGTCCGTCGAGGATCAACCACAACACAGATTCCACCCCTCTGCCTTAGAGCACGAATGCGCCCCATGACGTCGCCCGCCGACATGAGACTGCCGTTGGAAGCAGCAGGATTACCCCCAATGCACAAAAAATAATCGGTTCGGTCAATATCTGGTATTGGCAAAAGCATCTGGTGCCCAAACATCTTCAGGGATGCCAGCATGGCAGGCAACTGATCGACGGATGTCGCTGAGAAACGTTGGCGGGCGCCCAGGGCATGAATGAGCGGCCCGATCAACAACATGGACCCTACATGATGCACCGTAGGATTGCCGGCATAAAATCCAAGTGATTTACCACCATACCGACGTCGCACTGACTGCCACCCCTTGGCAACAAGGCTGAATGCCTCACGCCAGGTGATCGACTCCCATCGTTCACCAACACGCTTGACGGGGGTACGCAAACGGTCAGGATCATCCTGTATATCCTTGAGTGCCACAGCCTTAGGACAGATATGCCCCCGTGAAAACGGATCCTGGCGATCGCCTTTGACACTATGGATCACACCATCCTGATGACGGATCGTCACACCGCACATGGCTTCACATAAATGACACACCCGATAATGCTCGTCCATGATGATCCTCCATCCGATATTCATGGGTTATAGCTGCCGATCATCCCACCATTTTCTTTTTTTCTCAATGGTCTACCGTAATCGATAGAACCTGATTAACCGCACCGGGAACAAATGCAACTTCGACGACAACCCCATTTGCCAGGTCAGTCGGTACCGCAACGCCTGGTGCCAAGGCAAAATTAAGGTTATTGAGACTGAACAGGCCTGCACTTAATTGAAGACCATAGACAATCCCCTGTATGCTGTGCATCTGACCTGATAAAGCGGGATTGGCGGGTACGGCCTGTTCGACCTGATCACTCAGAATCTGCAGGGAATCTGCCTGGATCGCTCCGTTTGCGGACAACTGTCCATCATAAAGGATGGTTTGCCCAACCGACACTGCCGACAGGCTTGAAACTCCCTGGCTTGAATGGACCAGTGGTTGCTGTATCCAGGTAAGTTGAACCGGATTCACACCCTGCCCAGACTGACAAATCAGCCGGGTTGACTCAACCTGGGACACCGTACACTGCTGGGTCAGAATCGATTGAACAGGAGGGGTTGTTACCGTTACCTTACTGGCCTGGACATGATTGCCTTGAATGATGCCCTGAACGTTTACAAACACTCCATCGCCAAGTGTGCCCTGAATACTGGCTGTGGATGCATCAATCGGCACACCACGCACTTCCATGCTGGCTGGACCAACATACTGGGATATATTGCCTTGCAAAAGTACTGGATTTAAAGCAGGACTATAAGGTTGAATTCCCTGGGCTTGAACAACCCCTCCCACCAGACTGCCCTGAACTGAAACCAGAGCACCGTCAGAGACGGTAGCTGGCAGGCCATTTATGGCCACTACTTCAGTGCCTTGTAGCCAAAACGTTTGCCCTGAAATATTGTAGGCCACTCCGGTCAGTTGAACCGAATCTGCCTGACCCTGAAACCCCAATGGCAGCACTTTGACAACATGCCCCGTTGCATCGATCCAGACCGTCACCCGACTACCCGTTGCCACTGATGCCAGACTCACACCTGCTGTCACTGGCCAGTTGGCCTGATTCAGCGTCAGTTGCCCTGCCTGAACCACATCAATCACCCCGGTAATGACCTGATAAGACGCCGAAGCATGCACGGCAATTCGGGTCGCTAACACATAGGGACCCGAATGATCTTCAGCATAGATGCCCGAAATCGCCACCTGTTGACCGGTTTGCAAACCGGCAAACCCAGATACCCCCGCAAAAAATGTCACCGGAGCAAATATTGGATTCGTATTGACGCGAACCGGCACTCCTTGCACTATGAGACCTGTACTATTCACCGACTGTATTGGCCCAGCCAACTGGATACGTACTGACAGACTTTGAGGTTGTCCCTGACTCAGGCTGATCTGCATCTGTGCGCCGATTTGCAGCTGAGAGAGCGCCTCGGTCTGATCCGGACCCTGTATGCCATCCGAATGCACAGGGAGAATGGACTCCTGAATATCCTGCCCATCAATCACAATACTGGCAAGTCCGGTCACAGTACCAGAAACAATGCCCGTTCCTCCTGACCCGACCCCGCCCGTTCCGGCCAGACTATTCCCGCCACCACAACTGCACAGCATAAGGATACTGAACACCATCATCAGACGAATCATTATTGGACCCGAACGCATCATCAAGTTCCGTTATCAAGTTTGTCGGTGGAGGATTTTTCCGTTTCAATCTTGGCCCGGTAGGTAAAAACACCCACTCGGAACCGGTTGTTTATATCGACACGTTCAGCCTGTGAGGCTGTTGTTTGTTGCTGCTGGTCTCGCAACCATAGCCGACGAGCCTCTATCAGCAGCTTCGCCTGCATGCGCTGCCATTCTTTACGAACCAATACTTCAAGCTCCTGTACGCTGCTTGGAGACAATGGCTCGGCAAACACGCTCTGTTCGAGCATGGCATGCTCTTTGGCTGCATCAAGATTATGGGTTCCAGCCAGCACATGATCCTGAACACTATCCACCAACATAGTAAGTGCTTCAATTGAATCTGCTGGCGGGATATAGGCATCACCCATCCGACAGATGCGTCCGCTTTCCTTTTCACGTTGCAAAAGTCCAAGACGCTCGAGTTCAAGCACTACCGTATGCGGATGAACATCCTTGCTGACACAACGTACCAGCGCAGCAAATGAACCGGACATTCCATGCTCCGGTAAACACTGCGCCCAGGTCTTATCCTGTTGCCACAACGTCCAAACCTGATTGGCCACATCCGGAGCATGTTCTCGCTGCCCTAGTTCACCGCGTTCAAGCCATTGCCGAACATCCTTGCGATGCACACCACTTAATATACTGAGCGCTGATGCGGTTATGGGCTGGGCCGTTTTGGCAAGTTCATCGGCTGCAGCCTGTAGAAACACATTCTTCAGCAAAGGGATAACAGACGTGTAGCGCAGCCCTTTTCTCAAAAGAAACGCCACCCAGGGCAACAAAATACGCTCGGTTGCCTGCATGAACCTCATGGGCCGGGAGTTATCACTCAAATTAATTTTTGCCTTTTTAGAACATGGTCACAGAATATCACAAATATATAGACGTGGGAAAAATTCCCACCTATAGTAATGCTTGTCATTCCATGAAGGAGACCCAACGTGTCCCTACCTGCGCTTTCTCGTATTGCCCGTACCTCCCTTCTGTTCACCTCGCTGGCGCTTGCAGCCTGCGGTGGCAGTTCATCCGGCTCAGGATCCGGAGGCGGTTCAACGGCCTTCTCTGGCTCGGTCATTGACGCCCCAATTCCCAATGCAGCCATAACGATTACCGCGAATGCCCCACTTGGTCAGACTGGAGCCGTCATACTGGCCACAACGACGGCTGATGCCAATGCCATCTGGAGTGTCAACGTAAGCTTGCCTTCGACCCCAACACCCATTTACGTCAATGCCACCTCTCCCACCAATTCTACTGTGCTGCTCAGCAGCTTTTTAGGCTCATCCACAACACTGAGCCAACTAGGCAACGTCTCGTCAAGCAATGTGCCTAATACCGTGGTCAGTCAGGTCACGACAGCCGCCCTCGCATTGGCCAAAGCGGAAGGGAAAGACCTCTCATCCCTATCGACAACCGATTATGACAACCTGCTCTCAGGCAACCAGAATCAACTGGTGGCACTGGCGGCCGGCATACAGGCGGTCACTGACCAGCATTGTGGCTTGCCAAACGGCATGAAGGATACCCGTGAAATGGCAGAACAGATTGCAGCCTCTGCCCTTGTCAGCAACACATCAGGTAGTTCAAGTACATCATCCTCAACAACGCCAACATCTTCGTCCGTACTTTCCCAGACCCTAACGACACTTGGCAGCAGTTGTCAGGCCACGCTCCAGGCATTGATGCAATCCATCCCCGCTTCTGCGACCTGGGCACCTCAGTTCCAGTCAGATTCCGCTGGCCCTGTAAGCGTCTCGGCAGCGGTTAACCTCTCCGGAACATACCAGATTCAGGGTTATCTGGTTGATACAGGCATCAGTACGCAAGGCACACCAAACACAACACCAACACCTGCACCCTTGCTGATGAACGACTCCATTTCGATCAGTAGTTCGGGTGCAATCACTTCATCAGACGGAACGATCTCGGGCACTCTATCAGGATCCTTGCTCAATCTGAGCATTCAGTCCAGCAACACCCGTTACAACCTTGCTTCAGATATCAGAGCACTTGGCACTTCCATCTTGCAGACAGGCACGACCGGGGTGTGGTCCGCTGTTGGTGGAGGCACCGCCACCATGACCAACCCCGCTCCAACGGGTGCAACGACCCAGGTTGCAACCGTCCAGGATGCAGTCCGTTTCGATCTGGTACTTACACCATCGGGAAGCCAGCCCAACTGGTCAGGGCTTGTCTCTGCCTTGATGCTCAGCAACTCAGACAATTCTTCCCTGTGCACAAGCCCTGCTTCACCCATCTCAGTGATGGCCCGTGGAAATATCCTGGGGGGACTACACGCTCCTTTGTGTTTAAGCAGCAATGCAACCGGAATAAGCCTCTCGGCACCAAACTTGGCTAACACCAATCCGGTTGAAGATGTTTTCAATCTGGCCATGCAGAATACCCTGCTTCCAACCTTGACCCTGACTGAATCGTCAACAGCCACTCCTTTCATCCTGACCGGAACGGCCACAACCCTGACGATCAACGCGGCGACCTATAACCTGTCGAGTTATTATGTCCTTGGTAGCAAGGAAATTATTTACAACCTCAGCACTCCAGCCACAGCCAATCAGGCAGCCATATCCGTAAATGGCAGTCTCGTTCTTGATGGGGAAGCTTTTCTAGGTATCAACGCGAATACGACGACAACAGGTACATCCAGTAACTCTGGCGGCAGTTCAAACATTACCCTGACCGGTCTGGCTAGGGGGCATTAAAAGTCTAACTGCATCACTCCCCACGTGCAAAACTTGGGGGGTTCTCATTCTGTACTGAATTTCGCCCCATTTTTTCGAAATAGCCCGTGTGCTTTTAGACTCCCCTTGGACGTGGGGAAGACTCACAAAGCTCGCAAGCGTCCGATTACAAGCAAGATCGAAATGGAATCCATTATTCTTTGCGCTATGCGCGCCATTGCACAGGATGGGAAGAACCACTGACGTAAATGAGCCCGCAGGCACATTTAGCCGTGCCATCCTGAAACGCTTGCTGATCGACTTGTCATGGGCATTGAGCCAGCCCTCATCCGACCCCATGTCGATCGCGACCCACATCCACGGCATAGCTGAAGGCATCCCCAGCCATACCGCCGCAGTCAGGTTTGGGTTGTTGAAGTCAGATTCATACTGTAAGATGCAACACATTTACAGTGGTTTACGGAAAGATTATGGCCGCCGTCAAGACTGCCACGCCTACTTTTCGTATCGATCCCAGACTAAAAGGGGCGCTTCGCCTTGCAGCGGTTAAGGAGCATCGAACCTTCGCCCCCTCGAGCCCGTAGTCGCAGCAAGCATGAACAGGAGATCACCCAGCCCTCATTGGATCTGTTCGGAGATATAAACCCATGAGCGCCGTAGTCGTACCTCCTCAGCCGAAAATCTACCACATTGCCCATGTAGACCGTCTGCCCTCAATCGTAAACGACGGTTTTTTGTGGTGCGATGCAGAAATCATGCGGAGAGCGTCGCCTGGCACCACCATTGGCATGAACAGCATTAAGCAGAGACGCTTGAATGAATTGCGCCTCAGCAGCCATCCTGACATTCGCGTTGGCGACTGCGTACCATTCTACTTCTGTCCTCGCTCGGTCATGCTGTACCTGATTTATCGGTGCAATCCCGAGTTGACTTACCAGGGAGGCCAGGAGCCGATTGTGCACTTCGAGGCAGACCTTCACGCAGTCGTGGCATGGGCCAACGCACAAGCATTGCGCTGGGCATTTACGCTATCGAATGCGGGTTCGAATTTCTTTGAAGATCGGAATAATCTTGCCCATCTAAATGAAATTAACTGGCAGGCTGTACAAGCCCATAACTGGCAATCACAAAAGGAAGGCAAACAAGCTGAATTCCTGCTGGAGAAACATTTCCCTTGGCATTTGATTGAACGTATCGGTGTGCAATCAAACGCCGTTTACCACCATGTTGTCAATTCCCTTCCGGCACACGGACACCGACCTATGGTCGCAGTCTTGCCAGATTGGTATTACTGAGAAAGAGGGACACTGTCATGATCGAGTATACCTATGGTGACATCCTCCAATGTGAGGCAGACGCACTGGTCAACACCGTTAATTGCGTTGGTGTAATGGGACGTGGCATCGCCTTACAGTTCAAAAACGTTTACCCAGAGAACTTCAAGGCTTACGAAGTCGCCTGCAAACGCGATGTCGTGCAGCCTGGACGCATGTTCGTTTTCGATACGGGGCAGATCACCCAGCCGCGCTTCATCATCAACTTCCCGACCAAGCGCCACTGGCGTGGCAAGAGCCGCATCGAAGACATCGAGTCGGGCCTGACTGATCTGATCAACGTCATTCGCGACAAGGGCATCCGCTCCATCGCGATCCCGCCGCTGGGCGCAGGCTTGGGTGGCTTGGACTGGAACGATGTGCGTCCACGCATTGCGCGCGCGCTAGAGGGGATGACCGATGTGCGCGTGTTGGTATTTGAACCCAAAGGCGCACCCGCCGACGACAAAATGGCACATGTACTCGAAGTGCCAAAGATGACGGCGGGCCGCGCCGCTTTGGTTGAACTGATGCAGCGCTATCTAGGTGGCCTGCTTGACCCCTTTGTCACCTTGCTGGAAGTCCACAAGCTGATGTACTTCATGCAGGAGGCTGGTGAGCCGCTACGTCTCCAGTACGTCAAACATCACTACGGCCCCTATGCCGAGAACCTGCGCCATGTGCTTAAGGCCGTGGAAGGCCATTTGATCGTCGGTTATGCCGACGGTGGTGATGCGCCGGATAAGCCTCTCACTCTGGTGCCTGGTGCAGTGCAAGATGCCAAAAATTACCTGGATCAACACGACATCAGCCGCGCCCGTTTCGAGCGCGTGACCCAGCTAGTCGAGGGATTCGAATCACCTTACGGGTTAGAACTCCTTGCCACCGTACATTGGGTGATGCGCAAAGAAGGTGCTGACCTGCAAGAGAACATTGAACGTAAGGTTTATGAATGGAATGCCCACAAACGACAGTTCACCCCACGACAGCTTGCCATTGCCGAAGAGCGTTTGCGCTCCCACGGCTGGCTGTCACCCGAATCGGCTTCGGCCCATTGATGGTACCCTGTCAGAACAAGGCGTTATTCACCACTGTCTGACTAATCGGATATGATGTGTTCAGAATCATGAGTGCAGTCAGCTTGGTCCTTCTAGGGGATTATCCCGGGGTGTTTTTTGATGGCTGAACCGAGCGCAACATCAACTCATCTTCAGGAACAGGTATCGGGCGCAAGGAAAAATCCAGCCTGACTGGCCTGGTTCGAAGAATATCCTGATACAGGGTCTGAAAAGCAGCCAAAGTCCACTGACCATATACCGTATGACCACCCTCATAAGTTTGAACTGCATACTCTTCCCGAGTGGTGACATAACCCATGTAGTCGTTGCAATAGGTGAGCATGGCCACTTCGGAAATACCAGCGGCTTCCAGTATAGGCCGCACCGTTGCGACCAGTCTCTGTCCTGCGACGGTGGTAAATTCCCCTGGACAGGCAAGGAAGGCAATCGGCCCCAGGCGTACATACTGAATGGGCAGCGTTATCGGGACTAGAGGACTCCTTTCAACGGCACCAAGGCGTACCTGGCGACGCAACTCACCGACGACTGGATCAAGATGCTCTAAAAATGGTAGCCGCAGCAACCCTTTGATCGGAACTCCCAGAATTCGTTTTCCGCCAGCATCAAGGAATACATCCTTGTTACCCTGAGCCTGATAAAAATCAGCATCAACTTTGCCTCTCAGCAGGCGAACCTGCCGCGCCAGCCGGCGCAAAACCAGAGCCAACGGCGCAGAAATCCCCAAACCATCAACCGGAGTGCCTGCAAAAAAACTCACCCCATGCGCCGGCCGCGTCGTCCGGGCCAAATGACCATCGGAAAAATCAGGAGCAACCTCAACATTGCTGAAGTCTGCATAGGCCAGTCGAGCTTCAATGGGGCCTTCACAGACCATACCGGGCAGGTCATATAAAGACTGGGCATGCTCTGCCTGAAGATGTCCATTTCGACGTGCATAGCTGACTTCCTGGGCAGGAGTCATGGACTGACGTCGGTCAAGATCTCCTGAACCATGAAAGTGTGGTGACACATCACCCGCCGTACCCTGAGCGAAAATGGCAACCGCAGGTTTCTCGAGCCCTTGCGCATCGAGAAAGCGCTCAAAGGCACGGGCAGCATAACCTTTATTATCGGCATCATAGGCATTCAATCCTGACCCCAAACAGGTGGCATGCACTCCAAACAGATGCAGAACCGCAACCGTCCTGATCCCTTGTCGTATGCAGAGCATGCGCACCTGCCGATCCAGTGCCAAATGCCGTTCATGTTCTCGATAAGGAATCGCTTCTGGGTTACGGAGATAGGCCTGCAGAGCCCTATTCCATGCAACAGGAATATCAGCGGCAAGTGCTGCGCTTGTCCAAACCAGGTCGACTGGTACGATCTGTGCGTACGCCTGCCGGATCGCAAGTACACTCGCTTCTACCACCGCCTGAAAATCTTCTGGGCTGAATCCAGGGGTCACCAGATTGTACAGCACCTCATGAGCACATCCACCTGGACCTGAATGGGTATGTGTGCATGTCAGAACAAACCGTGCCTCATCCCAATGAATACCAAAAAAAGGACGAATATGCTCGACAATGGCCGCACGCATGGCATGGGTCACATAACCCAGTTCCAGACAACAAAATATGAGCGGCGCTTGCTCAGGGACTTCTTGAATCAGAATCACCCGAGCACAGAGCTCGGTGCGTTTGCGCCAGGCTTTGTGCTTAGCCTGTCCATAGCCATGCATGGCCAGACCTTGTGGATGCAAGGATATGATTTCTTTTGCCCATCCCGCCAGCACAGCCTGCACTCCTGTTTTATGCTAAGTTTCCAGCGCCTACAAAAAATACCCAGACCGCAATTTACCCTGCAAGTGATTGCAAGAGATCATGCAAAGCTTTGGCTGGTTCAGCCGCACGAGTGACTGGACGGCCCACAACCAGGAAGGATGAACCTGCCTGCAAAGCTTCATGAGGGGTCAGGGTACGTTTCTGGTCATCCGGAGCAGAATCAGCAGGACGAATTCCAGGGGTCACCAGCAGTGCCTGCTTGCCAAGATGAGTACGAAGCGCAACAGCCTCCTGCGCCGAACAAACCAGACCGTCCATGCCGGCAGCCATTGCTAAGGTACCGAGCCGTACCACCTGCTCTAAAGGATTAACATTCAGCCCCACTTCCCTCAAGTCTTCAGCCACCATGCTGGTCAAAACCGTCACGGCAGTCAACAGGGTTTTATATTGATGTAATTCAATAGCGGCACGGGCAGCCTTCATCATCGACTGCCCTCCACTGGCATGAACATTGACCATCCACACGCCCAGAGAAGCCGCAGCATCGACCGCTTGCGCGACCGTATGAGGAATATCATGAAACTTCAAATCGAGAAAAACTTCAAATCCCATGGATTGAAGGCGTCGCACAACGTCCGGTCCATAGCGCGTAAAAAGTTCCTTACCAACTTTGACCCGACACAACGATGGATCCAGACAGTCAACCAAAGCCAACATGGGTGTGATATCGGAATAATCTAAAGCAATAATCAGCGGACTCATTTGCTTCTCAAACTATTTTGCTGCCGCAGGCGTTCTACTTCACGCCTGAGCCACCATAACTGGGTTCGTAGACGGGTACGCGTGTAGATATTGAGGCCAAGGAATATTCCAAGCAGGGAACCGATCGTAAATGCGACGATCATCGCCAAACCGGCATTGACGTTGGGTACGATCCAAAAAACAAGATTGAGATGCAAGGGGGTCGAATTGACCGTCACCATCCAGAGGCCAAACGCGAAAAAAAGCAGAAAGAACAACCAGCGCAGGGTCAAAACCAAGCGCGCCAACACCTTCAGTCGTCCTCGGAATCGTCAAGAATCCGTGCTGCTGTCGAGCCGTGGTGCTTGCTGGCATCAACGCGCTCTTTCAACTCTTTTCCAGGCTTGAAATACGGAACATACTTGCTATCTAAGCGCACCGATTCGCCGGTTTTAGGATTTCGTCCGACACGGGGTTCACGAAAATGCAGGGAAAAACTGCCAAACCCCCTGATTTCAATCCTTCCGCCCTGCTCAAGAGTCTGAGACATATGCTCGATCATGGTCTTGACCGCCAACTCAACATCTTTGGCCGTCAATTCAGTCTGTTTGCTCACCAACTGGTCGATCAGTTCAGATTTTGTCAGAGCCATGGAGTCACTTCCCGTTTATCTGCTATCCAAAGATAGGTTAGCTCAAGCTTGTGATTTTACAACTATAAATTTTCAGAACGAGACCTGAACGTACCGGACTTCATCCCGGCACGTTCAGTATAGATAGATCAGCTTTCGCTGGTCATCTGGGCACGAATCAAGTCACCAATCGTCTTGGGACCCGAAGCATCCTGATCGCCATCGCGCAGTGTTGCCATGGCTTCACGCTCATCCGCTTCATCCTTGGCCTTGATCGACAAACTGATGATACGGGACTTGCGATCCACACCAATAATACGCGCTTCCAGAGCATCACCTTCCTTGAACTGGCGACTGGCATCCTCAACACGATCACGGCTAATTTCTGATGCACGCAAAGTTCCCTCAACACCGTCACCCAGGTCAACGGTAACCACCTTGGCATCGACCGCCTTGACCGTTCCCTGTACCAAAGCACCCTTGTCAAAACGGGAGACATACGCGGTAAATGGATCCTGATCCAGCTGTTTCACACCCAAAGAGATCCGTTCGCGTTCCGGGTCCACGGAGAGAATGACGGCTTCCAGAGTATCACCCTTCTTGTAGCGGCGGACAGCATCTTCGCCACCTTCATGCCAGGAAATATCGGAAAGATGAACCAGACCGTCAATACCACCATCAAGTCCAACAAAAATACCGAAGTCAGTAATCGATTTGATGGTACCTGATACCTTTTCACCCTTGTCATGATGACGGGCAAATTCTTCCCAAGGATTGGGCTTGCACTGCTTGACGCCCAGAGAAATACGACGGCGCTCTTCATCGATTTCAAGCACCTGTACTTCCACTTCTTCGCCAATCTGCACAACGCGGGAAGGGTGAACATTCTTGTTGGTCCAATCCATTTCGGAAACATGCACCAAACCTTCAACGCCTTCTTCCAGCTCCGCAAAGCAACCGTAATCAGCCAAATTGGTGATACGAGCCTTGACACGTGTGCCTGCAGGATAACGACGGACAATATCCTGCCAAGGATCATCACCCAATTGCTTCAGACCCAGACTAACCCGGTTACGGTCACGATCAAAACGCAGAACCTTGACACTAATTTCCTGACCAACTTCGACAATTTCACTTGGATGACGAATACGCTTCCAGGCCATATCGGTGATATGCAGCAAACCATCAATACCACCGAGATCAACAAACGCACCGTAATCGGTAAGATTTTTAATGATGCCACGAACAACCTGACCTTCCTGCAGATTTTCCAGCAACTGTTCCCGTTCTGCAGAAGACTCAGCTTCCATGACCGCACGACGGGAGACAACAACATTATTCCGCTTGGCATCAAGCTTGATCAGTTTGAACTCAAGCTCCTTACCTTCCAGGTGGCTGGTATCGCGAATGGGGCGAATGTCAACCAGACTACCCGGCAAGAAAGCACGGATTGATCCAACATCAACGGTAAAGCCGCCTTTCACCTTGCCAGAAATGATACCACGAACAATTTCTCCCTGTTCGAACACACGTTCGAGGCGTGTCCAGGTTTCAGCACGTTTGGCTTTTTCGCGCGACAGAACGGTCAAACCCATACCGTTATCAAGGGCATCTACGACAACATCCACCTGATCACCCACACGAACTTCAAGTTCGCGACGATCAGTCAGAAATTCTTCACGTGGGATAACACCTTCGGATTTCAAGCCGGTGTCGACCGTAACCCAGTCGTCGTCGATTGCAATCACAGTACCACAAATAACCGCGCCTTTTTCAACATCCAGGCCCTTGAGGCTATCTTCAAACAGGGAAGCAAATGA
>JAJZUM010000001.1 GCA_021848605.1 Pseudomonadota bacterium | reverse complement strand
GCCGCTGGCGCTGTTTCTGGAAGTTACGTAACTGTGCCGGAAGAGAAGTACCTTCTGGAACATAATAGGGCTCCCGAACATAATGCAGTATATCGTCCTTGCTGACCTGCTCTGATTGCAGGAAGCGCGTCGTATGGCGTACATGCAGAATGCCAATACAATCATTAAGTTCACCACGAAACACTGGAAGGCGGGTATGCTGGACTGACCGGAGTTGGTCCATGATGTCATCCAGACTGTCTTCGATATTGATTCCGATGACATCCTGGCGAGGAATCATGATGTCATTGACCTGAATGCTGTCCAGATCAAGCACACCGAGCAACATACCACGGTGTTGGGTAGGGAGGGCGTCGGTCGAGTCACTGACCAGGGAACGCAGTTCGTCGCTATCTAGCGCCTCTTGTTGGTGGGGATCACGGACCTTGAAGCGAAACAGCATGCTGGAAAGCCGGTGAACACCATTCACTAAAGGATTCAGAACGATCATAAGCCCGGTCAGAATAAATGCAGCAGGGTAGGCAATTTTCTCCGGATAAGCAGCAGCGAACGTTTTGGGTCCAACTTCACCAAAAATCAGGAGTGCCAGGGTCAAAATTCCGGTGCTAACGGCGACAGCTGCCTCAGCATGAAGGCGCAGGCCAATCAAAGTTGCCAAAGAACCGGCAAGAACATTCATGGCTGAATTGCCAATCAGAATAAGAGTCAATAGTCGGTGCGGCTCAGCGAGGAGTGCCATGATCCGACGAGCACCTTTTTGGCCAAGTTGAGCCTGATGGCGTAACTTGTAGCGATTTGCTGTCATCAAGCCCGTTTCCGATGCAGAAAAGAATGCGGACCCAAGCAGAGAAATCAGAAGAACAACAAGAAGTGTGACGATTGAATCGGATCCATCCGTCATGGCTTCATACCCGGTTCAATTGACATGCAGCACCAGTTCAAGCACAGCCTTTGAGCCAAGAAAGCCAATCAGCAACAGGCTGAATCCTATGAGTGTCATCCGCACAGCTCTGGGGCCTCGCCACCCCATCCGATAGCGACCGACGAGCAGCGAGGTAAAAATCAGCCAAGCCAGAATGGAAAAAAAGGTCTTGTGAACTAAATGCTCTGCAACCAGATTGTGTACGGCAAAAAAACCAAGGACGATTGCAAGAGTAAGCATGATCCAACTGATCAGTAAGGTCTCGAAGAGCAACGTCTCAAGGCTTTGTACCGGTGGAAGAAGTCTCAGTCCGGTCAGTTGCATCCGGTGCTTCAGCCGATGGTTGAGCAACGAAAGCAGGATGGCTAGACCAGCGGCGACAAAATAAAGGCTGTAAGAAAAAATGGAAAGTACAACATGGGTTTCAGCCAGATGGCTCATGTATAGGGGGGGGTGATAAGGCAGTGGGATCAGCAAGGCAGCCAGTGTACTCAGGGCCGCCAGTGGAAAAGCTAATGTTGTCAGTGTAATAACGGGTCGGAACATGCTGAAGATCAGGGTAAGCAGAGCCATCATCCAGCTGATCAGGGCCAGTGTGTTGAAAAGGCTCAAGTCAACGCCTGATGCGTCATGGATTTGATGGTGCAAGGCCCATAGCTGCAGGAGAACCCCCATACAGCCTGAGCCGAGGATAAGGTGTTTACGCAAGGGATAATCGGTGCACATGGCACGACCAGCGAGCCATGCAGAAAATAAATAGAACAGGGTGGCAGCCACACCCGAGATGAGCGTCATGTTCGTCAACAATAGTTCCATAAGAAGTACAGTTTCGCATAGTGTGCGTATTTCGACAACTGGAGGAATTAAATCAGCAATGGGCAATGAGATGGGTCAGCCTGATCAAAGCTCACATTTTTGATGTATTCAGCAACGAGAACGAGAGCAATCGCCATGAATGTACGTGGATTTGAATACTTTTAGGGCTATAATGGGCGCATGATTGCAGGGTGGATAATGTAATGTTTGAGAATTTGACGGAACGACTGACCGGTACACTTCGAGCGATTTCCGGTGGAGGAAAACTTAATGAGGACAACATTAAGGATACGCTCAGGGAAGTGCGTACAGCTCTGCTCGAAGCCGATGTTGCCCTTCCGGTTGTCAAGGAATTTGTCGACAGGATTCGTTCCGAGGCCCTTGGTCAGGAAATTCTTAAAAATCTTCAACCAGGTCAGGCTTTTGTCAAAATTGTTCATGATGAACTGGTTCGACTTATGGGAGAGGCCAATGCCTCGCTGAACTTGCAGACGACACCCCCGGCCGTGGTTTTGATGGCCGGTTTGCAAGGCGCCGGCAAAACAACCAGTGTGGCTAAACTGGCGCGTCTGTTGCAGGAACAGAAGAAAAAGGTCCTGGTAGCCTCTGTGGATATTTATCGTCCAGCTGCCATTTTGCAACTGGAAACATTGGCTTCTCAGGTTGGAGCCATGTTTTTCCCTTCGACCCAGGATCAGGACCCACTTGCCATTGCTCGGGCGGCAGTGCACGAGGGGCGAATTCGTGCCGCAGATGTCGTCATTATTGATACGGCTGGACGGTTGCATGTCGACGACCAGATGATGCGGGAAATCCAGAGGTTGCATGCGGACCTCAAGCCTGTTGAGACCTTGTTTGTCGTAGATGCCATGACGGGTCAGGATGCTGCCAATACCGCCAAGGCATTCAACGATGCTCTAGCGTTGACCGGTGTTATTTTGACCAAGATGGATGGCGATGCACGGGGTGGCGCCGCCTTATCGGTGCGGGCGCTGACCGGGAAACCCATCAAGTTTTTGGGTTCAGGAGAGAAAGTTGATGCCCTGGAGCCGTTTCACCCGGAGCGTATGGCTTCGCGGATCCTGGGCATGGGCGATGTGTTAACTCTGGTAGAACAAGCTGAACGGGCGCTGGATAAAGAAAAGGCAGAGAAACTGGCCCGCAAGCTAAAAAAGGGCAAAGGTTTTGATTTGCAGGACATGCTTGATCAATTTTCACAACTGGATGCTATGGGGGGCATGATGGGGATGCTGGACAAATTGCCCGGGATGTCACCACAAGTCATCCAGCAAATTGAAAAGCAGCAGTCTCCTGACCGTATGGTTCGACAAATCCGCGCCATTATCCAATCTATGACCATGAAAGAACGCTTGCGTCCGGACCTGATCAACAGTTCACGTAAGCGCAGAATTGCGGCAGGCTCCGGGACACAGATTCAGGATGTCAACCGGGTTTTGAAACAGCATGCCCAGATGGAAAAAATGATGAAAAAATTTGCATCTCCCGCCGGGATGATGAAGATGATGCGAGGCTTGCAAGGGTCGGGGCTCATGAACGCCTTGCCAGGCGGTCTCAAGGGTGCTCCTCCTTTGCCGGGTTCTTTCCCAGGCAAAGGTAAGTAGCGATTAAAATCATTGCAGCACCGGCAATGGCTGCTGGGTCGGGTTTTTCACCCCAAAGGACCCACGCATAACCACCAGAAATGACGATGGCAAGGTAGTTAATGGGGCCAATACGTGATGCCGGTGCAAGGCTGTAGGCTTTGGAAAGACAGAGTTGGCTGAGGGTGGCAAGAGCACCGATACCGCCAAGCTGAAATAATGTCTGCCACTTGAGTGATGGGTCGTGGGGATGTGACAGGCTATAGGGGATCAGCGAAAGCAGGGTCGATATGGCCGCAAAGTAAAAGACAATCCGCTGGGGTGATTCTGTGGCGGTCAGGGCACGCACACTGACAAATGCGATCGCAGCCAGCAGGGCTGAGGCAATGCCGATGAGGCTCATCAGATTGAACCAGGCGGCATGAGGTTTGCAGACGAGTACAACACCGGTCAGGCCAAGCAGAGTGGCCGAGATGATGCGTGCATTAATGTGCTCATTAAGGGCAAGCCAGGCAACCACTGGAATGAATACGGGTGCGGAGTAAGTAAATACCATGGCATTGGCGAGTGGAATGTGGGCCAGCGCGTAGAAAAAGCCATACATGGCGCTCAGCCCTGAAAGGGCTCGAGCGAGATGCAGAAGCGGTTTTCTGGTCTTCATACTGCTCATACCCGATTGTATCAGCATGATGGGCGCGAGCAGCACGACACCGACCAAATTGCGGGCAAAAACAATTAGGCTATTGTCCGCGTGGACAGAAACAATCCGGATCAGTAGCCCCATGGTGGAGAACAGGAAGGCTGATCCGATGAGCAATAAAATTGCGTGTATGATGGGGTGGCGGTGTATGGGCAGGATTGTTTGCTCCGCAACAGATACTGAGGTGCCATCATATCAGTTTGGCTTTGTTGGGAGTATGTGGCATGAAGAATGATTCAGAATTAACAACAGCGCGTCTGCTGATTACTTGTCCGGATCGTCCGGGTATTGTCAGTGCTGTATCAAGTTTTCTCTATAATCATGGTGCAAATATTACTGCTTTGGATCAGTATGCTACGGCTTCTGAGCAGGGTACCTACTTCATGCGCCTTGAATTTCAAACCCCTCACCTCGATGTGTCCCGCCAGGTGTTGCCTGCTACATTTGCTGAGGCTGTGGCGCGCCGATATGAAATGCAATGGACTCTGAGTTTTGCTTCTGATTACAAGAAAGTTGCCATCCTGGTCTCTAAGCACGATCATGCCTTGCTTGAATTGCTCTGGCGTTGGTCACGACAGAGTCTTCCCTGTGCCATACATTCTGTTATCAGCAATCATCCAGATCTTGGTAGTGAAGTCGAGCGTTTTGGAGTTCCATTTCACCATATTCCGTTCACTGCGGAACATCGCCAGGATTCAGAAGCACAGATGGAGGCGCTGCTGGCCGGTGCTGATCTAATTGTGCTTGCCCGTTTCATGCAAATTCTTAGTCCAGAGATGGTGGCTCGCTGGCCACACCGGATCATTAATATTCATCACTCGTTCTTGCCGGCCTTTGTCGGTGCCAATCCCTACCAGCAGGCTTACGACAAAGGTGTCAAGTTGATTGGTGCCACGGCACACTATGTCACGGCTGATCTTGATCAAGGGCCGATTATTGAGCAGGGGGTACATCGGGTTTCGCATCGGCATGATGTCGAGAGTTTGCGTGCGCTTGGGCAGGAAATGGAGCGTCAGGTGCTTGCCCGTGCTGTACGGTGGCATCTGGAAGACAGGGTTTTGGTGCATGCCAATAAAACGATTGTCTTTGATTAGTGCATCGATCAACGGTCATGCTCAATGCTGGTGCCTCACTCATTCAACTGGTTTGTTTGTTTTTTATCTAACAACTTGATTTAAAATAAAATATTTACAAATATAATTTTTGGCATGTTACGTGCTTTAACTGGTTTGCGGGAATCAATAACCAGGAGGTGCGTCATGATGATCAAAATGTTTAGCCTGTTTGCCTTCGTGCTGGGAGTGGGTTTTTTTTGGTCGCTGGAGGGAGGGCATCAGTCAGCAGGTGATCAGGAAGAGACCGATGCAGTACTGCAGGCACTTCTGGAAAATGCCACCGCTCATAACAGTGACTAATGTTTTGTTCCGGGGGAATAGCCATGAAACTTAGTGAAGAATCCGCCTGGAGTTCCGGGCATATGCAGTGGGATCGGGCAGAAAGAACCTTGATTATGATGATGCAGCACCTTGCTGATGCCCTGACCCAAGGACGATCCCTGCTGGTTCATAAGCTCAGGATGAGCATTATGAACCACTTAGAGTTGCTTTGTAATGATCAGGAAATGGCTATGGAGGTCTATGGCCCTGAGCGTCCTCAGTATCATCGGTTGCACCGGCGGCAGCATCAATATCTACTGGGTTGGGTTCAGGAAGTGAGCATGAATACCCTTCCCTCTGAAGTATTCAGCGTGCTTGGCTGGTGGCTCGAGGTCCATGTTACCCATATGGACCGACAACTGGTACTCGAAGTGGAGGAAGCGCCTCAATTGCATCATGCTTTGGCTGTTTAATGCGTTTTTTGCCCTTTAATGGAAGCCAAGCCATAGCTGTACACAGCCAGCAACGAAGCCCATGACCGCGCCCATGGCAATCAGGATCCATTCGTCTTCCTGAAATGCGGGGCGCAACAAACCCTGAAATTCCTTGCTGCTCATTTGCCGCATCCTAGAACTCAGGCTTTTCTTGAGCATCACGCCATGAATACGATTCAGCTCAGGATCCTGTAGTGGGCGCAATGATGCCTCGACAACTCGGTCCACCAGGTTCATTTTCAGATCAGCGTAGGCTCTTGGTCCCATGGTCAGCAGGGCAGCGCTCCGGACAGTGAGGCTTTCCAGCAGGGGTTTGATATGGCGTTGAATCAGTACACGAGTTCGATCCTGCCTTGGGCCGTAAAACATTTCGTACATGAAATTATGGATACTGAGTACTTCTCGAGCTGTCATCTCGGCAAAGTGATCGGAAACTTCCTCCTGTCGCCGCAGAAATAGACCCTGAAACGTCACCGAAAATCGACCCCAGCCGATTCGCATCGGATGCACGGGTTCAAACACTAAGGTTAGGGCAATCCAGTTAGTGAGATAGCCGAGTGCCATGCCGTAAATGGGTAGGCCCCATCCATAGGGAAGAACGATCCAGAGAGCCATCTGCACAAAACCAAGAATAAGTCCGATCCAGAAACTTGACTGAATGATGAAGGCAATTTCCTTGTGGCCGACCTCTTGGAACATCGCAACGACCAGGCTTTTGTCCTCTGTCATTCTTCGGACAACCATCTCCCTGAGATCGATGTATTGACTGACGTTTTCTTCAAGTTCGCGAAGGATGGACACGGAAACTTCCGTCGCATGTTTCTGCAGGGCACGAACAACAAACTGTCGTGCCTCTCGAGGCAGGTTCTCCCAAAGAACACGGCTATGCTGTTGCATCACGTCATCGGCAATGCCTTCGGCATGATCAATTACATAACGTGCAATGTGTTGCGCTACTTCCTCGGGCTGGCTTTCGCGAAAGAATGTTTCCACCGATCCCAGTTTTTCTAGAGCGTTATCGACAATAATGCCAGCCATTCTCCCGGCTTTGCGAGGAATGATTCCCTGCCAGCCCAGATAAAAACGACGATAGCCAATAAACTCGATGGGATAAAAAACCATCTTCATGGCCAGCCAGACGTGTATCCAGGTTACGATGGCGGCAACAAAAGGAATGCTGACAATGCCCCAAAAATCGGGTTGGCGAAGTAAGTGGTGCCAAAATTGCATCATGGAGGTCATTCCTTGGCCTGAGACAAGGCTGCATGATGCCATATTTGTAAGCACTTCACAGCGTTCGATGACGATCTTTTCGCTGGATGTGCATAATTCGTGCATGTTAAATTCAAGTTCTGTCTATGGCTAAAGAACGGGGATGATTGTGTCTGGGGTTGCTGAGGAAATAGCCTATCTGGATGCACGGGGGCTGCGTTGCCCAGAGCCTGTCATGTTGCTGCACCAGCATATGAGAAAACTTGCTGATGGAGGTCTGTTGGATGTCGTGGCGACAGATCCCTCCACACAACGGGACATACCCAAATTTTGTATGTTTTTGGGGCACGAAATGCTGATCCAGGATTGTCCAGAAGAAGGGCTTTTTCATTTTCTTTTGCGTAAGGGGCAGCGCCAGAATTAAAGTTCAAGAAGCCGATTGAGAGGGGCGCGTATAGGCATAGCAGCGCAGCGTATTACGCCCTGCCTGTTTCGCTTCGTACAGGGATTCATCGGCACGTAATAAGATTTGCTCGGCCCCAATACCCTGTGCAGGAATCATGCTGGCGACACCGATGCTGAGTGTCACTTGACCCCAGTTGGATCGCTCGTGACTGATTTTGAGTTCGATGATAGCACTGAGTAATTTGCGGCCGATCTGTTCAGCATCAGAGAGGCGTGTGTCCGGTAGTAACAGGGCAAATTCTTCCCCACCATAACGCGCTGCCAGGTCACCGGGCCGTCGGGCGAACGATTTAAGCGTTTGAGCTATGCGAACCAGACATTGATCCCCAGCGGGATGTCCATAGAGATCATTATATTTTTTGAAATGATCAACATCAATCAAAAGCAGGGCAACCGGAGTTTCGCTGCGTTGCTGTCGATTCCACTCCTGCATCAGGTGGTTGTCAAAGGAGCGTCGATTGGCAATGTGGGTCAGGCCATCGGTTGAGGTCAGCACTTCCAGAGCCAGACGCGCCTTTTCAAGTGTTTGGTGTTCATGAGCCAGTACCTGGGATTGCAGGTAGTTGAGGCGAAGCATGCGTTCCATGAGGTAGGTGCCTGGCAAGCAAAAGGCAATCCCTAAGGCCAAAACAAAAAACTGAATAACGGTCAGTTCCAGGCCGATATGGTGCCGGATACTGTGTACGAGAAGTATGATGGTCATGCCGATGGCAGCGAGACGTCCCCAGCGGTATTGCAGACGGGAAATGACAAAAGCCCCAAGCAGGATGAGCGTGCTTCCAATGGCATAATAATCACGCATAGGTGGAGGCAAAAGATCTGAAATCATGTACACCGTCGTGAAATTAACCAGCGTGTTGAGTGTAATCAGAACTTGCTGATAAGGACGGGATCGAGCACTGAATGAGAAAATGAGACTGAAAATTAAAAGGCTGGCCGAAGCGATACGGATATGCCAGGTTTTGAGTGCAAGTTGAGAGGCTGTCCAGTAATCCCAAGGTGTGGCTGCCAGCAGGGCAAGCAGTCCCATAAATCCGGCGATCTGGATGTGAAGCTGGTAGCGCTGGGCATAATGTGTTTGAAATTTCTGTTCCAATTCTGGAGCAAAGCGAAGCCGAGGTTTTTTTTGCTGCTGAAAGAACCCCAGGGTAGCAACCAGAATAAACCGGTCATCCGATGAACTCATGGTGACTCCTGGTGTGCAAGAACAACACAGTTGCGTCCTCGATGCTTGGCGGCATACAGGGCTTCATCGGCCTGCTGATAGAGTTCTTCCGGCTGATCTTCGTGGGTCGGCTGTAATCCGCTTACTCCAATGCTTACCGTCACTGTACCGTGCTGGGAGCGGACATGGGGGATGGCCAGCGCAAGAATTTCGCTGCGAATGGACTCGGCGATGGTGCAGGCATCCGTGAGTGAGGTATTAGACAGGATCACGGCAAATTCTTCGCCGCCATATCGGCCCGCCATATCACCAGGACGTCGGGCAAATTGTTGCAGGGTATCAGCGATGTTTTTCAGGCAGTTGTCGCCTGCAGGATGGCCGTAGGTGTCGTTGTACAGCTTGAAGTAGTCGACATCAATCATTAAAAGAGAAATGAAGGTGTTTTTGCGTTTATTTCGGGCAAATTCGGTTTTGAGGGTGCTGTCGAGCGTGCGCCGGTTAGCGATCATGGTGAGTCCATCTAAGGCAGTCAGATACTCAAGACGCAAATTGTCATCCTGGAGTTTCTGGTTGCCTTCGTTCAAAAGGCGTAACTGCAGATAATTCTGGCGCAATGTGCGGTCGATCAGAAAGGTACCCGTTAGAACAAACCCAAGGCCGCAGAGCAGGATGAACTCCTGTGCAACAATCATGACAATGGGGTCGTGATTGATCATCCAGAAAAAAATGTTGCTAATGATGGTCATGCAAATCGCGCAGACGACACCATAACTGAACTGTATCCGGGAAAGGACAAAAATGATCAGCATGACCAGCAAAAGCCCCCCCTGATAATAGTAACGAATGGGTGGTGCAGCGATTCCTGCAAAGGAAAGGATTCCAAGGGTGGCAATTTGGCCGTCTATGACAATCAGCCATTGGGTTCGGTAGTGCAGGGAAGGCTGTCGTGCCAGAATCATTAAAACCAGCATCAGCACCAAGACGATCATGCGAATCCACCACAAGCTGGCTTGTTCCGCACGCAACCAGAGCCAGTCCCCGATGCCACAGGCCAGAATGGACAGAAGTCCAAGGTTCATGGCCAGCAGAATCTGGTCATAATAACGGTCGGCGTAATCCCTCTGGTACTCATGTTCCAGGTCTATTGGGAAACTAAGTCGCCATCCCCGGTCTTCAAGCTGATCCTGAAGTGTGATTCTCGAGTCTTGCTCATTCAATGTTCTATTGGACGCATTCATCGATCTGCTGACCTGATTGATCCTGTCGAGTATAGTCAAGGTCTTGCTCTTCAGACAGACGAAGTCTTGGCGGATTAGGGGGCATATTGGTGCAGGCTGATTTTTTTCAAATTGGAAGTCATCCATATAAGTGGACAATTCTGGTGGCAATCCAGTAAAATATTCGGTTGAAGGTTGTCATGAATCATGTATGTCTTAAAGCGAGATGGATTTTGATCCTTCTCGCTTTTTTCTAGATGCCCGCTGTGCGGGCCATGTCCAGGAGGTCGTTTTGAGCAAACCTGCCCTGTTGGTCCTGGAAGATGGGAGTGTGTTTCGAGGGGTTTCGCTGGGTGCTGATGGAGTGGCGTGTGGTGAGGTCGTATTCAATACGGCTATGACCGGATATCAGGAAATTCTGACTGATCCATCGTACTGTCAGCAGATGGTCACGCTTACCTATCCACACATTGGCAATACCGGTGTGAACCAGGAAGATGTCGAGTCAGACAGGATTTGGGCAAAGGCCCTGATCATTCGCAGTTCTAGTCAGATTGTCAGCAACTGGCGTTCCAGTCAAAGTCTTGCCGACTATTTGACCCGTCAGGGCGTTGTAGGCATTGCTGAGATTGATACCCGCCGCCTGACGCGTATTCTGCGTGAAAAGGGTGCCCAGAATGGTTGTTTGATGGCAGGAGATAAGGCTAATCAAGACAGTGCCTTGGAAGAGGCGCTGCTGCAGGCGAAACAGTTTCCCGGTCTCAAAGGCATGGATTTGGCCAAAGAAGTCAGCTGTGCCGCCCCGTTTAGCTGGGATGAAGGAGTCTGGGATCTTGAAAATGGATTTAGTTCAGCGCTCGCGCAAAAATTTAGGGTCGTTGCCTATGATTTTGGTGTCAAGCGTAATATTTTGAGGTTGCTGGTGGATCGTGGTTGTGAGGTTCATGTGGTTCCAGCATGCACTCCAGCTCATGAAGTTTTATCCATGAATCCCGACGGAATTTTTCTCTCCAATGGGCCTGGTGATCCGGAACCATGTACTTATGCCATTGAAGCGATTCGTGTTTTTCTTGAAAGGTCTCTGCCGGTTTTCGGAATTTGTCTCGGTCACCAGCTATTGGCGCTGGCTTCGGGTGCTCAAACCGTCAAAATGAAATTTGGACATCATGGCGCCAACCATCCTGTGAAGGATTTGCGTACAGGAAAAGTACTGATTACCAGTCAGAATCATGGTTTTGCTGTCGATGAACAATCCTTGCCAGGCTGTCTTGAAGCAACCCATCGCTCACTCTTTGATGGTTCATTGCAGGGGATTCGCAGAACGGATGTTCCCGCATTTAGTTTTCAGGGACACCCTGAGGCTAGTCCGGGTCCCCATGAGGCTGTTTCACTTTTTGATGAATTTATTGATCTGATGCATGCCCGATCCTGAGGTTTTCAATGCCCAAGCGTACCGATTTACAAAGTATTCTGATTATTGGCGCCGGACCCATTGTCATTGGTCAGGCCTGCGAGTTTGATTATTCTGGTGCTCAGGCCTGCAAGGCGCTGCGTGAAGAGGGGTATCGGGTTATTCTTGTTAACTCGAATCCAGCGACGATCATGACTGATCCAGCCATGGCCGACTCTACTTATATTGAACCGATTAACTGGCAGTCGGTAGCACGGATTATTGAAAAAGAGCGTCCACAAGCTGTTTTGCCGACTATGGGGGGGCAAACTGCACTCAACTGTGCTCTTGATCTGGATCGTCACGGTGTTTTAGAGCAGTTTGGGGTTGAACTGATTGGTGCTTCCAAGGAAGCCATCCGGATGGCAGAGGACCGGGAGCTTTTTGACCAAGCGATGCGCCGGATTGGACTGGCTTGTCCCCGTTCTGGTATTGCCAATGATATGGAAGGTGCCTATCGGATTCTCGAAGAGGTTGGCTTTCCCTGTATTATCCGCCCATCTTTTACACTTGGTGGATCCGGTGGTGGTATTGCCTACAATCGTGAAGAGTTTGTCGATATTTGTGAGCGTGGCTTTGACCTTTCTCCCGTTCGCCAACTATTGATTGACGAATCCCTGATTGGCTGGAAAGAGTATGAGATGGAGGTCGTACGTGATCGTAACGACAACTGTATCATCGTCTGCTCGATTGAAAATTTTGATCCCATGGGCGTTCATACCGGAGACTCTATTACGGTCGCTCCGGCCCAGACACTGACGGATAAGGAATATCAAATCATGCGGGATGCATCCATTGCTGTCCTGCGTGAAATTGGCGTTGAAACGGGTGGTTCAAACGTCCAGTTTGGTATTGATCCAGCGACGGGTCGTATGGTTGTGATCGAAATGAATCCGCGTGTGTCGCGTTCTTCCGCCCTTGCTTCTAAGGCTACTGGGTTTCCGATTGCCAAGGTGGCTGCCAAACTTGCGGTGGGTTATACACTGGATGAGTTGTTCAATGACATGACGGGTGGCAAGACCCCTGCGTCTTTTGAGCCGTCCATTGATTACGTGGTGACTAAAATCCCGCGTTTTAACTTTGAGAAATTTCCCCAGGCAGCGGCCACGTTAACCACCCAGATGAAATCGGTGGGTGAGGTCATGGCGATTGGTCGCACTTTTCAGGAATCCTTGCACAAGGCGTTACGTGGACTCGAAGTCGGTTCGGATGGATTTAACCCTCGTTTAAGTCCTGAACAGGATGAATTGATTGCCCGTCTACGCAATGAATTGCACATACCTGGTCCGGAGCGTATCTGGTATATAGGCGATGCTTTGCGTCTTGGCATGAAGATCGAAGAGCTGTTCGAATTGACCCACATTGATCCCTGGTTTCTGGTGCAGATTGAAGATCTGATCAAGACTGAGGATCAGATTCGACTGGCCGGATTTAGTGGGCTTGATCGCAATAATCTCATGTCGTTCAAACGCAAAGGTTTTGCAGATTCACGCATTGCCACCCTGATCGGTGTGAGTGAGAAAGAGGTGCGCCGGCGTCGTACCGAGTTGGCCATTCATCCCGTTTACAAACGGGTCGATACCTGTGCGGCTGAGTTTGCCTCAAGCACAGCCTATCTCTATTCGACTTACGAAGAAGAGTGCGAAGCGTCCCCCAGTGACCGTCGCAAAATTATGGTTCTGGGGGGTGGGCCCAACCGGATTGGTCAAGGCATTGAATTTGATTATTGCTGTGTACATGCGGCACTGGCTATGCGGGAAGACGGTTATGAGACCATTATGGTCAACTGTAATCCTGAGACTGTATCCACAGACTATGACACCTCTGATCGTCTTTATTTTGAGCCGGTCACCCTGGAGGATGTACTGGAAATTGTACGGATTGAAAAGCCGGAAGGCGTGATTGTTCAGTATGGTGGCCAGACTCCCCTGAAACTTGCCCGCCATCTTGAGTCTGCGGGCGTTCCGATTATCGGTACGTCCCCGGATGCGATTGATCGGGCTGAGGATCGTGAACGCTTTCAGCAGATGGTCGAACGATTGGCGTTGCGCCAACCACCTAATCGTCTGGCGCGCTCCACGGAAGAGGGTGTGCGCCTTGCCCAAGATGTGGGTTATCCCCTGGTCGTTCGACCTTCCTATGTGTTGGGTGGTCGGGCCATGGAGATCGTTTACAACGAGGAAGAGTTGCGCAATTATTTGCGCATTGCAGTTCAGGCATCCAATGAATGCCCGGTATTGCTGGATCGTTTCCTTGATGATGCAACCGAAGTTGATGTTGATTGTGTCAGTGATGGCGATCAGGTTGTCATTGGTGGCATCATGCAGCATATTGAGCAGGCGGGTATTCATTCGGGAGACTCGGCCTGCTCGCTACCGACGTACTCGCTGTCGGAGGAAGTTCTGGAGACCATGCGGCAGCAGACCGTCGCGATGGCTCGTGAATTGGCTGTAATTGGGCTTATGAATGTTCAGTTTGCAGTCAAGGGTGGCGATGTCTATGTGCTTGAAGTCAATCCGCGCGCATCACGGACCGTACCTTTTGTCTCGAAGTGTATTGGCACATCGCTTGCGAAAGTAGCTGCCCGTTGCATGGTTGGTAAGAGGCTCGAGGATCAGGGTTTTGTCAAGGAAATCATTCCTCGTTACTACAGCGTCAAAGAGGCGGTTTTTCCATTTGCCAAGTTTCCAGGGGTTGATCCCATCCTCGGTCCCGAAATGAAATCGACGGGTGAGGTCATGGGTGTTGGGCTCTCATTTGCCGAAGCTTTTCATAAAGCAGTTCTGGGCTCCAATGAGCGCCTGCCCTCGAAGGGACGGGCATTCCTGTCAGTGCGTGATTCCGACAAGATACATCTGCCTGAGTTGGGGCAAGCTCTTTGCGAACTTGGTTTTGAGCTTGTTGCGACCCGGGGCACACAACGTGAACTTGAGGCTGCCGGTATTCGTTGCTCAAGGGTCAACAAGGTTACCGAGGGGCGTCCTCATGTTGTTGACATGTTGAAAAATGGTGAAATTAATCTCATCATCAATACCACGGAAGGCAAGCAGGCAACCCAGGATTCTTTTTCCATCCGCCGATCGGCCCTACAGGCAAAAGTGTATTACACGACCACCATCAGCGGGGCGCGGGCAGTTTGTCAGGCGATTCAGGTTGATGCGACCGCTGAGGTGCGTCGTTTGCAGGATTTACACAAGGAGTTGTTGTGATGCAGCGTGTTCCCATGACGGTACAAGGGGCTCAGGCTCTTCGGGAAGAGCTTGATCGTTTAAAAATGATTGAAAGACCTCGCATTATTCAGGCAATTGCTGAGGCGCGTGCTCATGGTGATCTTAAGGAAAACGCCGAATATCATGCTGCACGAGAACAACAAAGTTTTACAGAAGGGCGTATTCAGGAGATTGAAAGCAAGCTTGGTCATGCCCATATTATTGATGTACGGTCAATGCCGCCTGGAGACAAGGTGATCTTTGGTGTTACGGTGGATATCATCAATGTCGAAACGGAGCAGGTGCAGGTTTATCAAATCGTGGGTGATGATGAAGCCAATATTCCGCAAGGAAAAATTTCCATCAGTTCGCCGATTGCCCGGGCGCTGATTGGTAAAGAGGTTGGGGATGTAGTTTCTGTACAGACCCCGGCAGGTGTTGTAGAGTACGAAATTGATGCAGTTAGGCATCTTTAGGAGGTTCAAACATGTTGCGTTCGAGCAATCCAGTTCTTGGTCGTATTGATACGACACGTCAGCAGGTGACCGAGCGTAGGGCCACCTTGCTGGGTACGTCCAATAAGGCAGCCATGCTTTTGGTTATGTTGGTAGCAACAGCAGGAATAACCTGGCAACGCTTCAGTTGGGATCCAGCAGGGGCTATGCAGCTTGCCACTCTGGGTGCCATTGGTGGTGTTGTGGCTATGTTGGTCATGATGTTTCGTCCGCAATGGTCAATGGTGCTGGCTCCAGCCTATTCACTTGCGGAAGGGTTGGTGGTTGGCTCAATCTCGGCCTTGTATGAACAGCGATATGGTGGAATCGTTTTCAACGCAGTGGGTCTGACCTTTGCGACGGCTGCATTTATGTTGATTTCGTATAGCACGGGGCTGTTGCGGGCAACGCCCATGCTGGTTCGTGGGGTCGTAACAGCAACGGTTGGTGTTGGACTCTACTATCTTGTGGCCATGGTGATGGGGGCTTTTGGTGTTCAGGCTCCTTTGATTGCCTCCCATTCGCTTGCTGGGATTGGCTTTAGCCTTTTTGTGACCGGATTGGCAGCATTCAACCTGATCATCGATTTTGCCCAAATTGAAATGACTGTTCAGGAAGGTCAACCTGAGTATATGGAGTGGTATAGTGCATCGGCATTGATGGTGACTCTGGTTTGGATGTATCTTGAAATGCTGCGCTTGCTTTCCAAACTGCGGGATTAAAACGGATTCTGCAGTTCCTTGAATCGTGGGTGATTACGTGAATAATAAGGCCGTGCATTGCACGGCCTTATTAATTTAAGTCATCGATTTAACAGGTGTGCAAAACGTTGTAGGTTGGAAAGACGCGGATTTGGCTGAGTGTTGCGGCGGAGTAGAAGTGCGATCTTGCCAATGGATTGAACAAGTTGGCATCCAGAAGCACTGATGAGTGCCTCCAGATCGGCCTTGCGTTGGTCGCGATCCTCGCCATAAAGACGTACTTTGATCAGTTCATGATCATTGAGAGCTCGCTGTAGTTCTTCAATCAAGGCTTCAGTCACACCCTGAGCTCCAAGCAAAATCACAGGTTTGAGTTGATGGCCAATGCGTCTGAGGTTCTGGCGATCTTCAGCAGTCAGGTTTTTCATAGGGGTGTTCCAGAGCGTGAGTGTTTGAGGGACGTCATGTCTTGACGCCGTTGTTCAAAAAGACAAACCGCAGCAGCGGCAGCAACGTTGAGTGATTCCATACCTGGGTGCATGGGGATGTGAATGCGGACGTCGGCTCGGTTCAGCCATTCAGATGCAATGCCCTGCCCTTCATTACCGAAAATCCATGCTGTAGGCTGTTGCAAGTCTGCGTCATAAATTGAAATGCTGTTCGAGAGGCTGGTGGCAACCAGTTGTCGCGGCTTCCAAGCCTCAGGATCATAGTTTTCCTCGATGACCAAGACCGCTTGTGCGCCCATTCCGGCCCTCAGGCAACGCGGTGAGAACGGGTCAGTACTTCCTGGTTCAATAAAAACAAGGCCAACGCCAGCGGCAGCAGCGGTACGCAGCAGGGTGCCAAGGTTTCCAGGGTCCTG
Organism: Pseudomonadota bacterium; assembly: GCA_021848605.1. Classification (GTDB taxonomy): domain Bacteria; phylum Pseudomonadota; class Gammaproteobacteria; order Pseudomonadales; family Moraxellaceae; genus JAJXWR01. The sequence goes on along the minus strand of JAJZUM010000001.1, from coordinate 48,757 downwards.
AATCCGGTCAATGATCACAGCATGGGTGCTTTGTAAGACGCGATGTTCTGGACGTCTGGCCAATGCCATAAGTCCGGTTGGGTGAGGGTGTTCACTTAATTCACGCATGCGTGCTGGGCTGAGCGTGATAATTTCTGCCGGGATACGATCGACCAGCTTCTGAATCTCGTGATGCTGCATGGCCTCGGGATTAATCAGCCATTGAACAAGGCTGTGCCCTTGATCAACCCAGCTGCTACAGACGTGGATGCCCTCAAGTAAGGCAACCTTGTCCTTGCTGCGATCAGCAGTATGGTCACGCCAGCGCAGAAGTTGCTGGAAATACGGGTTTTGGCGGGATTCAATGTGTTTCATTACAGAGACAGAATCAAACAATGGTACACTATACACGTAGATGACGGAATTGGGAATTCAATGCCACGAAGTAAAAGCAGCAGCAGATGGCTCAAGGAACATGTCGATGATCCTTATGTTCAACGGGCACAGCGAGATGGCTATCGGGCGCGTTCAGCCTACAAGCTTCTTGAGGTCCAGGAAAAAGATCACTTGATCAAACCAGGAATGCAGGTGCTGGATCTTGGTGCTGCGCCGGGGAGTTGGTCCCAGGTTGTTGCTCGGATTTTAGCAGGTCGTGGCAGAGTCGTTGCGACAGACATCCTTCCCATGGACCCTCTGCCTGGGGTGGAATTCATTCAGGGCGATTTTCGGGAGGAGGCTATGGTGCAATCATTACTTGACCAGCTTTTCAATCGACCCGTAGACCTTGTATTATCCGATATGGCACCCAATATATCAGGAATGGATGCTGTGGATCAGGCGCGTTCCATGAATTTGTGTGAACTTGCTCTTGATCTGGCTGACCGCGTCCTCAAGCCAGGGGGCGCCATGCTGGTCAAAGTATTTCAGGGTGAGGGTTCCGATGCGTTCCGTGCCGAGATGGCCCAAAGGTTTTCGGTCATGAAAACGAGGAAGCCCAAGGCATCCCGTCCGAGGTCTCGGGAGGTTTATTTTTTGGGTTTGATGAAAAAGTCGGAAACGGGCATTACGAACGGTCCTGAACAGGCCGATATGACCAATTGAGGTGACAAGTTGAAGAACTGGGTAAAAACCGTTTTGTGGTGGGTGGCTATTCTGGCACTTGTTGCCTATGTATATACCAACCTGGGTCAGCAGCCAACGTCTCAACCCATGCCTTATTCTGACTTTGTCCAGGATGTGAGTGCGGGTAAGGTCCGTGTGGTCACTATTGATGGCCTCAATATCCGTGGTGAAGAAGTCGTTGATGGTCACACGGTGCCTTTCACGACGGTTCGGCCAGCGATGCAAGACAACAGTATCATGGATCTGATGCTGAAGCAGAAGGTTGAAGTCAAGGGTGTGGCTCCTGAGCAACAGTCCTGGTGGATGCAGCTGCTGGTGGCTAGCTTTCCAGTGATCATTATTGTTGCCTTGTTCATGTTGTTCATGCGGCAGATGCAGGGCGGTGCAGGAGGTCGTGGTGGGCCGATGACGTTTGGCAAAAGCCGTGCTCGCCTTTTGTCAGAAGATCAGATTAAAACGACGTTTACCGATGTTGCCGGTTGTGATGAGGCTAAGGAAGATGTCGGAGAAATTGTTGAATTTTTGCGTGATCCTGGCAAATTCCAGCGTCTGGGTGGCCGCATACCGCGTGGTGTTTTGATGGTGGGTCCCCCAGGCACGGGTAAAACCCTGCTGGCCAAGGCGATTGCTGGTGAAGCCAAGGTTCCTTTCTTTTCCATATCCGGCTCCGATTTTGTGGAAATGTTTGTCGGGGTTGGTGCGTCGCGGGTTCGCGACATGTTCGAACAAGCCAAAAAGCAGGCTCCATGTATCATTTTTATTGATGAAATTGACGCAGTAGGTCGGCATCGTGGTGCTGGTTTGGGTGGTGGTCATGATGAACGCGAACAGACATTAAACCAGCTGTTGGTGGAAATGGACGGGTTTGAGGCCAATGACGGTATTATCGTGATTGCCGCAACCAATCGACCCGATGTGCTGGATTCAGCACTTCTGCGCCCTGGTCGTTTTGATCGTCAAATTGTGGTTGGACTTCCTGATATTCGTGGTCGGGATCAAATTGTCAAAGTCCATATGCGCAAAGTGCCTGTGGCTGATGATGTTGATTCTGCCGTCATTGCGCGTGGTACGCCGGGTTTTTCCGGTGCAGATTTGGCCAATCTGGTCAATGAGGCAGCTTTGTTTGCTGCTCGGGCAAACAAGAAGCTGGTTTCTATGCAGGATTTTGAAAAGGCCAAGGACAAGATCATCATGGGTACGGAACGCAAATCCATGGTCATGTCTGAAAAGGAAAAAATGAATACGGCCTATCACGAGGCAGGTCATGCCATCGTTGGTTACCTCATGCCTGAGCATGATCCAGTGTATAAGGTTTCGATTATTCCCCGTGGGCGTGCCCTTGGTGTTACTCAGTATTTGCCTGAAGAGGATCGTTACAGCCGTTCACGTCGGGGGCTTGAGTCGATGATCTGCTCGCTATTTGGAGGGCGGGTTGCCGAAGAGATGACACTGGGCAAGGAGGGTGTGACTACCGGTGCCAGCAATGATATCCAGCGGGCGACCGAGTTGGCTCGCAACATGGTGACCAAGTGGGGTATGTCGGACAAACTTGGGCCATTGCTTTACGAAGAAGATGAAGGTGAAGTTTTCTTGGGCCGGAGTGTTACTCAGCGTAAGAATATTTCGGCGCAGACCGCTGCTGATATTGATAATGAAATTCGTGCGGTGATTGATCGCTGCTACGGTACCGCGCTCAATCTTTTGGTTGAGCATCGCGACAAGCTTGATGCCATGGCCCAAGCCCTGATGCATTATGAAACGCTCGATGCTGCCCAGATTGATGAAATCATGAAGGGAAAGACACCAACGCCCCCGCAGAACTGGGATGTTGGTGGAACAGGCAAGACTGGAAGTGAGCGTACAGGTTCTTCAGAGTCAGAAAATTCCGCAGAACCTATGCTGATGCCTGGTGCAACGCCCAATCCAGGCGCTGCCTGAGCAGTGGTCTGGAGCCTAAAGAGCCGTGGCCGGGTATGGAAGCATGCCCGGCCATGGGTTATGGGAATTATCAATATTACTCCCGATTCTTTTTCTGATGGTGGTGTCTTTCTGGAAAGCCATAAGGCAATCGATCATGCTTTGGCGTTGATTGATGCTGGAGCGGATATCCTTGACCTTGGGGCGGAAAGTACCCGCCCGGGATCGATTTCGGTGCCCGCTGAGTTACAGGTTGAGCGTCTTCTGCCTGTGTTGCGCGAGATTCGCCGACAAAGCATGATCCCTGTATCCGTAGATACCGCTTCTGCAGTGGTGATGCGTCAGGTTCTGGCTGAAGGCGCTGACATGATCAATGATGTCACGGCTCTTGCTGATGTAGGGTCGGCTGCAGTCATTGCTGAGGCGGGAGCTGCCTGCTGTCTTATGCATATGCAGGGCGCACCCCGAACCATGCAAAATAACCCTGTTTATACCGATGTGGTGGCTGAGGTTGATGAATTTTTACATAAAAAAATGAATTGGGCGATGCGGCAGGGTATTACGCCAGAGAATATTTGTCTCGATCCGGGATTTGGGTTTGGTAAAAATCTTGAACATAATATGAAATTGCTCCGTTCTATCCGGTTATGGAGTGAGCATAAGCCGGTTTTGGTGGGGGTTTCCCGCAAATCAATGTGGAATCATCTGCTTGGCGGACGGTCGGTAGAGGATCGCTTGTCAGCAAGTTTAGCTGCTGCCTATTGGGCCGCCGAACAGGGCGTGGCCATGATCCGGGTCCATGATGTGCGCGAAACCTGTGATGTTTTGAGGGTATGGCAAGAATTGAGGAAGGAACTGGAATGAAACGCAAATATTTTGGAACCGATGGGGTGCGTGGGCGAGTTGGAGAAGAACCCATTACTCCCGAGTTTGCCATGCGTCTGGGGTATGCCGCTGGGCGGGTATTGGCGGGTGATCAGCGAGATGCCCAGATTGTCATGGGCAAAGATACCCGCCTGTCCGGATATTTGCTCGAATCAGCGATGGAGGCCGGCTTTGCTGCCGCGGGTGTGGGTGTTCGTTTGCTTGGACCTATGCCTACACCTGCCATTGCCTATCTGACACGTGCGTTCCAGGCCCAAGCGGGTGTTGTGATTTCTGCGTCCCATAATCCCTATTATGATAACGGGATTAAATTTTTTGCAGGCAATGGACGAAAACTACCGGATGATGTTGAGCAATCCATTGAACTGATGCTGGAGCAACCGATTCGAACGGTTGCACCTGAGCGCATTGGACGAGCCTACCGACAAGAAGATGCACGCGGGCGCTATATTGAATTCTGTAAAGCAAGTTTCCCAAATCAGTACAGTCTGCGTGGATTAAGGATCGTTGTCGATTGTGCGCATGGTGCAACCTATCAGGTTGCACCGAATGTCTACAGTGAGCTTGGTGCCGAAGTTTTCAGGATTGGTGTGTCTCCGGATGGCCTGAACATCAATGAGGACTGCGGTGCAACGTCCCCCCAGGCTCTGGTGCATGCGGTTCGGACCCACAGAGCTGATATTGGCATTGCGCTGGATGGTGATGGTGACCGACTGATCATGGTTGACAGTGCTGGAGATATTGTTGATGGTGACGAGTTGTTACTGATGATTGCCCGTGAGCGCCAAGATCAGGGTGTGGCGCTTGGTGGGGTGGTCGGCACACTCATGAGTAACTTGGCATTGGAACTTGCCTTGAAGGAGATGGGGCTTACCTTTGTCCGTGCTAAAGTGGGAGACCGCTATGTTATGGCTGAACTTGAACGCCATGGCTGGTTTTTGGGCGGAGAGTCTTCAGGTCACATTGTTTGCCTTGACAAGACTTCGACCGGTGATGCCATCATCGCGAGCCTGCAGGTTTTGGCGCGGATCGTTCGGCTGCAGACCACGCTCCTTCAAGAACGCACAAAATTGCAGAAATTTCCCCAAGTCATGATTAATGTGCGTACAGCCGGGTCTGGAAGTCCGTTGCAACATCCTGATGTGATCGCGGCACAAAAGGCTGTTGAGGCAGAACTGGGTTCGCGCGGCCGGGTATTGCTGCGGGCATCGGGTACCGAGCCGTTGATTCGGGTCATGGTCGAGGGCGAAGATCGGATGCAGGTGCAGCGTTGTGCAGAACTGCTGAGTGATACGGTGCGCCACTGCATGTAGCGTGGTGCTTGTAGAGTCGACGGGAAATGGGTAAAATCCCCCGCCTTGATGGAGAACGTAAATTGACCGGATTCTGGGTCATTGGTAATTGGAAAATGCATGGCCGCTTACAGGTGTGCAAAGATCTTGCGTACCAAATGTTGGCAATGACCTCACAATGCCCTGATCCGTTGCATGTTGCTGTTGCTCCTGCGCTTGTACATCTTGATGTTGTCGGGTCCATACTGAAAAATAGTGCGATTTTATTGGCCGCGCAGCAGGCAAGTGCACATGTCGATGGGGCTTTTACCGGTCAATGTTCTGCAGCGATGCTGGCTGATTTGGGTGTACAGCTTGTACTGGTGGGGCACTCGGAGTGTCGTGCTGATCTTGAACAAAAAGATGATGTGCTGCGTGCCCAGATGCAGCGCATTGCTGAGCAAGGCATGTCTGTTGTGCTTTGCCTGGGAGAAGATCTGGCAGCCCATGAGGCAGGTCAGACCGTTTCGGTGATTGACAGGCAGTTGGATATTTTGCGTGATTGGGTTGACTGGAGTCGTTTGCTGGTTGCTTATGAACCGGTTTGGTCGATCGGAACGGGTAAGGTGGCCAATCCAGAACACATAGCCGCCATCCATGGCCATATTCACCAGCGTCTGCAAGACCTGGGAGATGCAGGTCAGGTTGTACCGGTGTTGTATGGTGGAAGTGTCAAGCCGGCTCTAATGCCACAATTGCTTGCGCTATCATCAGTGAACGGTGTACTCGTTGGTGGTGCTTCTCTGGATGCCGATCAGTTTGGCCAGATCTGCAAAGCCGTGGTTGATTGGCCACACGTTGAAAGAGCTTGAGGTTAAGATGGAAAATTTTGTGCTTCTGATTCATTGTCTGATTGCGGTGGTCATGATAGGATTGATCCTCCTTCAGCAGGGTAAAGGTGCTGAAGCGGGGGCATCCTTTGGTGGTGGTGCCTCCCAGACGGTTTTTGGAGCAGCGGGTTCTGCTTCGTTTTTAACGAAGGTTACAGCATGGCTGGCGGGGGTGTTTATGATGACAAGCCTCTCGTTGGCGTATTTTGCACACCGGGATGTGCAGGCACATCAGAAGATTGTATTGCCTGCAGCTTTGACGGTTCCGGTATCTGCTGCTGGTGTACAAAAAAATTCGGCACCTGATTTGTCGGGTTTGCCGAAGTAGTTTGTCAGGTTTTGCGGAAGTGGTGGAATTGGTAGACACGCTATCTTGAGGGGGTAGTGGCTTATGCCGTGAGGGTTCAAGTCCCTCCTTCCGCACCAAATATTCTGGTTCAAGGGCTTTTCTTTCTTCCTTCCCTTTTTGTTGCTGGTTTGTTGGAATGATTGCTTGACACTGCTTTGATTCGCCACTATTATTGCGTCCTCTGATGCGGGGTGGAGCAGCCTGGTAGCTCGTCGGGCTCATAACCCGAAGGTCGTTGGTTCAAATCCAGCCCCCGCTACCAATTTTTTGGTAGAACTTAGGCCCACGACATGTGGGCTTTTTTTCAGGTTTTCAGGGGCTTGTGCCCCATTTTTTTTGGAGTGGTATGTCGACGTTGACCAAGGCAGATCGTTTGCGGGACCTGGTCCGGCCAGCGGTTGAAGCGTGTCGTGTTTCGCTGTGGGGTGTTGAGTTCTTTCAGCAGGGACGCCGTAGTATCCTGCGTATTTTTATTGACACAGAACAGGGTGTGACCGTTGATCAGTGTGCTGAAGTCAGTCGTCAGGTCAGTGCCCTGCTTGATGTTGAAGATCCGATTGCGGGTGAATATACGCTTGAAGTTTCGTCTCCAGGATGGGATCGACCCTTGTTTACCCTCGAGCAGTGTGCGCTCTTTGTCGGAGATGAGATTTCAGTTCGTCTGCTTGCGCCTATACAAGGGCGGAGGCGCTTCAAGGGAGTCCTGACTGGGGTTGCTGATGGAAACCTGGAAATGAATGTGGATGGACAACCGGTGTCTATCGCGTTTGTACAGGTCGATAAAGCACATCGCGTTGCGGATTAAGCCTGTTGTTTGGGATGAGGTGCGGGAATTATGGGTAAAGAAATACTTGCAGTCGTTGACTCAGTCAGCAATGAAAAAGGCGTTGCCCGGGAGATTATTTTTCAGGCTTTGGAGCAGGCATTGGTTGCTGCGACCAAAAAAAGACTGGATAACGACGAAGTTGATGTCCGTGTCGCTATTAACCGTAAAACCGGTGATTACGAGACCTTTCGGCGATGGACCGTCGTGGCGGATGAAGATCATGAAATGCCTGCACAACAGCTTGCTATCAGTGATGTGGCGCCAGAGGGTATGAAGCTTGGGGACATTCGCGAAGAAAGTATTCCCTCGGTCGACTTTGGTCGTATCGCAGCGCAGACTGCCAAACAAGTAATTGTACAGAAAGTACGTGAGGCTGAGCGGGCGCTGATTGTTGAAGCCTTTCGGCATCGGGTGGGTGAGATTCTGCGTGGCTCGGTCAAGAAAGTGACCCGTGATGGAATTCTGCTGGATCTAGGTGGTAACGCTGAGGCTTATTTGGCCCGTGAGGAGATGTTGCCTCGCGAATCGTTTCGTATGGGCGAAACCGTTTCTGCTGTACTTTATGCCATCAATAATGAAAATCGTGGCGCTCAGTTGCTCGTGTCGCGCACACGTCCTGAAATGTTGATCGAGAAATTCCGGATTGAAGTACCCGAGATTGGTGAAGAGATTATTGAGATCAAGGGTGCGGCCCGTGATCCAGGACTTCGTGCCAAAATCGCCGTTAAGAGTAACGATCATCGTATTGATCCCCAGGGTGCCTGTATTGGTATGCGCGGTTCGCGCGTACAACAAGTCAGTGAGGCTCTTGGCGGAGAGCGGGTAGATATTGTGCTGTGGGATGATAATCCTGCCCAGTTTGTGATCAATGCGTTGCAGCCTGCCGAAGTGGCCTCCATCGTTGTTGACGAGGATGCCCATTCCATGGATGTAGCGGTTCTTGATGAACAACTGGCTTTGGCGATTGGGCGTGGTGGGCAAAATGTGCGATTGGCCTCTGAACTGACCGGGTGGCGCCTAAATGTGATGACCGTCAAGGATGCGGAAGAGCGACATCAGACTGAAATGCAGTCCCAGGTTCAGGTCATGATGAATGATCTGGGTGTCGATGAAGATTTGGCTGTTCTGCTGGTTCAGGAAGGATTTACCTCCCTTGAAGAAGTGGCCTATGTACCGGTTGAAGAAATGCTTGCGATTGAAGGTTTTGATGAAGAGCTTGTCGCAGCCCTCAGGCAACGTGCCAAGGACATGTTGCTAACACGTGCTTTAGTCAGTGAGGAACAGTCGGGTACCCCAGAGGCTGATCTTTTGGAAATGGAAGGCATGGATCAAGCGCTTGCCCATAAATTGGCCGGCAGAGGCATTTGTACCATGGAAGACCTTGCGGAACAGGGTGTTGATGACATCGCCGATATTGAGGGTGTGGGTCCGGAACGGGCATCTGCATTGATCATGAAGGCTCGGGAGCCCTGGTTTCGCTAGGGTGTCGAGGGAGAATTGCAGAAATGGCAGAAGTTACAGTAAAACAGTTGGCAGAAACGGTCGGCAGGCCGGTTGAGACGCTGTTGCAGCAGATGCAGCAGGCCGGCCTTGGTCTTAAACGTGCTGATGATCAGATCAGCGATGCTGACAAGCAGGCGCTACTGCTTTTTCTGAAGCGCGCTCATGGCGATGCTGCAGAAGCAGGACCGCGGATCACCTTGCAACGTCGGACCACAACAACCCTGAAAACGGGTCCTGCTAGCGGAGGCAAGGCCAAGACGGTTGCTGTGGAGGTCCGTAAGAAGCGTACCTATGTCAAGGTGGATGGTCAGGATGAGGCTGAAGAGCGGGCCCGTCTTGAACAGGAAGAACAGGCAAGACGCCAGGAAGAGGAACGTTTGGCCGCTGAAGCTCGGGCGCGTGCGGAAGAAGAAGCTCGTCGTCAGGAAGAACAGCGTCGTCAGGAAGAAGAGCGACGCGCACTTGAGTTGGCTCAGCAAAAAGCACGTGAGGCAGCTGAAGCAAGGCGTCAGGCGAATCAGCCGCCAAAATCAAAAGAGGAACTCGCGGAAGAACAGGCACGCCGCGAAGCAGAGCAGGCAAGGCAAAAGGCTGCTGAAGAAGCCAAACAGCGTCAGGAAGAGCAATTGCGAAAAGAGCGGGAAGAAATTGCCCGGCGCAAAACGCTTGAACAGGCGCGTCGAATTGCCGAAGAACTTGAACAGCGCGGTCGGGAACGCGAAGAGGTTCGCCTGGAAGATGTGCCCTTGGCTCGTGGGCTGGTCGGTACGGCCTACGAAGATTCTTTTGCTCGTGAAGATCGTGAAATTCGCCGGGGTGGCGCAAGTAAATCGGGTAAGGGTAAGGGGAAAAAACGTGAGGAAGAAGTCAGCTTCCGTCCCCAGCCCAAGGCTCTTAATTCAGCGCTTTCGCGCAAGCATGGTTTTGAAAAGCCAGTTGAAAAGCAGGTCTATGATGTTGCAATCGGTGAATTGATCACCGTCGCAGATCTTGCCCAGAAGATGGCGGTCAAGGTGCGCGAAGTAATACGTGTGCTGATGAAAATGGGTGAAATTGTCACGGCGAATCAAACTGTTGATCAGGCAACTGCCGCATTGGTGGTTGAGGAAATGGGCCACAAGCCCGTTTTTGTTTCGGCGACGGCTGTGGAAGATTCGTTGATGCAATCGATGGAAGATGGTGGAGCTGATCAGTTGCCACGTGCGCCCGTTGTCACCATCATGGGTCATGTCGATCATGGCAAGACTTCTTTACTGGATTATATCCGTCGTACCCGAGTCGCAGCCGGTGAAGCCGGGGGCATCACCCAGCATATCGGCGCTTACCATGTTGAAACACCGAGAGGAATGATTACCTTCCTTGATACGCCCGGTCATGCGGCATTTACGGCCATGCGTGCCCGTGGTGCCCAGGCCACGGATATTGTGGTTATTGTTGTTGCTGCTGATGATGGAGTCATGCCTCAGACGGAGGAAGCCATTGACCATGCCCGTGCAGCAGGCGTGCCGTTGATTGTTGCGGTCAACAAGATGGATAAAGCATCTGCTGACCCGGATCGGGTACTCAATGAACTGTCGGTGAAACAGGTGGTGCCCGAGGAGTGGGGCGGTGATACGCAGGTTGTTCGTGTCTCAGCACACACCGGTCAGGGCATTGATGACCTCCTTGAAGCTATTTTGATTCAGGCAGAGCTCCTTGAACTCAGGGCAGTCGTCAATGCTAAGGCACAAGGTGTTGTCATTGAGGCGCGCGTTGACAAGGGACGCGGCGCTGTGGCTTCTTTACTGGTGCAGAAGGGGACCCTGAATCAGGGTGATCTTGTCCTGGCGGGTATGCACTATGGAAGGGTCCGTGCCATGTATGACGAAAATGGTCAGGCCATACGTAGCGCCGGTCCTTCCATTCCTGTCGAAATTCTTGGTTTGCCGGAAGCACCCGATGCCGGCGATGAATTCCTGGTTGTTGATGATGAGCGTAAGGCACGTGAAGTCGCTGACTTTCGAGTGGCCCGTGAACGACAGGCACGCATGGTTCGCCATTCCGGTTCCAAACTTGAGAATGTTTTTGCCTCATTGGGTAAAAATGAAAGTTCTTCGGTACGTTTGGTGCTGAAGACCGATGTTCGTGGTTCCTTGGAAGCACTCCTTGGCGCCTTACAGGAACTCTCTACGGATGAGGTCAAGGTTGCCGTTGTCGCCTCGGGAGTTGGTGCGATTACCGAGTCGGATGTCAATCTGGCTGAATCGACGGGTGCTGTCATTCTCGGCTTTAACGTACGTGCTGATGCACAGGCGCGTGCCAAGTGTGTCAAGGATGATATTGAACTGCGTTATTACAGCATTATCTATGAACTGATTGATGATGTGAAAGCAGCGATGTCTGGGTTGCTTAGTCCAGAGCATCGCGAAACGATCCTTGGCGTGGCTCAAGTACGTGAGGTATTCCGGTCCTCGAAGTTTGGTGCTGCTGCCGGTTGTATGGTGCTTGAAGGTACCATGTACCGCAATAAACCGATTCGTGTTCTACGCGACGAGGTCGTGATTTTCCAGGGCGAACTGGAGTCGTTACGTCGATTCAAGGATGATGTGCAGGAAGTGCGTAATGGTGTGGAGTGCGGTTTGGCGGTGAAGGGCTACAACGATGTGCGGGCTGGCGACAAAATCGAAGTCTTCGATGTTCAGGTCATTCAACGGTCACTGTGAGTAAGGATCTATGACGCAACGCGTGCATCGTCTGGAGGATCAGGTACAAAAAGAATTAGCGCATCTGATCCAGCATGAGTTGCGTGATCCGCGCATCGGTATGGTAACCATATCTGCTGTTCGATTAAGCAAGGATTTGGGCTATGCGGATGTTTATGTAACTGTTCTGTCAACGTCTGCTGGTGTGGGGGATGCCTCTGAAGAGGAGGTGCGACGGCAGAGTCTGAAAGGACTTAACGCAGCATCGGGCTATCTGCGCAATTTGCTTGGAAAAATTCTGACGGTGCGCATGATTCCGAGGTTGCGTTTTCATTATGATGAAGTTTTGGCGCGAGCGCAGCATCTGTCAAATCTGATCCAGGAAGCTGTGCGTCAGGAAGATGAGCGGCATGACTGAACGGCGGACCGTCGATGGACTTTTGTTGATTGATAAGCCGAAGGGAATGAGCAGCAATCAGTGTCTGCAAGCTATAAAGTATCGGCTTAGGGCACGCAAGGCAGGACATACCGGCAGTCTTGATCCCTTGGCAACGGGCATGTTGCCGCTTTGTTTTGGGGAGGCCACCAAGTTTGCCCAGCGTCTATTGACCGCATCGAAAACCTATGAAGTCATTATGCGACTTGGCTGGATCAGCACGACCCTTGATGCTGAAGGCACGTTGACCCATGTGGGTGCAACTCCGTTATTGTCCACTGAAGCGATCGAAAACGTGCTGACAGGTTTTAGAGGTACTCAGCAGCAAATTCCCCCTATGTATTCAGCGCTCAAACATCAGGGTCGTCCCTTGTACGAACTGGCGCGCGAGGGGGTGCAGATTGATCGTGCGGCACGTGCAATCGAAATTCATGACTTGCGTTGCATTGATCATGTCGAGGATACACTGACTCTTTCCGTATCGTGCAGCAAAGGTACTTATATTCGCTCTCTGGTGGATGATCTGGGCAGAGCATTGGGTTGTGGTGCCTATGTTCTTGAGTTGCGGCGTACCCATGTCTCCGGTTGGTCTACGATGCATACCTTTGAATCAGTCGTTCGGGCCGTGGAGGGTGGAGACTGGGAGTCTTTGCTTTTGCCCGTGCATGCACTTCTGGATGATTGTGAAAAACTGGTGATTTGCCCTCAAAAAGCATACAATCTCCGCCTCGGACAGGTCGTTAGCGGGCTTCAAGAGGGGGAAGCAGGAATGCGGGCTGTTTTTTGTGAACATCAGTTTCTAGGATTGGCTGAACTGGATCAAATGGGCGCGCTCAAGCCTGTTCGATTACTGTCAACCCGTTGAATGCGGTCTCTGAAGAGGCCACAACTGCCCTGGCTGTAAAGATGCACGGCCAGTGGTGGACCCATAAGTGCATCTTGTTCAGGAGTTTGAAATGGCTTTATCAACCGAGCAGAAAGCAGAAATTGTGGCAAAATTTGCCCGAGCACAAGGGGATACTGGCTCCCCAGAAGTTCAGGTTGCGCTTTTGACTGCACAGATTGAGGATTTGCGCCCGCATTTTCAGGCGCATGGCAAGGATCACCATTCACGTCGTGGTCTGATCCGCATGGTCAATCAGCGTCGCAAGATGTTGGATTACCTGAGTTCGCGAGATCGTCAGCGCTATCTTGACCTGATCCAAGCACTCGGCCTGCGTCGCTGATCGTCAGCCTGGAGGGATCATGGTGATCCTTCCAGGTCGCTCCGGCCTGGAGGCTTCTAAGGCCTGCGGAATGATCCGCAATTCTTAGGGGCCTTGGTGGGGTGCGATGTAAGGGCGAGGTGGCGTGTAAATAAAACATGAAATGACGCACATCACTCACGAGGTTTTTGTTTATGTTTAATGAAATTGTACAGGAATTCCAGTTCGGGCTTCAGAAGGTTGTACTGCGCACCGGCAAGATAGCACGTCAGGCTACTGCAGCCGTTGTCGCTAGTATGGGCGATGTGACGGTACTGGCAGCAGTGGTTATTGCCAAGAACGTCAAGGCCGGTCAGGATTTTTTCCCCTTGACGGTCAATTATCAAGAAAAAGTTTATGCTGCTGGCCGTATTCCTGGTGGCTATAACAAGCGCGAAGGTCGTCCGACGGAAAAAGAAACGTTGACATCCCGTTTAATTGATCGACCAATCCGTCCACTTTTTCCAGAAGGGTTTCTCAACGAAGTTCAAGTGACGGCTACTGTACTGTCCACGGATAAGGTACAGGATCCGGATATTGTTGCCATGTTGGCGACTTCAGCAGCTCTTGCTGTAGCCGGCATTCCTTTTAATGGCCCCATTGGTGCGGCACGTGTGGGCTATGTCGATAGTCAGTACATCCTTAATCCCACGTACGAACAACTTAAAACCTCTGATCTGGATTTGGTGGTTGCCGGTACGGACAAGGCTGTGCTGATGGTTGAATCCGAAGCCAAAGAGCTGTCGGAGGATGAAATGCTCGGTGCGGTTCTGTTCGGTCATGACGAAATGCAGGTTGCCATTACGGCGATCAAGAACTTTGCGGAACAAGCGCGCAAGTCGACCATGGAGTGGCAGGCTCCGGCGGTCAATCAGACGCTGCGTCAGGCTTTGCGCGAGCGTTTCTCTGCAGCGCTTTCCGAAGCCTATACCATTCGGGAAAAACAGGTTCGCTACGAAAAAATTGGTCTTTTGCATGATCAGGCCCGTGCAGAGTTTCTGCCAGAGGGTGCTGATGAATCACAGCAACACGAACTGGATAACCTGTTTGAAGACCTCAAATACCGGACGGTTCGCGATAATATTCTGAGTGGCAAACCACGTATTGATGGTCGCGACAACAAGACGGTACGGGCATTGTCCATTGAAGTTGGTGTGCTGCCGCGCGTGCATGGTTCAGCGCTGTTTACGCGTGGCGAAACCCAGGCATTAGTGGTGGCGACATTGGGGGGAACCCGGGATGCCCAGATGATTGATAGTCTCGAAGGCACCGTCACTGATTCATTTATGCTCCACTATAATTTTCCGGCATATTCGGTTGGTGAAACCGGACGTGAGTCTGGCCCAAAACGTCGGGAAATTGGACATGGACGGCTGGCTCGACGTGGTGTGCAGCCCATGTTGCCCCCCAATGAGAAATTTCCCTATGCACTGCGGGTGGTCTCGGAAATTACGGAATCGAATGGTTCCAGTTCCATGGCGTCCATCTGTGGGGCATCATTGGCGCTGATGGATGCGGGTGTTCCACTGAAGGCTCCCGTTGCCGGTATTGCCATGGGACTGGTCAAGGAGGAAGCTCGTTTTGCGGTTTTGACGGATATTCTTGGCGATGAAGACCATTTAGGTGATATGGATTTCAAGGTTGCCGGAACGACCAAGGGTATCACGGCACTGCAAATGGATATCAAGATTGAAGGTATTACTGAAGAAATCATGGAGATTGCTCTTGGGCAGGCTCGTGATGGTCGTATGCACATTCTTGAAGCCATGAACAAGGTGTTACCGACTGCACGACCTGAAATCAGTATTCATGCGCCGACGTATGCGACGATTCAGATTGATCCTGAAAAAATCCGCGATGTCATTGGTAAGGGTGGGTCGACCATTCGCCAGATTACTGAAGAGTCCGGTGCGGATATCGATATCGAAGACAACGGTATGATTCGTGTTTACGGCCCTACCAAAGGTGCCGTACAGAAAGCGCTCGAAAAAATACAGACCATCACTG
The DNA here is from genome assembly GCA_021848605.1 of Pseudomonadota bacterium. GTDB lineage: Bacteria > Pseudomonadota > Gammaproteobacteria > Pseudomonadales > Moraxellaceae > JAJXWR01. Next base: position 33,647 of record JAJZUM010000001.1, on the reverse strand, counting down.
CCGAAGTTGAAGTGGGTACGGTTTATGAAGGCACTGTGGCTCGTATCGTTGATTTCGGTGCATTTGTGACTCTGATGCCAGGAACTGATGGATTGCTGCATATCTCGCAGATCAGTTCGGAACGGGTTGAACAGGTCTCTGACTATTTGAAAGAAGGTCAGAAAGTTCGTGTCAAGGTTCTTGATGTGGACAATCGCGGTCGTATCAAACTGAGTATGAAAGATATTGAGACTGTTCAGGAATGAACGTTTAAGGTCAATCTGTGGGGCTACTGGTGACAGTCATCGCTAGCCCCCTTGGAACCCAGGGCAAATCATGCTAGCCTTCATCAGGTTGTGACGGAACGAACTATTGAGATTAAAGCCGAATGGTTGCATGACCATAACAATACGGATGCAGTAACGAGGGAACAAAAAATGAAAACTTCAAAATATCCCACTGGATTTAGAACGATATTAGGGTTGTTTCTTGTCGGAGGTTTGCTGACTGCATGTTCGCCCGTCAAAATGGGTGGAGATTTGGCCATCAAGTTTACCGAAGACAAAACCGTACCTTTCCTGCTGCAAGATGATGATGTCGATATGGCTTGTGCTTCAGCAGAAACACTCAATCCGGTTTTACGCTCAATTTCAGTCACGGGAGCAGACCCTGATCAGCTTGCAGCTGTTGTCTACGTGACTGCGGCTTTTTGTTCTGAGCAACGTGCTTTCAATGCAGAAATGCGTTATTTGAGAGCTCAGCATGATAATCTGATTGCTGATGCAGAGGATGCACGTATTGAACAAAAACGTCAGTCTGCAACTGCCTCCCGTCGTGAGTTGGCAGGATATCAATCGGCGAACCGTTATTTCAAGAAGGAATTTGGCGTTGAAATTGGAGGTGAGTGCCCAAATCTTCATCGCGATTTTGATCAGCTTTCCTTTATGCTGGGGATGATCGCTGGCCTACAGGCATTGGCCGATGATATCAACTCGGAAAACCAGGTTGGCGTACCTATGGATATTGCTGCTAAGGTTGAGCGCAGCATGGGTTGTTTGGATAATCAGCGCTGGTGGGGTGTACCTGATGCGGTTCGGGCAGCGATATGGAACATGTTGCCGGGTGCAACGCCTCCAGGGCAGGATCCGTGGTCTGTTTTGATCAGTTCAACAAAAATTGGTCATGATCATGGTGTACGGCTTTCCTATGTGCTCTATGCTATGTCTGCACAAGCCAAGGGGGACGATGCCCGTTTGCGTGATTCTCTGCGACGCTGGAAGCAGGACAGCAAGAATTTTGTGGTTGATCCCAATTACCGGATTTTTGACTCGATTGCCCAAGCCGAGATCATGAATATATCGGATCGGTTCTGGACTGAGCATACCGGTAAGCGTACTCCAATTGGTGGTATTGGCACATTTTGGGATGATAAGGTTGATACCGGACCATCCTTGAATCTTGATGGATTATGAGTTTTAACCTGGACGACGTCGATAAAAGGAGAATGTAATGAAGTCGTTTTATAAAAGCTGGGCGGCCTTGGCCATGGCGGGCGGATTGCTGGTGTCACTCCCGGCGGCAGCCCAAAAAATCTGCGTGTTTGACATTCTGGGTTCACAGGGTGATGTTTTCTCGCAGATGAAAGATTATCAGTTGGCAGCACATCAATGGGGGGCGGATATTCAGCTCAAGCCCTATACCGATGAGCGCATTGCTGCCGAGGATTTCAAGGCAGGACAGTGCGATGGTGTGGTCTTGACCGGCCTGCGTGCGCGCCAGTTCAATAAATTCTCGGGTAGTATTGATTCAATTGGCTCAGTGAATAGTTACAAGCAGTTGCATGAAGTCATCAGTACACTGGATAATCCTAAACTGGAAAAATATCTGGTGACCAGCAGTGGTTTCGAGGTGGCAGGTATTTCCCCCATGGGTGCTGCATATCTCTTCACTCGTGATCGTTCGATCAATAACGTAGCCAAAATGTCAGGCAAAAAGATTGCTGTGCTTGATTACGACAAAGCGCAAGCCAAAATGGTCCAACAGGTCGGTGCCCAACCCGTATCCTCGGATATCACCAATTTTGCCGGAAAATTCAATAATGGTTCGGTGGACATTATTGCAGCACCAGCTGCTGCGTTCAAGCCTCTTGAGCTTTATAAGGGCCTTGGCACGAATGGAGCCATTGCCCGTTTTCCACTGGCACAGTTGACGATTCAGATCATTATTCGTCAAGATAAATTTCCAGCTGGCTATGGTGCCAAGTCGAGGGCTTATGTCGCCAGTCACTTCGACAAGGATATGGTCCTGATCAAAAATGCTGAAGCGAGTATTGATCCAAAATACTGGATGGATATTCCTGCAGCAGATCAGGCAAAGTACACGATCTTGTTGCGTGATTCGCGTATTGCACTCACCAAAGATGGTATTTTTGATGCCAACATGATGAAGCTACTCAAAAAGGTGCGTTGCCATGACAATCCTGCTGCCGCTGAGTGTTCAGATAATCGTGAGTGAACTGTGAATTTGGACATGAACGGGACATAGTGCTTCGTGTCTTGTGAGATTCCATGAAAGGCCCCTGATTATTTCAGGGGTTTTTTATTGGAGTGGCCATCAATAATGCCCCTATAAGTATTCTTTGCTGTTTGCCGGGGTTGCCAGCAGCCATGAAGGAGCGGTATCCTAATCACGAGTTGGTCGGACAGTCGCTGCCGAGATGATCGGGGGAGGAAAGTCCGGGCTCCATAGGGTAGTGTGCCAGGTAACGCCTGGGCGGCGTGAGCCGACGGAAAGTGCAACAGAAAGATACCGCCAGCTTCGGCATGATTGTCCGGGTCTGGTAAGGGTGAAATGGTGCGGTAAGAGCGCACCGCGCGCATGGCAACATGTCGTGGCATGGCAAACCCCACACGGAGCAAGACCAAATAGGAATCCAATGGTGCGACCCGCACTGGGTTCGGGTAGGTCGCTGGAGCCAAATGGTGACATTAGGCCTAGATGAATGACTGTTCAAGACAGAACCCGGCTTACAGACCAACTCGTTTATCTTTCCTTGCGATCTCTGTCTATACTTCCACGAGCATTTTTGCCGACAGGTATTTTTTATGCTTAATCGAGTTCGTCGCATTATTCCCGAAAGGGTCAATGGCGTTCGTCGCTATGTGCGTAATGCCATCGACCGTCGTCGTTACCCGGAACGATTTATTCAGCATAGCAGTACCCCCTATCAGGAGATTTATCGGGATGGCATTATGGCGGTTCGCCATTATTTGCCACTTGCGGTGGATGAAGTGTACATCGAAGGACAAGCTTATAAAGTACAGGAACGGCCTTATGACCGTCCCTTAGTTCTTGTGCCGCCCTTGGGTGTCTTTGCCTGGATCTTTGATCTCATGATTGAACGTTCACTGGTCCGCTTTTTGCTCGCCCATGGTTTTGATGTTTATCTGATTGATTGGGGAAATCCCAAAGATCCACCGTATCAGAATCTGAGTCTGGAAGATTATGTATTACGCTGGTTTCCGGACGCCATGCAGGCGATTCGGCAACATTCCGGACACGAGGAAGTGTCATTGATGGGCTACTGCATGGGTGGTTTATTGGCGATGCTCTATCTCGCATCTTGTCGGGATCAGTACGTTACCGGGCTGGTAACTATTGCCAGTCCCGTTGACACCCATAAAATGGGGGTGGCTGGCCAGTTAACGTCTGCCCTGCAGGTACCCACACGATTGGTGCGGCGATTTTCAGATTTTCGACTGAATCACCTTGATCCTTCCCGGTTTCATGTGCCTGGAAAATGGGTGTCTTTTGCCTTCAAAATGAGTAGTCCATTATCTCCATTGACCAGCTACATTGATTTGCTTAAGAATCTTGGGGATACCGATTATCTGGTGAGCTACATGTCGATGAATGCCTGGTTCAATAATATGGCCGATTATCCAGGAGGAACGGTTCAGGAGTTGATTCGTAAACTCGGTCTGTATAACCGGTTGGCAAAAGGACAGATCCGGATTGGTAACCGGTTGGCGGATTTTAAGGATATTGAATGTGACCTGCTGGCGTTTGCCGGGGCTTCTGATGCTATTGTGCCTATGGCCGCTGCCTACAAAATCATGGATGTTGTCAGTTCTCGGGATAAGCGCTTTCATCTTGTTCCGGGAGGCCATGCCGGTGTTTTTACCGGTGCGAAGGCTGTTTCTACGACATGGGCCATCAGCGCAGACTGGTTGGCTCAACGCTCAGGTGAACTTCGCATGCCTGCCGTAACATGATGGAACCAATCCAGGTTGCATGGTCCATCCCGCTTGCGGTTGATGCATGGGTGAGCACGCGTGCAGGGGGGGTTAGTACGGGGGCTTATCAGTCACTGAATCTTGCGACACACGTTGGTGATGATGATGCAGCTGTGCAGGAAAACCGCCGTCGGTTGCAAGCACACTTGGGGATCGATGTGCCAATTACCTGGATGTCCCAGGTGCACGGAACTCAGGTTGCAACTCCGGATCAAGGCCCCATCTGTGCTGATGCTGTTTATAGCAACCAGCCTGGGCAGGTTTGTGCGGTATTAACGGCAGATTGTTTACCCATTTTGCTTTGCAATCATCAAGGAACGGAAGTCGCTGCCGTGCATGCTGGCTGGCGCGGATTGGCAGCCGGTGTTCTGGAAGCGGCTCTGGTCAAATTCCATACACCGGCTCAACATCTTTATGCTTGGCTCGGTCCTGCCATTGGGCCGGAATCCTTCGAGGTTGGATCGGATGTTCGTGACGCGTTTATTCGGGGTGATGAGCAATCTGTTGCCGCCTTTGTACCAGGAGGAGGTGCTGGCCGTTATTATGCAGACCTCTATGCCTTGGCTCGAATCAGGCTGCGGCGGGCCGGTGTCCTTGAAGTGTCAGGAGGAGGCTGGTGTACGGTCCGCGAAACGGAACGCTTCTTTTCTTATCGACGCGATGGGGTAACGGGACGCATGGCAAGCCTGATCCGGGTCAGGTCCAAAGCATGAACACCATCACACAATATCCATGAATATGTGGGTGTTTTTTGATGAAGCGGCTTAGCGCCGCTTCATCATCTCGAAGAACTCTTCGTTGGTTTTCGTCTCTTTCATCTTGTCCAGCAGGAATTCGATGGCAGAGATTTCTTCCATGGGATGCAAGAGCTTGCGCAAAATCCAGACCTTCTTGAGTTCATCTTCACTGATGAGCCGTTCTTCCCGTCGTGTGCCGGATTTTTTGATATTGATGGAAGGAAAAACCCGCTTTTCAGCAATCTTGCGATCAAGATTGATTTCCTGATTGCCCGTGCCCTTGAATTCTTCAAAGATGACTTCATCCATTTTGGAGCCGGTTTCAATGAGCGCGGTTGCAATGATCGTCAATGATCCGCCTTCTTCGATATTACGTGCTGCCCCAAAGAAACGTTTGGGGCGTTCAAGAGCATGCGCATCGACACCGCCGGTCAGCACCTTGCCAGAACTTGGAATCACTGTGTTATAGGCGCGAGCCAGACGGGTAATTGAATCAAGAAGAATAACGACGTCGCGTCGGTGTTCCACGAGGCGTTTGGCCTTCTCAATCACCATTTCAGCAACTTGTACGTGCCGGGCAGGCGGCTCATCAAAGGTTGAAGCAACGACCTCACCTCGTACCGTCCGCTGCATTTCAGTTACTTCTTCAGGGCGTTCATCGATCAGCAGCACGATCAGAAAACATTCTGGATTATTTCGGGTAATGGAGTGGGCCACATTCTGTAACAGCATGGTTTTGCCGGCTTTAGGTGGCGCTACAATCAGTGAGCGCTGACCTTTACCGACTGGCGATACCAGATCAATGACACGAGCTGTCAGATCTTCAGTCGAGCCATTACCAAGTTCCATAACCATACGTCGTGTTGGAAACAAGGGTGTCAAATTCTCAAAAAGAATTTTGTTCCGAGCGTTCTCGGGTGAGTCGAAGTTGATCTGGTTGACCTTGAGCAGGGCAAAATAACGTTCAGATTCTTTCGGTGGGCGAATCGTGCCGGTTATCGTGTCACCCGTACGCAAGTTAAAGCGTCGAATCTGGCTGGGAGAGACATAGATGTCGTCCGGGCCGGCCATGTAGGACCCTTCCTGCGATCTCAGGAATCCAAAACCGTCCGGCAGGATTTCCAGTACACCGTCCCCGAAAATTTCTTCTCCGTTACGGGCATGAGTTTTGAGGATGGCAAAGATAACGTCCTGCTTGCGATTGCGGGCCATGTTCTCAAGGCCCATTTGTTCGGCAATCTGGACAAGTTCAGCAATAGGTTTCTTTTTGAGTTCTGTGAGATTCATAGGTTAATAGTTGGAGTTGGTGAGACAGCCAAAACAGACCCTTGAAGCAGACGACAACGAGTAATTGAGGAACAGAAAACCCAGATGTGTCCATTGAGAGTCTTGAGATCGGAATTCCAGTGCAGATCAGAGGCACGTGTATGCGCAAATGAACGACTGAACCAGACAACACTAACCATTTATAGGCCATTAAAGCCAAGCTGTCAAATGGAATTATATGATCGGGAACCCTTCCATGGGTCTGGATCATGAATGGTTCAGATATGCGAGTCAACAAAAGCAGTCAGCTGTGATTTGGAAAGAGCGCCAACCTTGCTTGCTTCCACATCCCCAGCCTTAAACAGGGTCAGAGTAGGAATACCCCGTACGCCATATTTTTGAGCTGTAAGAGGGTTGTCATCAACGTTGACCTTGACAATGCGCAATCGGCCTTGATACTCCGCTGCAATTTCATCAAGAATGGGTGCCACCATTTTGCATGGGCCGCACCATGGTGCCCAGTAGTCCACCAGAACCGGCAAATCGGATTTCAGCACATCGCTGTCAAAACTATTGTCGGATGTATGTACGATCAGTTCCGAACTCATGGAACGCTCCTCTTCAGTGGGAAACAATGCCGTAACATGGTAACATTTTTTTTAGGTGTGTATAGACCTGCCGATTTGAATGGCCCGGATTTTTGTCTGAGCCAACCTTGGTATCTGTTTGGTAGCGGATTGCTTTACTTGAGGAGAAGTCATGCAGGAACCGGAGACGATCGATCTGTTGGCCGCCATGGATCTAGGGTCAAACAGCTTTCATATGGTCGTGGCTCGACCAGAACATGGTGCGATGCAGGTTATAGACCGGTTGTCTGAGAAGGTGCAGTTGGCAGCCGGTCTGGATGAGCGCGGGCGATTGGATGAGCCCACTCAGGAGCGGGCTCTTGCCTGTCTGGGGCGATTTGCCCAGCATATTCGGGGTGTACAGCCCGGCAGTTTGCGGGTCGTTGCCACCAATGCACTCCGGGTGGCGCGTAATGCTGGTCCGTTTCTGAAAAAGGCCGAACGCCTCCTTGGACGTCCGATTGAGGTGATATCGGGGCGGGAAGAGGCTCGCCTGATTTATCTGGGTGTATCTCATACCCAGGTTAATCGGGGACGTCAGTTGGTGGTTGATATTGGTGGGGGATCAACTGAATTTATTATTGGTGAATCCCATGAACCGCTTTTGCTTGAGTCGCTGCACATGGGTTGTGTTAGTTTTCAGCGTCGATTTTTCGCAGATGGTTCCTTGCAGCGTTCTGCGCTCAAACAGGCCGTATTGGCGGCTCGGCAGCAGGTCAACCTGATTGCACAGGAATACCGTGAACTGGGTTGGGATGTGGCTATCGGCTCTTCTGGAACCATCAAGGCTATTCTTGGTGTGCTGCAGGCTCTTGGTTGGGCAGAGGGCAGAGAGTTCATCAAACATGAGGATCTGGATCAATTGATGGACCTGGTGGCCTCTTTTCGCCATGCTGATGAGATTAATCTTCCCGGGATCAAGGATGACCGGCGCCCTCTACTGGCGGCTGGATTAAGCATTGCCCAGGGGTTTTTCCAGGAGCTGGGGATTGAAACCATGTACTACAGCGATGGTGCCCTGCGTGAGGGTGTGCTGTATGACATGATGGGGCGCTTTAATCATGAGGATGTGCGTCAGAGAACAGTTGTTGCCATGCAGCGCCGGTATCGGGTTGATGTCGAGCAGGCAGCTAGGGTTCGCAATACCATGAGGACGCTGATTCTGGCAGCACAGGCCGATACCGGTTTTGTTTTCGATGAGGCACTCCTGCTGCAGGCTGCCGAGCTTCATGAAGTGGGTCTGGGTGTTTCCCATAGCGGATTTCACAAACATGGTGCCTATTTGCTGCAATATTCTGATATGTCCGGCTTTTCCCGGCTTGAACAGGAGCGGCTTGCATTGTTGGTAGGTGCACATCGGCGCAAGATTCGGGATGAGCAGGTTCAGGCCATGCGTGAAGCAGGTGGGCCAAGTCTCTTGCTCGGCTGCTTCCTACTGCGTCTAGCCGTTCTCATGCATCACTCAAGGCAGCGTGATCCCTTGCCTCGCTGGCTGTTGCTTTTTCGGGAAAACACTGTTCATCTGGAGTTTCCAAAAGGTTGGCTTGATCGTAATCCTCTGACCTTGATGGATTTGCAACAGGAGCAAGAGTATACCTCGGCTTTGGACTGGACGTTGTTTTTCCGCTGAGAAGCAACAGGTCCGGCCGGTTTTGCGGTACAATACCGCTGAAGATTTTTCTTTTCAACCCGACCATGTATTGAGGTTCGCATGTTTGATACCCGTGTTCGTCTTGCCGATCAGGACCCCGATGTTTTTGTTGCCATGGAACAGGAGCGCCGTCGCCAGGAGGATCATATTGAGCTGATCGCTTCAGAGAATTATTGTTCGCCTGCTGTCATGGAGGCGCAGGGCTCGGTTTTGACGAACAAATATGCTGAAGGCTATCCTGGAAAGCGTTATTACGGTGGATGTATGTATGTCGATCATATTGAGCAACTGGCCATTGATCGAGCCAAGAAGCTGTTTGGTGCTGACTATGCGAATGTTCAGCCGCATGCTGGATCTCAGGCTAATGCGGCGGTTTTTCTGGCTCTTCTGCAGGGCGGGGATACTGTGCTTGGGATGAGTCTCGCTCATGGTGGCCATTTGACTCATGGCGCATCGGTTAATTTTTCCGGCAAGGTCTACCGTTCGGTCCAGTACGGCCTTAATCCAGCTAGCGGCGAGGTGGATTATGATGAAGTCCAGCGTTTGGCACTCGAACATCAGCCACGCATGATCATTGCAGGTTTTTCTGCCTACTCCCGGGTCATGGACTGGCAGCGGTTTCGTGCCATCGCCGATCAGGTTGGCGCCTATCTCATGGTCGATATGGCTCATGTGGCGGGTCTGGTTGCAGCTGGGGTGTACCCAAGCCCGGTTCAGATTGCGGATGTGACCACCACAACAACGCACAAGACCCTGCGTGGTCCTCGTTCTGGTCTTATTTTGGCGCGCGCCAATCCTGAAATTGAGAAAAAACTGAACTCGGCCGTATTTCCTGGCATTCAGGGCGGGCCTCTGGAACATGTGATTGCTGCCAAGGCGGTCTGTTTCAAGGAGGCGATGAGTCCGGAATTTGTGGCTTATCAGCAACAGGTTGTCGCCAATGCCCGTGCCATGGCTCAAGTATTTATCCAGCGGGGATATGATGTGGTCTCGGGTGGTACGGATAATCACCTCTTCCTCGTATCGCTGATTCGGCAGGGCCTGACGGGCAAGGATGCGGATGCAGCGCTTGGCCGTGCAGGGATCACCGTGAACAAAAATGCGGTGCCCAATGATCCCTTGTCGCCTTTTGTGACCTCGGGTATTCGTGTAGGTACTCCGGCGGTGACCACCCGTGGACTTAAAGAGGTTGAGGTCAAAGAGCTTGCCGGATGGATGTGCGATATTCTCGATCACCTTGAGGACACGGGACTGCAAGACCAGATTGCGCAACGCGTGCATGCTCTGTGTCAGCGTTTTCCGGTCTACGGCGGCTAAACCGTGCATTGCCCTTTCTGTAGTGCGGATGACACTAAAGTTATTGACTCACGGTTGGCGGCCGAAGGCAGTCAGGTGCGCAGGCGGCGTGAGTGTGTCCGTTGCGGAGAGCGATTCACGACCTTTGAAACTGCTGAATTGGTTATGCCCAGGGTCGTCAAGTCGGATGGAACCGTTCAGCCTTTTGATGAGAGCAAAATTCGCAAGGGGATCATGCTGGCTTTACAAAAAAGACCCGTCAGCATGGAATCCATTGATGCGAGTTTGCACCGTGTGCTTTCCCGGTTGCGCGCAACCGGTGAACGGGAAGTCAGGGCGCGTATGATCGGTGAGCTGCTCATGGAGGAGCTGCGTCAGTTAGACCAGGTTGCGTATGTGCGTTTTGCCTCGGTTTATCGCAATTTTGATGATTTGGCCGAATTCAGGACCGTGCTGGATCATCTGGATGGTGTGGCGGATGAGCCTTCCTGAAGATCAGGCCTGGATGGGGCGGGCTTTGCAGTTAGCAAGGCGTGGTCAGTATACAACGCATCCCAATCCTCGCGTCGGCTGCGTCCTGGTTGTGGGCCACGAAGTTGTTGGCGAAGGCTGGCATGAGCGGGCTGGTGGCCCTCATGCCGAGGTTGTTGCACTGCGTCGGGCGGGTGCGCGGGCGCGAGGTGCCACAGCCTATGTGACACTTGAACCCTGTGCCCATACAGGGCGCACCGGACCTTGTGCGCTGGCGCTTGTTGACGCAGGCGTACGCCGTGTGGTCGCGGCACATCTGGACCCCAATCCTGAGGTTGCTGGACGAGGTCTGTCGCTGCTGCGCCAAGCTGGAATTGATGTTGATGTGGGTGTGCTTGAACATCAGGCTCGTTCACTCAATTCGGGATTTTTACGTCGCATGCAGTATGGCATGCCTTGGGTCCGTCTCAAGACTGCCGGAAGCATCGATGGGCGTACGGCGATGGCCAATGGTCAGTCCAAGTGGATTACCGCGGCTCCAGCACGTTCAGATGTCCAGCACTGGCGTGCTCTTTCCGATGCCATTGTGACGGGGGTTGGAACGGTATTGGCCGATGACCCGGAACTGACCCTGAGGCCTGAGTTATGGGAAGAGGGTGTCGCCCCCCTGCGCCCACAGCCCTGGCGAGTGATCATGGATCGTTGCTTGCGAACCCCTGTTGAGGCACGTATATTCAGGACAGAACCTGAGCGGGTCATGATTCTGCACGCTGCGGGCCCCTTGCAGCATCAACCGAATGATTATCCGGATGGTGTCATCCTCCAGGGGTTTGATGGACCCAATTTGGAACCACGAAGGGTGCTGAGTTGGTTGGCTTCTCGTTCCATTCAGGAAATTTTACTGGAAGCTGGGCCGACCCTGGCAGGGGCTTTCATGCGTGCCAGCCTAGTGGATGAATGGGTACTGTACCAGGCGATGACCTTGCTGGGGTCTTCGGCTCGGCCATTGCTGGATTGGCCGATGCAGGACATGTCGCAACAGCAACGTCTGTCTCTGTGTGATCTGCGCCAGGTTGGTGATGATCTTCGAATGATTTTGAGGCCGCAAGCATGTTTACCGGATTGATTGAGGCAGTTGGCCGTCTAAAAAGCCGGGAAGCACGGGGAGGCGATTGGCGCATTGCGGTGGATACCGGAAATCTTGCCATGCAGGATGTCCATCTGGGTGATTCGATTGCCACCCAGGGAATTTGTCTGACGGTTGTATCTTTTTCCGGTCAGGCTTTCTGCGCCGATGTCTCGCTGGAAACTGCCCGGCACTCGACCCTGCTGGACTGGCATCCAGGCCAGTTACTCAACCTTGAGAAAGCCATGCAGCCAAGCAGCCGCTTTGGTGGGCATATGGTCAGTGGGCATGTAGACGGTGTGGGAAATATTGTGTCGGTAACACCTGAAGCACGTTCTTGGCAATACCGTATCCGCGCACCTAAGGAACTTCTGCGCTATATTGCCCTAAAAGGCTCGATTGCGGTTGATGGCATTAGCCTGACCGTCAATGGGCTCGAAGCTGATGTGTTCAGTTTGACCTTGGTGCCGCACACCATGTCGCATACGGCCTTGGAACTTTGGCGTCCTGGTGTGCGCGTGAATCTCGAAGTTGATTTGGTGGCACGTTATCTTGAGCGTTTGATGGAGCGTACACATCCGGACTCTGGAGGTATTAGCAGTGATTTTCTGTCCCGTCATGGCTATCTTTGAGGAGATCTGAGCGATTATGGCAATCAGTCGTGTCGATGAATTGCTGGAGGATTTGCGCGCCGGGCGCATGATCATTCTGATGGATGACGAGGATCGGGAAAACGAAGGCGATCTGGTGATGGCTGCCGAGTGTGTGCGACCTGAAGATATCAACTTCATGGCGCGTTATGCCCGAGGTCTGATCTGTCTGACCCTAACCCCGGAGCGCTGCCAGCAGTTGAACCTGCCGCTGATGGTTGATCGCAATGGTTCCAGCCATGGTACCAACTTTACCGTTTCGATTGAGGCTGCCGAGGGCGTGAGTACAGGTATCTCGGCTGCAGATCGTGCTCATACGGTGCGCGTGGCCGTGGCACGTCATGCCGGACCGCGTGATATTGTTATGCCAGGGCATATCTTTCCACTGATGGCGCAGCCGGGTGGTGTTCTGGTACGGGCAGGTCATACTGAAGCTGGTTGCGATCTGATGACGCTGGCGGGCATGGAGCCTGCAGCCGTTATTGTTGAAGTCATGAATGAAGACGGCAGTATGGCTCGTCGTCCTGATCTGGAAGGCTTTGCGGCTGAACACGGTCTGAAGATGGGCACGATTGCTGATTTAATTCATTATCGGATGGTGCATGAACAGACAGTACAGCCGGAACGCGAGCAGGTTCTGGAGACAATCTGGGGGAGTTTCAGGGCGGTTGTCTTCAAGGATGTAGCGAGTGGTCATACTCATCTGGCCTTGGTGCATGGTGACCTGGAACAAGGAACTCCGACGGTTCGGGTGCATGCGCTGAATCCGTCGCGTGATCTTCTACGCATTCGGGGCAGTGGTTCTGGTTGGGACTTGCATGCTGCGATGCAAACGATTCGTCAATCCGCATGTGGCGTGCTGGTCCTGCTGGGACAGGATTTGCGCTTTGCCGATTTGATGGAGCAACTGGATGCCCTACCCCAGTCACGGGGAAATGGCCGTAGTTCGATGACTTATCGCAGCATTGGTACAGGAGCACAAATCTTGCACCACCTTGGAGTTCGAAGGATGCGTTTGTTGAGCTCACCAATCCGTTTTCATGCCCTGTCTGGCTTTGATCTGGAAATTGTCGAATATTTGCCTGCTCCTGATGCGGAACAGGTTCAACGGTCTTAAACAGAGGAGTTTGTGTTTATGCAGCAGGTCCAGGTTCTGGAAGGTGTGTTCAGTCAGGCGTCCCAGGGACGCTACGCCATTGTTGTCGGGCGGTTTAACAGCTTTGTGGTTGAGTCACTGCTCACCGGTGCACTCGATACGCTTCAGCGGCATGGTGTACCCGCCCAGTCCATTACGGTGGCGCGTTGTCCAGGGGCATGGGAAATGCCGGTTCTGGTGCGCAAGCTCGTAGCGACCGGTCGTTATGATGCAGTGATTGCCTTAGGGGCAGTGATTCGTGGCGGTACACCACATTTTGATTATGTCGCCGGTGAGTGTAGCAAGGGTCTTGCCATGGTTCAGATGGAAACAGGTGTTCCGGTTATTTTTGGTGTTCTGACCACGGATACCATTGAGCAGGCGATTGAGCGCAGTGGTACCAAAGCGGGGAACAAGGGCGAGGATGCGGCTCGTGCGGCCCTGGAAATGGTCTCGTTGTTGCAACAGGTGGTTTAATGTCGGATCATCAGGCTCGGGAACGGGATTTCAAGCCGGCGGCGCGGCGACGCGCCCGGCGTTTTGTATTGCAGGGCTTGTATGAGCATGTGCTGACCGGGCATTCTGCCGTGGATATTGAGGCGCGTTGCCGGGCAACCAATGATCTACGTCGTACCGATGCCGATTATATGCATGAACTGCTCAGTGGTGTGGTCCGTGAACGCGTTGTTCTCGAGACTGATGTTGAGCCTTTGCTGGATCGCCCTTGGTCGCAACTGACCCCGGTCGAGCATGCTGCCTTGCTGATTGGGTGTTATGAACTGCGATTTCGTCTTGATGTTCCGCGAGAGGTTGTAATTAGTGAAGTAGTAGATCTCACAGTGTATTTCGGGACAAGTGATGGACATCGTTATGTGAATGCTATTCTGGATCGGCTTGCACGTCAGTTACGTCCTCATGAAGGTCGTAATGGATGAGTTTGAGCTGATTCGTTGTTTTTTTGAGCGCCCGTTCAGTCCCGGGATCGTCAGTATTGGTATTGGTGATGATGCGGCGGTGTTGAATCCCCGGCCGGGTCGCCAGTCGGTGGTATGCACGGATACTTTGGTTGAGGGACGACATTTTCTTATCGGGACCTCAGCTCATGCGATTGGCTGGAAGTGTTTGGCAGTCAACTTGTCTGATCTTGCCGCCATGGGGGCAGAGCCGATTTGGGCAACCTTGGCCTTGACTTTGCCTGAGGCTGACCCCATATGGTTAAAGGACTTTAGTACCGGATTTTTTGAACTGGCGGATGCGACAGGGGTCGTGCTGGTTGGTGGTGATACAACACGTGGGTCCTGTTTGACGATCACGGTTACCGTTGGCGGGGATGTACCCATGGGACAAGCCATACGACGTGGTGGTGCACACGTTGGGGATACCATATGGGTCAGCGGCTTTCCTGGCGAGGCGGCGGCAAGCCTGCGTCAACGTGTGAGTGGGCAGCCCGAACCGGAACGATGGTGCCGCCATCTGGACTATCCACAACCCCGGTTGGATCTTGCCAGGCAGTTGAGGGGCCAGGTGCATGCCATGATCGATATCTCGGATGGGCTCCTTCAGGATATGGGGCACATCCTGAAAGCATCCCAGGTTGGTGCTGTTGTTGAAGAAGCTCGACTGCCTCGCCATACACAAGACGGTCTTAAGCCACTTTGGGAAGATGTCCTTTGTGGTGGTGATGATTATGAATTGTTGTGGACAGCCGCAGAAGATTGTTTTTGGGCGGGTGATGTGAACTTGCCTTTGACTCGTATCGGAAGAGTTGTGGCTGAGCCCGGTTTGCGTGTCCTTGGAGTGGATGGGCAGCTACAATCGGTTGGAATGACGACAGGATACAGACACTTTTGAACAGGAAAAGCCTGAACGGTTGGAATGCACGCAACATCTGGCATTGGTGGGCGGTAGGTCTGGGCTCAGGTCTTTCCCCCTTTGCTCCGGGTACAATGGGTTCGCTGGCAGCGCTGGTTTTTGTTCCCTGGATGGTTCATCTGAGTCTGATTCAGAATGCGCTCTGGGTGTTGGCTTTTTTTGTTCTTGGCGTGATTGCAGCCACCCGTACAGGCAAGGATTTAGGTGTCCATGATCATTCTGCTATTGTAATTGATGAATGGGTAGGCCAATGGTTGGCACTTTATCCGCTTCTTGTTGGTCGCCATAAACTTTGGCCTGGGCTGTTGGCCGGTTTTGTGTTG
Source organism: Pseudomonadota bacterium (assembly GCA_021848605.1). Taxonomy (GTDB): domain Bacteria; phylum Pseudomonadota; class Gammaproteobacteria; order Pseudomonadales; family Moraxellaceae; genus JAJXWR01. Next base: position 18,220 of record JAJZUM010000001.1, on the reverse strand, counting down.
TTCCGTTTCTTTGACATTCTCAAACCTTGGCCCATTCGCTGGCTGGACCAAAGGGTTGGCGGCGGTTGGGGCGTGATGCTGGATGATGTACTGGCTGGTATGGCAGCAGCATGTGTACTGCATCTGGTTTATGTCTATGGAGTATTTTGACTCAGGAAGATACTGTCTCGTTTTATTGACTTAGAGGGTTTGAATATGCCAGTTGAATGGATTGCGAGCAGTGTATTGCCCACCCGATATGGACGGTTCCAGATCCATGCTTTTGAAGACCCCAACACCGGCAAGGAACATGTGGCTCTGGTCATGGGGGATGTTGCCTGTGGTGCCCCCGTATTGACCCGCATCCACTCGGAGTGTTTGACCGGAGACGCTTTTGGTAGCCAACGTTGTGATTGTGGTCCGCAACTGGATCTGGCCATGAAATTGATCGCCCAGGAAGGACGGGGCATTATTCTCTATTTGCGTCAGGAAGGTCGAGGCATTGGTCTGGTGAACAAGATCAGGGCCTATGCTTTACAGGATCAGGGCGCCGATACTGTTGAGGCTAATGAGCAGCTTGGTTTTGCGCCTGATTTGCGCGAGTATTCGATGTGTGGCAAGATGCTGAGAACACTCAAGGTCTCAACCATCAAGCTGATGACCAACAACCCGCTTAAGGTTCATGCTGTTGAGCAGCATGGTTTTAGTGTCAGTGAACGTGTGCCTTTGCAAACAGGCATCAATCCGCACAATGTCAATTATTTGCAGACCAAGGTCGACAAAATGGGGCACATGCTGGAAGATTATGTGCCACCGCCGGCAGATGATTCCAGTCGCTGAAGGTGCTGGCTAATCTGCGCGGTGATTTGTTCCACGGATAATCCCGCATCGATCAGCATTTCGGCAGGGCTGGCGTGTTCAATAAACCGGTCCGGAATTCCCAAGATCAGCAGGGGAGTCCGGATGCCTTGATCGAGCAGGTGTTCAGCGACGGCACTGCCGGCACCACCAGCTTTCTGATGTTCTTCGATGCTGACCAACAGCGTGTGCCGCTTGGCCATGCTGAGCACCATGTCGGAGTCGATGGGTTTGACAAAACGCATGTCAACGACCGTGGCATCCAAGGTGTCCGCGACCTTTAAGGCTGTTTGGATCAGGGAACCGAAACAGAGCAGCGCAATGCCCTGGCCTTGTCGTACTAATCGAGCTTTTCCAATGGGCAGGGACTCAAGGCTGGCAGGTATGTTCAGACCCATACCGGTTCCCCGTGGGTAGCGAACCGCCGCCGGGCCGGGGTAATGATAGGCGGTTGTCAGCATGGCGCGGCATTCAACTTCGTCCGATGGTGTCATGATGACCATATTGGGTAGGGTGCGCATATAGGCCAGATCAAAGACTCCGGAATGGGTTGGGCCGTCTTCACCAACTAATCCAGCCCGATCAATGCCAAAAGTCACATCCAGGTTCTGCAGGGCAATATCGTGAATCAATTGGTCATAGCCACGTTGCAGAAATGTGGAATAGATGGCAACCACAGGTTTTTCGCCTTCGCATGCCAAACCTGCTGCCAGGGTTAAAGCATGTTGTTCGGCTATGGCAACATCGTGGTAGCGATCCGCAAAGTCACGGGCAAAACGCTGCATGCCCGAACCCTCGCACATGGCTGGGGTGATACCAATCAGTCGATTGTCTTGACGAGCCATGTCACAGAGCCATTGCCCAAAGACTTCGGAATAGCGTAATGGCTTCGGTTGGGGTGGTTGCTGCCGTTCCTGTACGGGAGCTAGTTTGGAAATGGCGTGGTAGCCAATCGGATCGGACTCAGCGGGACTGAATCCCTTGCCTTTGGTCGTGTACACATGCAGCAGTTGCGGGCCGCCTGCAGCGCGCAAATTGCTGATGGTATCGATTAGGTCTGGCAGGTTGTGTCCGTCAATAGGACCGACGTAGTTGAAGCCCAAACTTTCAAAAAGGGTGCCAGGAGCATGCAGGATGTGTTTCATGCTCTCTTCGGTTCGTCGGGCAAAGTCCAGTGTTGAGGGCATGGTCGAGAGCACGCGCTTGCCGCCTTCCCTTAAAGCAATATAGGTTCGGCTGGCCCAGATTCTTGCCAGATAATTGGAAAACCCGCCGACATTACGGGAAATAGACATATCGTTATCGTTCAGAATGACGAGCAGATCGGTACCAAGATGCCCAGCATGACTCATCGCTTCAAAGGCCAGCCCAGCGGTCATGGCACCGTCGCCAATGATGGCACAGACCTTGCGGGCAGGTTCATGCCGACGACCAGCCAGAGCCATGCCAAGCGCTGCTGATATGGAGGTTGAGGAATGTCCAACTCCAAACGTGTCATACTCGGATTCACGGCGTGATGGGAATGCGGCTAGTCCGTTCTTTTGGCGGATACTGAGCATCGCTTCACGTCGTCCGGTCAGAATTTTGTGCGGGTAGGTCTGATGACCAACATCCCATACCAGGCGGTCCCAAGGGGTGTTGTAGCAATAGTGCAAGGCAATGGTGAGTTCAACCACCCCAAGACCGGCACCGAAATGGCCTCCAGTCTGCCCGACGCTCCAAAGCAGATAAGCCCTTAACTCCTCAGCCAGGGCAGCAAGAGCCTCTGGCGGCAGGGATCGAAGCTGTGCCGGCTCATCAATTTCATTGAGCAGAGGTGTGTCGGGGCGTTCGGCTGGAATGCTGGTAAACATCCTTGACGTGACCTGATCAGAAAAATCCTATTATAGCGACTCAACGGTCGCGGGCGACAAGAAAATGCGTTAACTCACACAATATGCTGTTGTGAAGACCTAGATGGTTGATCAGTTGCAGGGCTTCATCACGAATTCTCTGGCCATAGATACGGGCGGCATCAAGTCCAAGCAGAGCAGGATAAGTAGATTTGGCGAGTTCGGCATCCGAGCCGGTACGTTTGCCCAGTTGGTGTTCATCACCAATAACATTAAGAATATCATCCTGAATCTGAAAGCATAGGCCAAGGAGGCCACCAAGTTTTTTGAGCTGATCAAGTACAGAGTGATCGCTGCAACCAGCCACTAGGGCACCCAGGCAAAGACTAGCCTGCATCAGTGCCCCCGTCTTGAGACGATGAATGGATTCAAGTTCATCAAGGGGAATAGGCGTATTTTCAGCTTGCAGGTCGCGGCTTTGTCCGGCTGCCATATCAAGAGCAGCTCTGCCAAGTAGGGCGAGCATGGGGCGTAAATGCCCATCGGCCACGGGGGTTTCGGCAAGCAGGGCAAATGCCAAGGACTGCAGGGAGTCTCCGGCAAGCAGTGCGACGGGTTCACTGAACTGACGGTGGCATGTAGGCTGACCCCGGCGCAGATCATCATCATCCATACACGGCAAGTCGTCATGAATCAGGGAGTAGGCATGTATCAGTTCAAGGGCAACGGCGGGCATATCGGCAGCAGACAGCGAACCGCCAAAAGCCACGCAGGAGGCATAAGTCAGTGCCGGGCGAATACGCTTGCCTCCATTCAGGCAGCTGTATCGCATGGCATCCAGGAGCAAGTTGTCTTGAACAGATGACGACTGCAACGACTGCTCAAGGAGCCTTTGACAGCGATGGGCACAGTCTTCAAGAAATGCATCGAGACTCAATCAGTGGACTCCGCCGAATTGTTCCAGTTTTCTTTTTGGCCGGATTCAAGCAGGACCTGCACCCGTTGTTCGGCCGTATCAAGCAGATTTTGACAGATTCGGGTCAGGGTGACACCTCGCTCAAAGGTACTCAGCGACTGCTCAAGAGTCTGATCTCCCTTTTCTAGTTGAGTGACAATGCTCTGTAACTCATCCATCAGGCGTTCAAAATCCTTCAGTTCAGCGTGCGTAGGATTGGCTAATGCAGTTTGGGGTTCTTGACTGGAAGGCACAGGCGCTCACCAAAGGTTGTTCATTATGGATGTTTGGTTGTGTCATATAGAGAAGCTTCAAGAAGATGCAACTGCTTCTGATCGCGGGCCAGATTGGTCTTGAGGTCTTTGGCTGAGCAGTTCATATCATTGATCTGGCTGAGATTTATTTCACCAGATGCATTGGCTTCAGCATAACGGCTGCAATCTTCCTCGGCAGAAACCTGGCGGACCAGATCCTGGTAGGTCATCCAGTTGGCATAAAGTTTCTTTTGCCGGGTCAGGCAGGTCGCTTCATCTGAACAGATGTGGGTATGAACCGTCCCCAGAATGCCTGCCTGACTGGGGCTGCTCAGATTCAGAGCATGTAGCTTGGCAAGATCTGAATTGTTCAGGTTGTCAACCTGGTTGGGGAGGGTCTCCTCGACCGGTTCGGTCTGCTGTAAGCCCTTAAAACCATAGCAAGTTTTATCCTGCATCGGAGTCAGATACATATGGGTGATGTTATGGGCGGCGGGGCCAAGATAGATACCCAGTCGTTCCACCACAGGCAACATAGTCAGGCCGACCATCCTGAAACGACCAGGCGCACCCTCAAAAGCCATGGGACAATCTTTGCTGTCGAAATTATCCTCATTCATCGGCGGCAGGATGTCACCAAAAACGCGTTTCCAGCGTTGCTCGCTCATGGTCAGCAGGGCATTACGTTCTTCAATTTTGGGTAGTCCCTGTCGGTACGGGCTATCCTCGGCAGGAGCATGAACTTCATGGGCACCTGCCTGCATAGCAGTACTGATCAGACTGCCGTCGAGGCCAGCGCGATGACAGGCAGCAGCCTGGGCCATAGTCTCATCCTGCTGGTGATTGCACTCGGAGGCATATTTCTGTTGCCCCAAGCAGACCTGTTGGGCATGAACCGCTGCCTGAACATCATTCAGACAATCAGCTTTTGCCGTCGAAAGCGTTGCGATTGCAAGAACAAACGTGACCCGTCCCAGAGTTTTCATAGGGTACCCTCATGAACCCACCATCCCAATGATGCATCATAGCATGTATTTTGAATCTGAATGAATGGATTCAATAGGCCCTCAGGGCAAGATCACTATGATTTTGCAAACCCGAAAATCGTTTTTCCCCTGAAGCTGTCGTCCTGGCCACAGACCCGGATTTTCATTTTGTTGCCGTGCTTTGTTGGCGTTTTCTGACCAATGTTTCGAGCTATCTTTATGAAAACGCTCATGTTTTTATCGGCTTGCTCGCGACGAATACGACTGTTAACTTCACGAAAGCTGACATACAGGACCTAGTGCAGCAGCTTCACGCATTGCCCTCAAACAGGTTTTGAATTTCGCCCGCACCCATGGTGTTAAAGTCGTCTGGCACCTTAATCTGACCGGCCATAAAACCAAATCGCTTCATTTGCGAGGATTCCGGTGTGTCGAGTGCGATGATCTTCACCATGGGCTTACCAGCCTTAGCGATGACGAAGGATTCGCCCTTGGCCGCCATTTCGACCCGTTTGGCAAGCTGCGTTTTGGCTTCGTGGATGTTTTAGATTCGCATGGCATGACTCGTGTGAGTTAAACTCAATGAACTTGGTTATGTCACGATGAATGGGCAAATGCCTAGCGTGGAACTTCCACGGCAAACATGCGCCGGCGCAGGATTGCCGCTTTGCGAAGAGCTCTGCGAGCTTTGCGGTGGTCATCGTAATATTCCGGGTTGGTGATGATGGCGGCAAGCCATGCAGCCTGGTTGTTGTTCAGTTGCTGGGCATGGCTGTGAAAATAGTGTTTGCTGGCGGCTTCTGCTCCGTAGATACCATTGCCCCATTCAATGACATTGAGGTAGATCTCGAAGATGCGGTGTTTGCTGAGCATGTGTTCGAGCATAACCGTAATGATGGCTTCTTCGGCTTTACGCCAGGGGGTACGGTGGCCGCTCAGGAAGAGATTTTTGGCCAGTTGCTGCGATATAGTCGAGCCACCGGCAACGATATGGTGTTTGTGGATGTCTTTTTCCCAGGCCTGTTGGATGCCCTCCCAGTCAAAGCCATCATGATTGAGGAAACGAGCGTCTTCGGAAGCAATCACTGCTCGTTTCAGGCTGGCAGCGATGTGGTCATAAGGGACCCACTGGTATTGCAGTTGGGCATCGGGTTCGTCCTGGCGCAAGCGTTCCAGACCCGCATGCATAAAGGCGCTTTCTGATGGGTTGTGCTGGCGCCACCAAAGTACATGAGCGGCCAGCCATAGCTGGTAAACCATCAGAAGCCCGAGAGTGAATAAAACGATGGTTCGCACCCGGAGTTTTTTCAGGATGCTCACGAGGCATCCTGGCTTAGACCGGCTTTGCGGAGCAGATCGCCGAGACTTGCTTTACCCGATGAAACAGGTTTTCCGGTGGGTGTTTTCCCTGGAACAGATGCAGGTCTTGCAGCGGGTTTTGTATCAGGAGTTGGGCGATTGTTTTTTTCCTTAGGTGGCGCCGATGGGGCCGTGTTGCGCTGAGGCTCCCGTTCCTTGAGGCGCATGCTGAGGGCAATACGCGAGCGGTCATGATCAACTTCCAGAATTTTTACCTTAACGATGTCTCCGGCCTTGATGACTTCATGGGGATCCTTGATGAAGCGGTCGGTAAGGGCGGAGATGTGCACCAGACCATCTTGATGAACACCGATATCAACAAATGCGCCAAAATTGGTCACGTTGGTCACCACACCCTCAAGCACCATGCCAATTTTGAGGTCTTTGAGCTGATGGATGCCATCAGCAAACTGGGGTGCCCGGAATTCGGGGCGAGGATCGCGTCCCGGTTTTTCCAGTTCCTGCAGAATGTCCTGCACCGTCGGTACACCAAAACGTTCATCGACCAGAGTTTCAGGCTTGATACTGCGCAGCAGTTCGACGTGTCCCATGACGTCCTGGATGGGTTTTTGTACCTGTTGCAGCAATCGTTCGACTACGGGGTAGGCTTCGGGGTGTACTGAAGTACTGTCCAGCGGATTTTCCCCTTTGGAAATGCGCAAAAATCCAGCGGCCTGTTCAAAAGTGCGTTCTCCAACCCTGGGCACTTCTTTGAGTTGTCGTCGGTTTAGAAAGCGACCATGCTCATTGCGCCATGAAACAATATTGCCAGCCAGAATACTGTTCAGGCCGGCAATTCGTGCCAATAAAGGCGCAGAAGCCGTATTCAGGTCAACGCCAACATTGCTGACGCAGTCCTCGACAACGGCGTCAAGGGATCGTGCCAGACGGCTTTGTTGGACATCATGTTGATATTGACCGACACCAATCGATTTGGGGTCGATCTTGACCAGCTCAGCCATGGGGTCTTGCAGACGTCGGGCAATGCTGACAGCGCCGCGGTAACTGACGTCCAAGTCTGGAAATTCACGAGCCGCTGTTTCCGAGGCAGAGTACACCGATGCCCCGGCTTCGCTGACGACAATACGGGTCAGGTGTAATTGGGGATAACGCTTGATCAGTTCTGCGACCAGTTGGTCGGTCTCACGGGAGGCGGTACCGTTGCCAATTGCGATCAGTTCGATCTGATGTTGTTGGCAAAGTTCCTGCAGTTTTTGCAGGGAACCTTCCCAGTCCTTACGTGGTTCATGAGGGAAAATAACGGTATGGTCAACCAGTTGCCCGGTAGCGTTGATGACGGCAACCTTGACGCCGGTGCGGATGCCTGGATCAAGGCCAAGGGTAGGTCGCATGCCTGCCGGAGCTGCCATGAGCAGATCTTTGAGGTTGCGGGCAAAAACCTGTATCGCATCCTGATCAGCCTGATCCTTGATGGAGGAAAGCAATTCAGTTTCCAGGTGTGGTTGCAGTTTGACTTTCCAGGTCCAGCGCATGACTTCGCTCAGCCAGGCATCAGCGGGACGGTTTTGGGATTGCCATTGCAGATAGACAGCCAGAAGCCGTTCTCCCTTGCTGGGGTTTGATCCTGAATCCGATGCGGTCTCTTCCGGAAAATCAATACGCAACTGCAGGATTCCTTCGTTACGACCCCGGAAAAGGGCAAGAGCCCGGTGGGAGGGGATGCCTTGCAAAGACGACTGGTGCTCAAAATAATCACGAAATTTTTGCCCGGCCTGTTCTTTGCCGGCAACCACCTTGCTGAACAGGAGGCCATCCTGAATGAGGCTGTTGCGCAGAAGCTGGATCAGGTCGGCGTTCTCGGCCCATCGTTCCATAAGAATAAAACGGGCGCCTTCCAGAACTGCCCGCACATCGGCATAGCCTTGATCCGGGCGTAGCCAGGCGTTGGCTTCATGCTCGGGATGATGTTCCGGTTCAGACCAGAGCAGGTCAGCAAGTGGCTCAAGACCTGCTTCAATGGCCAGACGACCCTTGGTAACCCGACGAGGTTTGTAGGGCAGGTACAGATCCTCAAGTCGTGCTTTGTTTTCCGCAGTCTCAATGGCAGTCCGCAGTTCATCGCTCATTTTGCCTTGTTGCTCGATGCTTTGCAGGATGGTGCGGCGTCGTTCTTCCAGTTCACGCAGGTAGCCAAGTCGCTCTTCAAGCAGACGGAGCTGGGTATCGTCCAGACCACCAGTCGCTTCTTTGCGGTAACGGGCGATAAAGGGTACCGTAGAGCCACTATCCAGTAGGGCAACAGCTGCCTGAATCTGTGAAAGAGCCACCTGAAGTTCCGTGGCAAGTTGAGCGAAAAGTTGATCCATAACACACCTTAAAGTCGATCATGCTGGCGCATTTTAGCCCTTTCTGGTCAGCAAGGGGTAGTAAAAGCCAATTGTCTGTCTTGTGGTATACTGGTTTTAAGCCCATCAGCACCATGGAGGAGGGTTTCTGCAATTTTTTTGCAGGTATCCAAGCATTATGCAAGAAGAACAGACCCAAAAACTGTTAATTGTCGATGACGATGCCCGTTTGCGTAATCTGCTGCAGCGATTTCTTGAAGAACAGGGCTTTGCCGTTCGCGCTGTTGCGGATGGGGTGCAGATGGATCGCATGTTGTCGCGCGAACTCTTTGCCCTGGTAGTTCTGGATTTGATGTTACCCGGTGAAGATGGGCTGGCCATTTGTCGACGACTGCGGGCAGCGGGAAACAACATGCCTGTGATCATGCTGACGGCACGCGGTGGCGATACGGATCGGATTGGTGGCCTAGATGCCGGTGCCGATGATTATCTTCCTAAGCCTTTTAATCCTCAGGAACTTTTGGCCCGAATCAGGGCGGTGCTGCGTCGTCATGTGCGTGAATTGCCTGGAGCACCCAGTCTGGCTCAGGAGCGTGTCAGTTTTGGTCCTTTCGTTCTGGATTTGTCAACCCGCAAGTTAACCAAGGATGGTGAGCGGCTGGAGCTGACAACGGGTGAATTTGCGGTGCTCAAAGCCCTGGTTCAGCACCCCCGGGAACCATTGACCCGTGACAAGCTGATGAACCTGGCGCGGGGACGGGAGTGGGGAGCCATGGAGCGATCCATTGATGTTCAGGTATCACGATTGCGTCGCCTGCTTGATGACAATCCTGGCAAAGCGCGCTTTATTCAGACGGTATGGGGTGTGGGCTACGTGTTTGTTCCGGATGCCTAAGGCGTGGGTAATTTCTGGCGCTGGCTGAAGCCCAAATCAAATGTCTGGCGAACAAGTCTGGTTGTTGGCATTGTGGTTTTGATCAGCCAAACCCTTTCGCTGGCTTTTTATTCGGTGAATCTCTATGCCCCTGAGGTCAAGCAGCATGCCCGTCTTTCAGGAACGGTGTTGCGGCTGTTGCGCGATGAAGAACACAAAGCTCCCTTGCGTTATGTCATCACGCCCAAAGAACGGTGGCTTAAGGCCGAGTTTGGTATGGTGGTGATACGCGACCCGGCTCTTTTTCCGCGGGTCATGGAGAAGCCGTTGGCTGATATTTTTACCAACTACTATGCCGAGCAGCTTGGTCGCCAGCTGGGAGAACCGGTGCGGGTGTTTTTCGTTTTCAAGCCAACGCCCGTGCTCTGGATTGCCGTTCCATCTCTGGTAGGTGTATGGGTCAGAGAACCGCTCACTTATTTTGCCGATTATAATCCTTTCGTGATTATTGCCTGGGTCCTTGGTGTGCCTTTATTGACCCTGATTGCCACCGTGGTACTGGTTCGTCAGCTTAATCGTCCTTTACAGCGTTTGGAACAGGCTGCCCTCAAAGTGGCTCGAGGGGATCAGGGCATACGGCTTGATACCCGCCATGGTCCCAAGGAGATCAAGGCTGCGAACAGGGCTTTTAATCGCATGACCCGGCAATTATTGCAGGCCAACCGTGACCGATCACTGATGCTTGCCGGCATTTCCCATGACTTGCGAACACCACTGACCCGGATGCGTTTGACGGCTGAGATGCTTGCTGACCGGGAAATGGCTGAGGGCATGATCCTCGACATCCAGGACATGGATGAGATTCTTGAACAGTTTCTGGCTTTTATGCGTGATGGATCTGATGAGCCCCAGGAACCGGTTGATCTGATTGCCCTGCTGCGTGATGTGGCCGCCCAGTTTAGTCATTTGATCGAGGTCGATCTGGTGCTTCAGGATTTGCCTTTACTGATGTTACGACGTCTGTCTGTTAAACGCCTGTTCAGTAATCTCCTGACTAATGCTTTGCGCTACGGTGAACCGCCACTTGAGATTCGGGCCCAGCTTCTTGTAAAAGGCGTTGAAGTTCAGGTGCGTGATCATGGCTCAGGTGTGAATGAGGAAGAATTGCCTCGCTTGCTACGTCCCTTTCAGCGGGGTGAATCGGCACGCTCCAGTCCAGGTTCGGGACTTGGGCTGGCCATTGTGCATCGGATCGTCAAGATTCATCACGCCCAGTTGAGTATGTCCAATCATCCGGAGGGCGGGTTCTGGGTGCGGGTTCTGTTTCCAGCCTTTTTGCAGGCAGAACCTGATGAGACCGAACCGTCATGAGTCTTGCTTTGCTGGTCATGGCGTGTCTCTTTGGACGGTTAGTGGATGTCTGGATGGGGTGTCTGGACGAGCAGCACTGGTGGCAGATGGGTAAACGATTGGCAACATGGGTCTTGGATCGTCCTGTGGATGTGTTTCCTGCCAACTTGGCTCTGGCATACTTTCCCGGAACGCTCGCCATCCGCAACCTAGATGGTGATCTCTTGGTAAGGACGTCAGGTTTGCGCCCCTTCTTTTCAGGTTTTCATGCCCAGGTGGTCTTGCGTGGACGTCAGCTGGAGATTGAACTGCGCAGTGGTGTTGCTCCGTTTTTTAGTTATCCTTTTGTGCTTCTTTTGCCACATGCCTTGCTCTGGCTCGTGCTACTGCTCCTGAGTGATTTCTGGTTGTGGCGGCAGTTTTGCAAACAACTCAGGGAATTGATGGCGTTTTTGCCGCACCTGGCTCAGTGATGGGTGAGCACGTCGGTGGGTACAAAGATGTAGGGGGTGCGACAAAGATCGCAACGCACTTCAACCCGGCCATTCTGCTCGACGAAGAGTTCGTGCAAATCATCGTTGCCAAGGGTCTGTAATGCACGCAAGGATCGTTCCCTGCTGCAGCGGCATACAAAATGCAAAGTCTGGCCATCCAGAAGTCTGCAGGCGTGTTCATGGTACAATCGATTGAGTAGTGTGGCGGGCTCAAGCTGCAGTAACTCTTCATCCTTGATGGTATTTAACAGGGCAAGCGCGTGCTCGAAATCCTGCAGTGACTGATTGGGGTTGGTGGTGGCTGTTACCTGGAGCAGAATGCCGGCAAAGCGGGACGAGTTGGAGCGAATGATCAGCCGGGTTGGCAGTTGTTCCGAGCGCTGGTAGTACAGTTCCATACTGCTGGCCAGGTCGGTAGCCAGTGGTACAATGCTTTGAAAGCGTTGTCCCTGAGCTTCCAGCGACATAAGCAGCTGACCACCTTCGATGCTGTCAATGTTGCCTTGCCGAAGATGTGCTGCACCACGCAGATGCCCTTCATGGGTGCATTCGGCCAGCAGCAGTTGAATAGGGCCCATGTCGCGGGTTTGCAACAGCAATGATTCAAAACCCTTCAACCCTGAAGACATAAGGGCTACAGCCACCAGTGCCTGCCCGACCAGGTCGATGCTGGCCGGGTTTTCAGTCTGCCGTTGTCCATCGGGAATCAGCCGGGCATCCAGTTGCACCAGGCAGCCACGAACGTGCAGATCATCAAAATAAAAGGGATGCAGCTGATTCACTATAAGGTCCTGTTTGTTGGGTGCATCCATTGTACCTCGATTGGCTCTTGGGACACACCCTTTCCTGATCTGGGTCAGTTACAGACGAATTGCTTCAAGCTGACTCTTTAGATGATGTGAAAATATCGTTACACTACGCACGGACTATAGCCTGAGGACTGGACATGAGCTTAGCGGATACCCTAAAAAACCTTTCAGACGATCATTTTGGACGTTGGAAAAATCGAGAAGCACTGGCCGAGACCATGATTCCGATGATTGGTCGTTTGTATCGTGAGCGCAATGTGGTCGTAGTGATTTATGGACGTTCCTTGGTGAACCGCTCCGTAATCCAGATTTTGAAACACCATCGTCGAGTACGCATGATCGCGGGTGATCTTTCCGCTGTCGATACCTATCCGCTCCTGCAGGGTCTTCTGGAACTCGATTTAGGGCCTTGTCGTGTTGATCTTGGTAAATTGGCCATTATGTATCGTCAGGAGAAAGAAGATCTGACACCTGTTGCGTTCTTGCGCCGTGAGCTGGCCGATGTCCTTGGCAAAGCCAAGTCAGCTAAACCCCAGGATGTGGTACTCTACGGTTTTGGACGGATTGGCCGTATTCTGGCACGTCTGATCATTGAAAAGGCTGGTGGTGGTGAAGGTTTGCGTCTGCGAGCTGTGGTGGTTCGTAAAACCACAGAAGGTGATTTGCAAAAGCGGGCTTCACTGTTGCGACGCGATTCGATTCATGGCCCTTTTGAAGGTACGATTGCGATTGATGAAGAACAGAACGCGATCATTGCCAATGGTAATTACATCAAGATTATTTACGCCAGTAATCCAGAAGACGTGGACTACACCGAGTACGGTATCCACGATGCCATTCTGATTGACAATACCGGCAAACTCAAGGATCGACCCGGACTGTCGCGTCATTTACGTCCAGGCATTGCCCGGGTTATGCTGACCGCACCCGCCAAGGGTGATGTCAAGAATATTGTCAGTGGTGTCAACGATCATGAAGTGACGGCCGATGAACAGATCATCTCGGCAGCATCCTGTACAACCAATGCCATCACGCCGGTGCTTAAGGTGATGAATGATCGTTTTGGACTGATCGCTGGCCATGTTGAAACCGTTCATTCCTATACCAATGACCAGAACCTGATTGATAATTATCACAAGTCGGATCGACGTGGTCGTTCGGCTGTCCTGAACATGGTTATTACCGAAACAGGTGCAGCCAAGGCAGTTGCCAAAGCACTTCCTGAACTGGCGGGCAAACTGACTGGAAATTCGATTCGCGTGCCGACACCTGATGTATCGATGGCAATCCTGAATCTGACCTTACCCCAGGCTGTTAGCCGTGATGAGGTCAACGAGTTTATGCGCCAAGTGGCGCTCAGTTCACGTTATCAACGTCAGATTGACTACACCAACTCGACAGAAGTGGCGTCGACTGACTTTGTTGGATCGCGTGCAGCTGGAGTCTTTGATGCCCAAGCGACGATCGTCAACGGTCAGCATGTGACCCTGTATATCTGGTATGACAATGAGATGGGATACAGTGCCCAGGTTGTACGCATTGTTGAGCGCTGGGCAGGCATTGATTATCCTACTTTTCCGCCCGAAATAGGGGACATTGTTTAAATCGGATCGTTAGGAAGTGCACTATTGAGTTGTTCTAACCGATTAGGGTGGCTGACTGATCGGATGATAAAAAGGCGGGAGAGGACCAAAGTGCCTCACCCGCTTTTTAGTTTTGCGATCTTTTGGCCGGGCCCCTGGTGGCGATCGACCAAGTTGTTGCAAGTGATTTATGAAATTTCCGAAATTTTCAGCCTTCGTTGGGTCAGAAATCGTTAAGGTTGGTCAACGTCGACTAGTATTAAGTCGTTATTGATGGACCAACCACAAAAGAGATCATTTCGATGAAAAAAATGCTTATTCTTGCGTTTAGCTGTTTGATGTGTTTTGCACATGCCGATGATCAGGCTTGGGGCAAGCATCATCCGCGTCGGGAGCAGGTCAATGACCGCTTGCAACGGCAAAATCAGCGTATCAACAGGGAAGTGAAGGAAGGTGACATGAGCCGCCAGAAGGCTGCCCGTCTGCATCGTCAGGATCATGCCCTACGTCAAGAGGAACGTGACATGGCACGGCAGAACGGTGGTCACATTAGCAGACAGGAGCAGCGGACGCTTAATCAGCAGGAAAATCAGGTCAGTGGCAGGATTGGGCAGTAAGGATTCGTTTATCGAGCATTATTTGCCTTGGTAGGAGCACGTTCCTGGCTCAGCAGTTCCTGCAGAGCCTGGATACGTTGCTCTTTGAGCTTGAACAGACGTCTGCTTTCCGCCAGCATGACTTCGAGGGCTTTACGACGGCGCAACAAATCTTTTTGTTCAATCTTGAGACGGTCAACTTCCTCTTCGCTCAGTGCCAGGGCATCACTGGAATCACCTGCAGTGTTATGGCCCGCAATTTTTTGGGAACGATGGGTGGCATGACTCTGGCTCGTTTGTTTGTTGCCCAAGGTTGCGGCCTGAACATGGTTCCAGCCATGCGGGTACACTCCGCCAAGCAGCAGTAGCGTACACAGAATCAGTTTTGTGCAAAAATGCTTAGCGAGATTCATGGTTCAGGCGGGTTCCAGAAACTGTAATTCGTGAAGTGTAGCAGTACCCATGAGGGTGCGCTCGACCCGCTTGCCATCAAACATCACGGGTTCCATCTTCTGCTGCTTCATCGTTGTCCTCTTCGGAAAAGCCCATTTTCTTGAGGCGATAGCGTAGGGATCGAAACGTTAAACCGAGGTGTTTGGCCGCTTTGGTGCGATTGCCGCGGTGGGTGGCCAGAGCATCAAGAATGGCCTGTCGCTCAATGGCGAGCAAAAAATCTTCCAGAGGATGTTCTTCAGGCCGATAAACCAGGCCAGTCGTGCTTGGTTGGGTGGGAGTTGCGACAGGTAACTGCAAGTGTTCAGCGTCAATGATCTGTTGATCAGAGAGCGTCATCGCCCGTTCCAGAATGTTTTGAAGTTCCCGAACATTTCCCGGAAAATCATAAGAATGAAGTACAGCCTGTGCTTGTGAGCTTAGTCGGGGTGGGGCAATACCCCAGTCTCTGGCAATGTTCTCAAGGAAATGCTGGCTGAGCATGGGAATGTCGTCACGATGTTCCTTGAGCGGAGGGACATGTATGGGAATGACATGCAGCCGGTAGAAAAGATCTTGACGGAAGCGACCAGCTGCTACTTCATGTTGAATGTCTTTATGGGTTGCAGCGATGATGCGCACGTTGACCGCTATTTCCTGAGTGGCGCCGACCGGACGAACCGATTTTTCCTGTAAGGCTCGCAAGAGTTTGACCTGCATGGGCAGTGGCAAATCGGCGACTTCGTCAAGAAAGAGCGTGCCGGTATCGGCAGCCTGGAAAAGCCCAATTTTGTCATCGTGGGCTCCGGTAAAACTGCCCTTGCGATGGCCAAAAAATTCACTTTCCATCAGTTCGGCAGGAATGGCGCCACAGTTGACCGGTATAAATCCTTGCGCTGAGCGGGGACCAAGTTCGTGGATCAGTCGGGCGACTCGTTCTTTACCGCTTCCGGAAGCTCCGGTAATAAAAACAGGCGCCTGACCGCGAGCAACTTTGGCAACGGTGGCGCGTAATTGTTGCATGCTCTGGGAGTGTCCCATCAAGGTTAATGATTCGTTGTGGGGCTGGGGTTTTTGCAGAGCAGCCTGGATTAGTTCCCGCAAACGAGCTAGGTCAACTGGTTTGGAGACAAAGTCAAAAGCACCCGCTTTAAGTGCGGCAGTCGCCAGGTCAATACTGCCAAAGGCGGTAATAACGGCGACGGGTAAATTGGGGTATTGTTTCTGGATATGTTGAACCAGTTCCATACCGTTACCATCAGGCAGTTGCATGTCGGTAATGACGAGGTCAAAGTGCTCGATTTGTAAGGTGCGCAGCGCGCCGCGAAAGCTCTGGGTTGTTTCAACATCGAGTTTCATGCGACGCAGTGTGATTTCCAGAAGTTCACAGATGTCAGGTTCGTCGTCAACAATCAGAATGCGTGCCATCAGGGGCCTCGTACTTCAATACGATCTGGATGTGCAAAGGTGATGCGAAAAGAACAGCCACTTGGCTGAGCGATCCAGTCCAATCGGGCCTGGTTGGACTGACACAGTTCCCGGGCCAGATAAAGGCCAAGACCTGTTCCCTGAGGCTCCGTAGTGTGGAAGGGTTCAAACAGGTGTTTTTGTTGATCCGGAGTTATTCCTGGACCATGATCAGTCAACATCAGAAATGGCTTCCCGTGTTCGATGGTACCTGTGCTCAGGCTCAAGGCGTTGTTACCAAGCCGTCTTGAATAGCGTAAACCATTTTGGGTGAGATTGTAGACGACCTGATAGAGTTGCTCCCGATCAAAGCGAATCCAGAGCGGCGATTGCTTGTGCTGCATATCCAGATCAACCGGTTGAGGATCCTGTCGGATGTATTCCCGAAAGAAATCATCCAGCCAGCTAATGAGATCAAAGCGTTCTGCACTTGAAGCCTGACGTCGGGAAAGTTGCAGAATGTTTTCAATAATGCGGTTCATGCGTTGCGCATGGCGTGTGATCATCTGAACCAGACGATGGTCGGAATCCTCACTCAGTGAGGATTCAGCAAGCAGTTGGCTGGCATGGTTGATAGCTGCCAAGGGATTGCGTAGTTCGTGTGCCATACCTGCTGTGAAACGCCCCAGTGATGCAAGCTTGAGTTGTTGAGCCTGCTGGATGAGGCGGCCCTGATCTTCAATAAAAATAAGATAAATATCTTCCTGTTCTGCAGGGTTGGGAAGTTTGCTGAAACTGGCACGTAGCAATGGAGCATCGGGCTGATTCTGAAAGTGAACCGGGCGAAAATCCGGCTCTCTGAGCCAGGACAGAAGATCCTGATCGAGTTGTTGAGAGAGACTGGCGAGCGCAACTCCAGGAGCGACCATGGCTTCACGATGCAGCAGACGCAGGGCCGCAACGTTAGCAATGATCACGGAACGGTGATGGTTAAGAACCAACATCCCGGTATGCATATGCTCGATAATACCCATGCTCAGCTGCTGCATGTGCAGGATGCGTTGCTGTTGGAGCCGGGCCAGATCATCGCTTTGACGGATACGTGACGAGATCGATTGCAGAATCAGGGCAATGGCGAAAAAACCAAGTCCGAGTAGGGCTGTCGAGTACAATGCTTGCCAGGAAATCCCATTGTCCAGAATTAAATGCAGTTGCTGATAGAGTAGGCCCAGGGTTGCAAGAGCAGAGATCAAGAGCCCAAGTCGTCCCCTGAGAAGCAAATTACCGGCTGCGGTTGTGACCACAAGCAGAATAGGGAGATTGGAAGCCACACCGCCACTGCTGTGGATAAACAGTGTCAAAACGATAATGTCGGTCAAGACAATGATCAGTGAACGGACTGTGCGGCTGGCTATTGTATCCCTGTTGAGTACAACACTAAGCAGCGTGATGCCGAGATAAAATGTTGCCAACTGATGAAAGGATTGTGGATTGAATTGACCCAAAACGGGATGAGATAGGTCGAGTTGTTGCAGGAAAAGCAGCAATCCGGCAAGTAATACCCTATAACCAGCATAAATGGTCAAGAGCTGTTGATCAGCGTCTCTGGAATTGGGGAGTGTTCTGGTCGCGCTCATGAATGAGACCGCTGCAGGCACTCCATGCTGCAGTAGCACCTGTCATGATCCATACGGCACTGGTCTTGACGAACGTAAACACCGCAATACGCACAGGCCACCAAAGTTGTGCCACGATCCTGTCGGTTTTTTTGCCAGCCAGATTGAGGTTCATCTTGTGGGTAATTTTGGGGTGCATTTGGTGGGTTGATGGCAGAAAGCAGGGGTTTGAGCACATAACGCCACAACAACCAGAGCACGACAAGATCAAGAAGCGAATTGAACATGATCGATAGGGCTTACAATCACAAAGATGAATCAGTATAGTGCCATGCCGGTGCAGGGCACAACCGAAGGAAGCACTTCCATCAGAACAGGGTTTGAACAGTTAAAATAGTAGTTACGCATTCCTGCGCTTTCGTGTATATTTTGCGAATGTCTCGCAAAATGGTCAGTATTCATGAAGCCGCCGAGTTCCTGGGCGTTGCAGCGCAAACGCTGCGGCGATGGGAGCGCGAAGGCAAGCTCAT
>JAJZUM010000062.1 GCA_021848605.1 Pseudomonadota bacterium | reverse complement strand
GAAAACTAACCGCCGCTACGCGCCGGGCGCTATCCCCCTCCACCCAATCATAAAATTGGGTGGAGCCCCTCGCGCAAAAACGGGTGGCGCATTTAAGGCATCACTTGTACATCCAGCCAATACTCAAGCCTAGACTTGAGCTCATGAACCTGTACGGGTTTAAAGACCAAATCCGAAAGTCCTGCAGCCATGCATTCCTGATAACGGGTCTGCGAGGATAAATTGGTCATACCCAGAACCGGGAGTCGATGCAGGCTCAATTGAGCTTCATGACTTCGCCACTGTCGTACAAAATCAAACGGATCGACATCTTCAATTTCACAATCCAGCAAAAGCAAATCAACCGCTCCTGGATTCTGCTGCATCAACATCTGGAACTGGTGGGTATCAACAAAGACTTCAGGCACAATTCCTAAATGCTCAAGCATGGCCACGACCACACTGCGCGAACCACTACGATGCTCCAGAACGGCCACCCGCCAGGGAGTTTCACGTTGCTGATTTTTACGCCAGAATTGATCCAGCCGCTCACGCTGAAAATACTCGGAAATAATCTTGATCAGTTCATAGGCCATGACGGGTCGGGCAAAAGCCGAAGAGATTCCAGCCTGACGCAAAAGTCCTGGATTCGGTTGCCAGTAGGGCTCCGTTGTTATCACCAGTCCCGCCAGTTCATGTTGAGGATAGCTGGCGATCATTGATCGTAATCCCAAACTATTTCCATCCTTCAACTGCAATGAGGCAATCAGCAAATGATAGGGATGGCTCTCAGATTCACGCTGTGCCAACAGCTTCTGACACTCTTCAAGACTGTCGGCCGTATCAATCAACAAATCTGGCAGTCGCGCTTCGCGCTGCATGAGTTCCAGATATTCCGGATCCTGATCCAGCAACAACATACGGCAAATCTGCCCTGACCATGGCTCCTGACGGGATACGGGAGTTTTGCCGACCCCCATTTCAATCCAGAAGCTGAAGGTTGAACCCTGCATCAAATGACTTTCTACCGAAATATCGCCGCCCATGAGTCGACATAGCTTGCGACAGACCGTCAAACCGATACCCGATGACAGCTGAGCATCGGACTGACCCTTGGCAAACGGCTCAAAAACATGCGCCAGACGTTCAGGAGAGATTCCTTCACCCGTATCTTTGACGGCACATTCAATGCGCACACCCATAGATGTTCGGCGACTACTGACCATGACATCAATGCGACCTCGCTCCGTATGCGTCAATGCGTTTGAAACCAGATTGAGAAGTACTTGCCGCAAACGTACGGCATCACCCACGACCCGTTGCGGTGTGCGAGCCGAGACAGAACAAAGCAGAATCAGTCCTTTCTGGTATGCCTTGGCTTTGAAGATCGCCAGAATATCAACCAGAAGAGCCTGAAGATCAAACTCACGCTGCTCAAGGGTAATCTGGCCCGCCTCAACCAGCGAATAATCAAAAAGGTCATTGATGATATTGAGCAAACTTTCTGAGGATGAAACCATGGCAACAAGCAGTCTCTGCTGCTCTTCGGTCAGGCCCGAAAGCCGCAACTGCTCAATAGATCCCAAAACGGCGCCCAGCGGATTTCTCAGTTCATGGCTGATGGTGGTCATAAACTCACTTTGGGCTGCATGCTGCGCTTCGGCACGAACAATCGAACGTTCAGCGTTCTGTCGCTCCTGCTGGATTTCCAGAATACGCAAACCAATGCCCAACGTAACCAACAAGACTGAAGCGATGAGTGCGCCCTTTAACAAGCTGATCCAAATAGCATGATCCGGCCACCACCCCCCCAGAAGCAGCATGATTCCACCTGCTACGACAAAGAACAAAATCCAGCTCAGCAACATGAATCGCGACACACCCTGATGCCGTCGCCATGACCAGAACGCCTCAAAAGGAAACACAACCAAATGAGCAATCGTAAATAGCCGCAAGATAATACGTAGAAGCATCGGGTTTTCGAACAAAGCCAACACCGCTGCCGCCAAGGAAATTGCACTAACCATACCGAGGATACGACTAAAAACCGGAATACGCCCCAAACCCAGATAAGATCGGATAAAGAGCGGAATAAGGGTATTTTCAATACCCAGCCAGAACGTAGCATTCATCTGTTCAAGCGGCGTATGAATACCCCAGGTTGACAATACCGCTTCCGAACCGAGCAACAGACCGATCAGGGGTAGCAGGTTGACAGACAACCAAAATAGAACCAGTTCCCGACTCAACCACCAGGACAAAAACGTACTGAGCCACAAGCCAAGCAGGGCGCCATAGAATCCACCCTGATCCCAGGCATGCTGAATCTGTGCAGGAACCAGGCTTTTCGGCGCAACCAACTGAATGGGAAGAATCATCTGGTGTCGCGAGCGTATCTGCAAAAGCCAGGTTTGCCCTGTGTGCGCAGGGATACTGAGGGAAAAAACAAAGGGGGCATGATGGCGCACTTCAAGAGAAACCTGCTCACCCTTGGGGGTCACTTGCCAGATCTGCACTTCCTCCAGACGGGGATTATCAATTTCAAGCAAACGCTGGATGTTGTTCGCCGTAACGTTCAACAAATGTACCCTGAGCCAAAGTGGACCGGAACGATATCCCAGATTGATATGGGGCAGATCAACCCAACCACGTGGGGAATACATCTGAAATTGCATGTTATGCAGCATATTTTCAGGAGCTAGATCTTTACCCGTCCATGTCAAAACAGGCGCCTGCGCCCGACACACAGTGCTGCACAGCACAAGCAGAAGGATAAAAACCATTTTTAATACTGATAACATTATTGTCATACCCTGATTTGCCTCAGATCCGGATACACTAATGATCATAAGTCCTTCAGTATGGACGAACGACAAGACTGATGAGAACCCTTATGGATTTTTCTTTACGACCGAACACATCATTTCAGCGCATGCATAGCGTCATTCGTCTGCTTCCCGGCTTTTATGCACTTCTGCTTCTGTTGGTCCTTCATGAACAGCCCGTTGCCCTGACAACTCCTGCCATGCTCGCCATGACGGGTTTATGGTTCGTTCTGGTCTGCACAGCCCATATCGTGGTTGCACCAACACCCAACTCGGTCATCAAGCTGATAATCTGGCACAGTATTGATCTTTTTGGCATCGGACTGTTCATCCTGAATACTCCTGCACCCCTTTCCACTCCATTGTGGTTTGTCCTGCTTTTGCTTCTGGTTCAAGCAGGCTGGTGTTCCGGCCTGAGCCTGTTGATGATGACCCTTATGGATGTACTGGCAGCAACCCTGGCCATGATGATGCGTAGCCTCATGTGGCATGAACCCATCAGCCGTACCCCATTACAGATGCTGGTCGGCATCATGGCTTGCACCGCATTGGTGGCATGGATGATCTCAAGTGTTCAGCGCCAGGCTCAGACCGCGAAAACTGCCATGCCCCGAACCGGGCTCGAACCCGAAGAACGCCTTTATGAAGCGGTACAATGGCTGCTTCCCTTTCACCAGCGTAACCTGACGCCTATTAGCCTGGTACGCCTGCATATTGGCCTTAAACCCGACTTGTCCAAAAAAGAACGCCGCAGCTTGAAAAGTCAGTTGCGTCAATTCAGTGCCGAACTCATATTGAAACGCATTCGGGCCTGCGATGTTGCTGTTGCCCTCAACGATGGCGACTTGGTTCTTGTACTCGCTGACAGCTCAACGACGGCTGCTGAAGCACTTGCACGTAGTCTCTGTACCGAATTGCGGCAGCATCAGTCCTTCAGTTCGGGCAAAGCCCGCTGTGATGTTGCCATTGCTCCGATTCCTGCCGAACCTGTTGCCATCAATCTGATTCTCATCAAAATGCAGGAAATCATGCAACGCACCCGCCACGTGACCAAAGAATCGCCTTTTTTTGTGCATGTGGATCCGCACATCAAATCCGGCACAGCCTTTCATACCTGAGCAAGCCCAGGGTCTTTAATATGGTTCTTAACGTTCAACAAGATTCTTAAAGAAGGGTGGCCACAAACAGATGAAAAAAGGGCAGGGTTGATCTATGCTGGCTACATAGAACCGAACGCCAACAGGAGAATCAAGGTATGCCATTGAGGAGCGGAATTATTGGTCTTATGCTGCTTTCGGCATGCAGTTGTATGGCCGGAACCATTTACCAATGGGTAGATGCTCAGGGAGTTCCTCACTTCTCCGACTCTGCCCCCAACAATGCTTCAGGAAAAGATGTACAAAAACTTGAGATTCATGCAGCCCCATCCTCGGATGCCAGCAGTGAAATCAAGCAACTCAGCAAGGAACAGGATCAACAAGCGCAAGCCGACAGCAAAGATGCTGCCCGTGCTGCAGCGGCAGCCAAAGCCAAAGCCCGTGCTGATGCTGCCGCTAAAGATAATATCGAACGCTGCCGACAACTCCGGGAAGACCTGACAGTCATGAACGAACATGGCAGAGTACGCGAGATGGACCCTAAAACCGGCCAGGCAGTCATATTGTCCGAGGATGACAAGGAAGCGCGCATGAAAGAAATCCAGAAGCAGATCAGCGCCTTCTGCTCATCGTAAGCCCATCACACCATCCATCACCAGATTGTCGCGATGAATCATCTCCGGATGATCCAGATAACCTAGGATGTCCTTGATTCGCTCTGAGGACAGTCCAATGATTTTTCGCGCCCGCTCCGCATCGTAGTTAATCATGCCAACGGCTACGCGCTGGCCTTGTTGGTTCAGACAAGCTACCACTTCACCTGCCTGGAAATTGCCCTGCACCGCACACACACCAACCGGCAACAGACTACGTCCCTGTTCCCGTAAGGCACGCACTGCACCATCATCTAGAACCAGTTGTCCTGCATGCTGCAAATGCGCAGCCAGCCACTGTTTTCGAGCTGCCAGTGGCTGCTGATCAGGCACAAATAAAGTTCCCAGGCAATCACCCGCCAACAACCGGGTCAGCACGCCATACTGAAGTCCGGAAGCAATCAGGGTTGCCGCTCCGGAGCGAGCCGCCAGCCGGGCGGCCCGAACTTTGGTCAGCATCCCACCCCGACCGAGCTGACCACCGCCACCGGCCATCGCCAAAAGCTGATCATCCATCGCCCGCACTTCATGAAATAGACGAGCCTCAGGATCACGACGCGGGTCACGATCAAACATACCTTCCTGATCGGTCAAGATAACAAGAATGTCCGCCTCAACCAGATTAGCAACCAGTGCAGCCAGAGTGTCATTATCGCCAAAACGGATTTCTTCAGTCGTTACCGTATCATTTTCATTAATCACTGGAATCACCGACCAATCAGCCAATGTCCTGATGGTCTGGCGCGCATTCAGGTAACGCTGACGATGCTTGAGATCATCGTGAGTCAACAAGATCTGCGCGGTTTGTACACCATGCTCCATAAAACAGTCGGCCCATGCCTGGACCAGTCCCATTTGCCCGATGGCCGCGCAGGCCTGCAAGGCTGCTGAATCCTCAGGGCGTGCACCAAGATTCATGCGCACCATCCCCTCAGCCACGGCTCCACTTGTAACAAGAATGACCTGCATGGATTGTTTCTGAAGGGCAGCAAGCTGTTCAACCCATTGACGCATGGCTTGTCGATCCAGTCCTTGGCCATCAGCCGTTAATAGGGCAGAACCAATTTTGACCACCAGACGATGAACAGACGACAAATCCCGCTGATAAGCCTCAGCGACGGTATTCAACGGCAACATCGTAATCCTCTTCGTTCCAGTCGTCATCCGAATCCAGATCCTCACCCCGTCGTTCAGCGCGACGCCGTTCTGCCAGTGCCTTGATCCGTTCTCGCCCTTCCTGCTCAATCTGCAGGCGCATCCGGTCGCGTTGTTCACGAACCTCAGGATTTCCATCTTCAATGCGCATGTGTTCGATCTGGGTCATCAGCGCCTGACTGAGTGCTTCAGTCCCCAGTCCCGCCACACCGGAGATCGCCACCAACGGCCCCTGCCAGCCCAACTCATCTTTGGCGCGATCCAAAGCAGCCTGCCGATCTTCCTCGCTAAGCAGGTCAATTTTGTTTAACACAAGCCAACGCGGCATCGTCGCCAACGTTGCTGAATAGGTTTCTAATTCGTGCTCGATGACACGAACCTGTTGCAGCCAATCGGAACCATCAACCGGACAAATATCAACCAGATGAATCAGGATACGGGTACGGGAAAGATGCTTGAGAAAGCGAATACCCAGCCCGGCCCCCATGGACGCGCCCTCGATAATGCCAGGAATATCCGCCAGTACAAAAGACCGATGCAATCCCACGTCAACCACACCAAGGTTTGGTACCAAAGTCGTAAAGGGATAGTCCGCCACCTTAGGGCGTGCTGCCGAAACTGCACGAATCAGGGTCGATTTGCCCGCATTTGGAAGTCCCAACAACCCGACATCCGCAACAACACGCAACTCCAGCCGCAACTGTCGCATTTCTCCGGGCAATCCAGGCAGGGCTTTTTGTGGCGCCCGATTCGTTGAGCTTTTGAAATGCAGGTTGCCAAGGCCTCCCTTTCCTCCTGAAGCCACAAGAACCCGCTGCCCCTCTTCGACTAAATCCGCGAGAATCTGACCGGTATCCTCATCAAGAACCGTGGTTCCCACCGGCACCTTCAGGCTAAGATCCTCACCACTTCGCCCGGTACACTGGGCCCCCATACCATTCTTGCCACGCTCCGCCTTGAATTGACGGGTATAGCGATAATCCACCAGCGTATTGGCATTTCCAACGGCCTCAACCCAGACACTGCCACCATGACCACCATCCCCACCATCAGGACCACC
Organism: Pseudomonadota bacterium; assembly: GCA_021848605.1. Lineage (GTDB taxonomy): Bacteria > Pseudomonadota > Gammaproteobacteria > Pseudomonadales > Moraxellaceae > JAJXWR01. The sequence goes on along the minus strand of JAJZUM010000062.1, from coordinate 6,974 downwards.
AAAGGGGATGAATTTCTCTCGACGAAAACTGGCACAGCCATTACCCCCTGAGCCCGCCTCGACACGAATGCTGACTTCATCGACAAAACGCATGCATACCCCCTTGGGTTTCGGAACCAGTGCCGCACCCTCAAAAGCCGATTATACCGATTTCACCCCACCCCAAACAGCTTAAAACCCTAATCTTGACTGCAAAAGCATTGACGAAACGTTTCATATCCTTATAATGACCTGCCCAAGCCGGAGTGGTGGAATTGGTAGACGCGGTGGACTCAAAATCCACTGCCTGAGAGGGCGTGTCGGTTCGAGTCCGACCTCCGGCACCATTGATACTTCTAAAGACATCCAAGAAAGTCCAAAATCACCACCTAACGCCGCATAAATACTGACTTCTTCATCCAAGGCGTTCCTGTGGTATCCATTGCAATCCACGCACGGTCGGTACAGAAAGTGGTATATCTCTTCCTGAGTTATACCACGATGGAACTGCTAGCAATATTCGTCGGCTAGTGGCCGCTGACCTTAGTCACGAATTCGTTGAGTTGAGTAACTGTCTGGTCAAATCTTCCCTCCGCTTCGGCAAAGCGCAGGAAACCCACCTGCTTGACCAATATTTCACTTGGTGTAGGCTGCTGCTTAAACAAATCCATAACCTCGGCAGCGAAGATATCCAGCGGCAGGTAGCCCTGGCGATTTTCCTGGCCTGGGGTAAGGCCAGTCTGTACTGCTGGCGGAGCCAGTTCGATCACCTCTACCTTACCCTTGAGTGCATCGCGTAACGAGACGGTATAAGAGTGGATTGCGGCCTTAGTCGCGTTATAAGTGGGAGAAGCAGTCAGCGGCACGAAGGCTAGGCCCGAGGTAACATTGACTATAGCCGCATCAGGCTGTTTGACGAGATGCTCAATCAACGAATCGATCATGCGGATCGGACCCAGTAAGTTTGTATTGATCGTTTCCTCTGCGTCGCCCAGATTGCGTGGAGCACCCAACTTCTCGAAGCGCATGATGCCTGCGTTGTTAATCAGCACGTTGAGCCTTGGGTAGGCGCTCAGCAGGCGCCGTGAGAAATCGGCGATGCCTTCCGCACTGCCCACGTCGAGCGAGAGGGTGTGGATGCCAGAGCGACCAGCACGGGACTTTTCGAGCACTTCCTTACGCCGCCCTGCAATGATGACCTTGTTTCCTAGATCATGGAAGCGATGCGCTAACGCCTCGCCTATGCCCGAACCGCCGCCAGTGATGAGAATGGTGTTGCCTGTGGTCTTCATGGTTGCGCTCCTTGATTACTTGGTGGTGTAACCGCCATTGGCAAGAATTGTCTGACCGGTGATCCACCAGCCCTCGCCGACCAGATAACGCACGAGCGACACGATGTCCTCAGGGTCGGTCAGACCCGTCTTCGTGAACTTGGACAGGTCGGCTGCGTTCTGGTTGTAGTTTGCTGACTCGGTGGTCTCCTGTCCGTAAAAGAAGGGTGTTTCCATTGGACCGGGTGCCACCGCCGTCACTGAAATGCCGCGCGGACCAAACTCCTTTGAAGCAGCACGAGTAAAATGCTCTACAGGGGCTTTCGAACCGGCATAGATCGAATACTGACCGGTGAAGGCACCCAGCAACGAGGTAACGATGGTACACAACTTGCCACCGTCGTTCAGGTGCTGGCCGGCAGCCTGAATGAAGAAGAATGCGGTCTTGGAATTGATCGCGAAAATCTTGTCGTAGTCCACCTCAGTGATCTCGAGGATAGGTTTCTTGATAACCATGCCAGTCGTGTTAATGGCAATGTCAGGGCGACCTACCGCTGCAATCGCATCAGCGAACAGTTTGTCAACTGCACCTTTGGTGGTCAGATCACATTGGAAAGCAACGGCCTGCACGCCCGCTGCCCTCAACGCTGCAACAGTGGCATCGGCATCGCCCTTGGTGGTGGTGCTGTTGTAGTGGATAACGATCGCCTTTGCTCCTTGCGCGGCCAGATCGCGTGCAATCTGGCCACCTAGATTCTTGGCGCCGCCAGCGATCAAGACGGTCTTGCCCTGGATGGTGTGCATAGACATGAGGTGCTCCTTTGTGTATTGGTAGACTTGGTGTATGATATTGGGACAAAATATTCAGATAAAGGCATAAAATCTGGATTAATTATCCAGATTTTATTACAAATAATGGATTTTCTTGACCAGCTACGCATCTTTGTCAGGGTTGCAAACAGCGGCGGGTTCACCAATGCCGCAGACCAGATGAATTTACCTAGACCAACGGTTTCGTTAGCAATCCAGCAACTCGAAGCACGCATGGGGGCTCGTTTGCTCAATCGCACCACCCGGCGCGTGAGCCTGACACAGGATGGGGAAGCATTGCTGGAACGTGCGGAGTCATTAGTAGCTGAAGGTGAAGAGCTTGAAAAGTTGTTCCTGCCCACAACACGAGCACTGCAAGGCCGCTTACGCGTTGATCTTCCCAGCCGCATCGCGCGATGTATCGTTGCACCAGCCCTACCAGCGTTCTTAGATCGTCATCCGGGCTTTGAACTTGAGCTTGGATCAAGCGATCGAGCAATTGACCTTGTGCATGAGGGAGTTGATTGTGCACTGCGTATTGGCGAAATGAAATCGAGCAGCTTGGTGACCCGCAAACTTGGTGCTTTCACCTTGATTAACTGTGCGAGCCCCTCATACCTCGCCCATTACGGCACCCCGCAACAACCTTCTGATCTGTCGAGCCATTTTGCAGTTAACTACGCTTCGCCAACAGACGCTCGCCCTGCTCCTTGGGAGTGGATTGAGAAGGGTGAACGGCAGAAGCTGTTCATGTCAGCAAAAGTTTCAGTCAATAATGCGGAGACCTATATTGCGTGCTGTCTTGCCGGTATGGGGTTGATTCAAATCCCTGAGTTCGACGTCCGCGAATATCTACAAAACGGCAGTCTGGTCGAAGTGATGTTAGATTGGCGCGCTCCACCAATTCCGGTTCAACTTATCTATCCACATCGTCGTTATATCTCTCGCCGAATGAAAGTTTTCAGCGATTGGATGGTGGAAACCATCGTCCATTTCGTAGACTCGGATCTGAGGCGGAATAAAAGCTAAGTCTCTCAGCGAGAGATAACTTGATACCCATTCAAGGTCATGCTAATCGCAAATTCGGTCAAGCATCTCGCTGATTCATGGCTGATTGTTAGAATGTGCCTGCTTAAAAAATAATTTTTTGGCCTCTTCTGAGAAGAACTGGCTGAAATAAAAAAAATTACAACGCTGAGGAACGCATCATGCAACGCATCTCTATGAAGTTTCTGATGGTCCTGGCCAGCCTGATCTGGCCGTTACTGGCCATGGCCGGACTGCACAGTCAAGGACGCTGGCTGGTGGATGATCAAAATCGTGTCGTCATGCTTCACGGCATGAACGTGGTATGGAAACAAGCCCCTTATTTTCCACCTGATACTCTGGCCGGATTTACTGCGGCCGATGCTGACTGGCTTGCCGCCCAGGGGTTCAACAGTGTTCGCCTTGGCGTCCTGTTTTCCGGTGTCATGCCACAACAGGGTGTGATCGACAACAATTACCTGAACAGTGTTGACCGCATTGTGCAACTTTTGGCAGCACGGAACATCTATGTTCTTCTCGACTTTCACCAGGATCTTTATAACGAAAAGTTCAAAGGTGAAGGATTCCCTTCTTGGGCTGTTTATGACGACGGCCTCCCAAACTGGATCAATCCGGGATTTCCTTTTGGCTACCTATTACCCAACGTACAGCTAACCTATTATCACCTGTATACCAATAACAACAATATTTGGGCGTACTATCAGCAAGCCCTGCAGGCTGTTGCAGCCAAATGGCAAAATCAGCCCAATCTACAGGGCTACGAAGTCATCAACGAGCCACCTCCAGGATTTGTGTTCGCACTGTGCTATTTCAGCAATGGCTGCCAGGACTTTGACGCCAATTACCTCCAGCCTTTTGAAACAGCCATGCAAGAAGGTATCCGTCAGGTTGATCCAAATGGCATGATCTGGATTGAACCTAATGTCCTTTTTGATTTTGGTATCCCAAGTTATCTGAATACATCCAATCCGGTAACCGATAACTATAATCTGGGTTTATCTTGGCATAATTACTGTATGCAGAGCGATATCGCCCAGATGCTTGGGGTTTCAACACCGTCCAGTTGCATCAACCCGGAAACCACAGTATTCAACAATGCCAATGCTACGAGCAGCAGCATGAATGCTAGTAGTTTTATGTCAGAGTTTGGTTCCGGCAATGATCTTGGTGATATTGCCCGTGTTGCCAACTTGGCGGATCAATACCTTACGAGCTGGGATTACTGGGCGTACAAAAGCTTCAATGATCCAACAGGTTCTGCTAGCACAGAAGGCCTGTTCACCAATGACAGCGATCTCAGCTCCGTCAATCAAGGCAAGTTGGCTCTACTGTCTCGCACCTATCCCCAGGCAACCGCGGGGATCCCCAACTCGCTATCCTTTGATCCAAACAGTGGAGCATTCAGCTATACATACACCCCTCAGCAAGCATCAGCTCCTACCCAAATCTTTGTTCCACCCATTCATTATCCGAATGGATACAACGTGACGGTTTCTGGGGGGCAGGTCATTTCGGCAGCTAATGCAACCCTGCTACTGATTCAGAATGACCCGTCGGCATCTTCGGTTCAGGTCTCCATCACTGCACAATGATCAAACGCTGCTGAGCGCGCTTTGGGGCGGTCGGTTTCTTACCGACCGCCTATACTTGCATGCATCCAAACACAATTTTAACACCCATGCACCGAACACTTATTCTGTTGACCCTCATGGTTTCACTTAGCCTCGTGGCAGTTGTCTGGCTTAGCCAACGAAAAGCCTATACCCCCTCGCCACCATCACCGGCACTGCAGTTGGGCAACCGGTCTGTGCCCGAAACGACCGCAGCCACACCACCTGCACCTGTGATCATGTCTGCATCTGCTCAGCCAACCTTTCCCCATCTACGCCTCGATACACATGGACACCTGATTATTGATCGGCATCTGCGTCAGTTTTTCGATGCCCATTTCGGCCATGGATTAACTAATATTGATGCAGACATGCAGCGGAACCTGCAGTTACAACTTGGTCCTGAGGATGTCGCCAAGGCCATGCTGATTTACCACAATTACCGCAACTACGAAGATGCCTTGGCACAACACCAAAAGACACATAACCACGCAGCGCTGAACAGCCGTATTGTTCTCAGCGAGCAGGCCCAAATTGACCAATTGCGTACCCGCTATCTAGGGGCTGATATTGACCAGGCGCTTTTTCCCCAACCTCACCTTGTCAACAGCCTCACGGTTGACCAATTATCGATTCTACAAAATCCGAACCTCAACCAAGATGACAAAATACAGCAGCTGACACTTATGCAAAAACGTCTGGAGGCTTTTGCCCACAAGCAAGACCAACTCATACAGGAAAAAAACCAAAAGCCTTAAAAAACAAGCCCCCAATACAGCCCAGATGATACTGGTGACAAAAACAGCCGTACTCATCTTGAGCTGGCCTGTGTCGTGTCCATACCCACGGATCATACATATGATTGCTAGAAAATCTCTGCAAAATTAGGATAAGCATTTACAGGTACGCATGCATTCTTGGAGATGATATTCTGCTTAAGTTGCCAGGACCGTACTAATCATGCATGATTGAGCTCCATGAGGAATGGTTTGGTGTGCTGTTTTCGGCATGAAGCCAGTTCGCTGCTATGGAGCAATATTCATGATGATGCGTCACGCCTTATTTATCGCTCTGGGAGCGTCCTTGGGTGCGCTACTGCGCTGGATTCTGGGCATTTCACTCAATAGCCTTTTTCCCGTACTACCACCTGGCACGCTAGTGGCCAATCTGCTTGGCGGTCTCCTTATGGGTTTGGCTATGTCATTTTTTTCTCAGTCTCCGCACATTGATCCACAGTGGCGTTTATTTGTGACCACCGGTTTTCTTGGGGGGCTGACCACTTTTTCCACATTTTCTGCGGAAGTTACCACGCTCCTGCAGACCGGCCGTCCCGGCTGGGCTGGTCTCGCTGTGGCCATTCATGTGTCTGGATCACTGCTGATGACCGCATTGGGCATCGTACTTTACAGTCTGTTAAAAACCATCTAAGGAGATCGTCATGAACGGATATCTGTTGACGTTCTATATTGAGCAAAACCGGATGCATAACCATCAAAGTCTGAGCAACTGGTTGCTAGATTTGGCAAGGGACACAGGACTCCGAGGAGCCACCATCGTTCCGGCCAGCCAAGGTTTTGGCGCGACTCATCGACTGCATGCTGCCCATTTTTTCGAACTGGCGGATCAACCTTTGATGGTCCTCATGGCACTCAACGCCGAGGAAAAAGACCAGATCATGCAAAAAATTCGCCAGGAATCCCTGCACATTTTTTACACGTTAGTGGAAGCCAAATTTGGACTTAGCTGAGCAATTTAGTTTTTAATGTCGTCCAATGATTTTGAGGCAGGGCTAAACCCTGAATGGTCGCTTCAAGGATACGCACCACTTCTTCACTAAGTTGACTCACACTTTCATGCTGCCCGGTTAACCACTCCGCCATGACTTCATTGATCCCACCCACCATGGCCACGGCAAGCACATGATAATCACCTTTGGGAATTGTACCCGAGCCTGCTAACCGATCCAGAAATCGCTCCAAAATTGCCGCCATATCGTGAATGACCTGTCGACGATGAACCTCCATGGCAACACTGACACCCACCACCTCAAGAACACCAACGCGTGCCTTGCGCCAGTCCTGCAAATAATGCTTTACCAGGGCACCCACAGCCAGCCGAATGCGTACGCCAGGCTCCCCCTCGGCAGCAACAGCCGCCGCAATGGCATCTTGCAAAGTCACGATGATCTGATCATACAGAGCACACAGAAGCGCTTCCCGACCTGGAAAAGCTTCATAAAAATGCCGAGCCGTAACCC
>JAJZUM010000061.1 GCA_021848605.1 Pseudomonadota bacterium | reverse complement strand
TCGGCAATGCACTTGGTAACATTGAGGTTCGGGCAGGAGAGTTCCCGTTGGTCAATTACAACTGGAATATCAATGTGAGTGCTCGGCGGTACATTGAACAGGACAAGAATGTCAGTGGCTTCTTCTTTGGGGGTTTTGCCGGTCAGGTGGACACCAAGCAAGTTGGCTCTCAAGACCAGAGAATACTAGGTGCTGGGTTTGAAATGGGATACCAGCGCGTCACGCATTTTACCAAAATTGAATTTTACGGAGATATGGGGGTAAACCGACGAATTTCTTCTGAAGGCACAACGCTAAATTCTCAGCCGATGTTTCTCCTTGGGGTGTCAGTTGGTCTAGACCTCAATACGCTGCTGAAGAAGCATTAGTCAGGTACTTCGCATTGATCTGTAAATATTTTTTTCTCGACACTCAGGTTTGAAGGCGGTATGATTCCTGAGTATGAATATAAGAATAACTCATGGTTATGATGGATGAATGGGTGAGTGATGTGAGCCACGGCAATAGTGTACAAGTTCCTTTGGCAGGGTCCTGTTGCTGCAAGCCCGAATGTAGTCCCTTGGAACAGCGTTTCTGTTCTCATGAAGAGGCGCATTACCGTCGCTTTCTTTGGGAGATGTTTTCGCGACATTTTCAGTTGTCCCTTGTAGGTGGGGCAGTACTGTATCTCGTTCTTTCCTGGGTTGATTATTCTCTTTTTGAGCAAACGGTACATTATGCTTTTGTTGTGCGTGCTGCAGCTAGTGCGCTGACGGTTGCTGCGGTAGCTATAGCTCTCATGGCGGTACGGGATCTTTATGTACACCAATGGGTACAAGCGGCCTTTTGTTTTTTGGTAATGGTGACGGTGGAGTGGGCTTCAGTTCTGGCTCCTTCAGAGTTTCGTCATCTCTATTTGTTGGCCATGTTGCTAGGTTGGATGTTTGCCGTCATTTTGATGCGGTTGCCTTTGCGAATAGCAACTTGGCTTATGTTAATTGGCGCCGTCATGCATGCCGGCATATCCACGATGGTTCGGCATGAGCCTGCAAGTGTCTGGTTCGTGGAGTGCTCAGCGATACTGGCGGCAGGCTTGATGTTGGGTGCTGGGGCATATTTTTTGGATAAGGGTAGCAGGGATCTTTATATTCAGTTGCGTGAAGTGCGACGACAACGTGATTTGCTGAAATCCTCCAATACACTTCTGGAACAGAAATCGTTACGTGATTCTCTAACCGGGTTGCATAATCGCCGTAGCTTTGAAGAACGATTTGATCTTGAGTGTCGTCGGGCTGCGCGCATGGGGGCCAGTATTGGTGTTATGGTGATCGATGTGGATGCATTTAAACAATATAATGATAGTTGTGGGCATCTTGCTGGTGATGAATGTTTGCGGCGGGTAGCTACTGTTCTTTCAACAGCTTCGCGGCGCTCAGGAGATCTGGTTGCCCGTTTTGGGGGAGAGGAGTTCGTCGTTGTCTGGCCTGATGCTTCTGTGCATGATGTTTATGAGGAAGCTGAGCGACTGCGGCGTGGTGTTGAGAATCTTGCTATATTTCACCCCAAAGCATTGGGTCAAAGGGTGACCATTTCTGTTGGAGTTGCCTGTCATAACCCAAGTGATGAACTCAATGCATTGCGTCTGTTCGAGGCGGCTGATACTGCTTTGTATCGAGCCAAGCATGCTGGGCGTAATCAGGTTGAGGTTGAGATGTTACAAGTGCCACCAGCGCCATTGGATCAGATGATTGCTTCATAATTGTGTTGGAATATGTGCCGGATGTCTTTACAAATGCAAGGTAAGTGCCTATTATGTCCGCCCCTGAGCACCGATCAGATCTGAATGCCCGAATTGATGCCCGTCGCTGGGCTGACCGGGGCTCCATATTAAAGACCTCGGTGCATTTCGATCGAATGCAGCGATTGGCGACGGTGGTTGATGCATCGAGTCAGCCATGTCAGGTGGAAATCCAGTTTAGTTTGGATCCCCACCAACAGATCAGGGCTAGGCTGCACGTGCAGGGAATTTTGCGATTGTCATGTCAGCGTTGCCTGGAATTGATGGACTGGGCTGTTGATGAAACCATTGATTTTCGAGTGATGCAGGATGAAGCGCAGGTACGGGATGATGAAGACTACCTGCTGATGGATGAAGAAGGTTGTCTCATGCTTGCTGACGTGGTTGAGGATGAGCTTTTGCTATCGGTTCCGATGATACCGAGGCACGAACACTGTACTTTGGCTGGGCTTGTTGCTAAGCCTGATGATCCAGGACAGTTTCGTGACCATGCTTCGGAGCGAGTGAGGCCTTTTGCAGGTTTGGGAGCTTTGCTTTCCGAAAACCTCTCCGAAAAAAAGGATACATGAGTTTTTTTCGGACCGGATTTGTGAATTGAATAGGGCATTGCCCGGGAGTAATTATGGCTGTTCAACAAAACAGAAAAACTCGTTCACGTCGTGACATGCGGCGTGCCCATGATGCATTGAGCGCACCTACGGTCAGCTTTGATGCTGAGTCGGGTGAGGCACATCGCCGGCATCGTATGACTCGCGATGGCTTTTATCGTGGCCGCCAGTTGTTTCCGGTGGTTGCGGACGACGAAGAATAAGCGGCGTATTGGGGCTGCCTTTTGAGCCGAGTGACTTTGGCAGTCGATGTGATGGGGGGAGACCACGGTGTACGTGTGACTCTCCCTGCAATTGCCGATTTTTTGCAAGACTTCAAAGACTGTTCTTTTTTGTTGGTTGGGGACGAAAAACAGATTCAACCCTTTCTTGCAGATCGTCCCCCCATGAAATCCCATTGCTCCATTCTCCATACCGAAGAATGTGTGTTGTCTTCCGACCCAGTAGCTGTTGCCTTGCGCCAGAAAAAAGCCTCTTCCATGCGTCTTGCCATTGAGCAAGTGCGCGACGGAGCAGCCCAGGCTGCAGTCAGTGCTGGCAATACCGGCGCATTGATGGCATTAAGCCGGTTTCTCTTGAAAACACATCCGGGCATCGACCGGCCAGCCATCATTTCGGCGCTTCCAACATCAAAGGGTCATTGCTACATGCTTGACCTGGGCGCGAATGTCGATGTAGAGGCCGAGCATCTCCTTCAGTTTGCCCGAATGGGAACCTTAGTGGCCCAACTACGGGATGACATGACCAAGCCCCGTGTTGCCTTGTTGAATATTGGCTCAGAGGATATCAAGGGCAATCAGCTCATCAAGTCAGCTCATCAGCTTTTCATCGATTCAGATCTTCATTACGTGGGGTATATTGAGGGAGATGGAATTTTTCGCGATGAAGCAGATGTTATTGTTTGTGATGGGTTCGTCGGTAATGTCGCACTTAAATCTTCCGAGGGCGTGGCGCGGTTGCTGACCGAACGGATACGATCCGAGGTGTCGCGTTCGCCGTGGAGAAAATTGCTCGGATTGCTTTCTTTGCCCATATGGCGAGCCCTGAAAAAACAGATGGATCCCTCTCTGTATAATGGGGCGAGTCTGGTCGGTCTCACGGGTGTCGTGGTGAAAAGTCATGGTGGGGCCAGTCGCCAGGGGTTTCTCAATGCGCTTGCCGTAGCCCGTGCTGAAGCCATAAATAATCTGCCCTCCCGAATCGCACTATCTTTTCAATCGAATCAATCTTAAGCCAGAGGGTATGATGATGTTTGCCATGGTGTTCCCTGGTCAAGGCTCACAAAGTACAGGCATGTTGGCGACCTACCGTGATCAGTCTGTTTTCCGTGACGTGATTGATGAAGCGAGCTCCGTATTGGGCTATGATGTTCTGGAAACGATGCTGAATGATCCTGATGAAAGGCTGAACCAGACTGATTGTACCCAGCCAGTGCTTTTGGCGGCTAGCGTCGCAGTATTTCACTGTTGGCTTGATCAGGGCGGAGGCATGCCTACGCTGATGGCTGGTCATAGTCTGGGTGAGTTTAGCGCCTTGGTTTGTGCTGGAGTGATCGGTTTTGCCGATGGTCTCAGGTTGGTCGCTGAGCGTGGCCGGCAAATGCAGGCGGCAGTTCCGGCTGAGGCTGGTCTAATGGCTGCAATACTTGGTCTCGACGCCGGCGATGTGGAGGACGTGTGTGCACAGTTTGGAGACCAGGGAGTGGTGCAGCCTGTCAACTATAACATGTCTGGACAGATCGTTATCGCTGGTGAACGGCATGTCGTTGAGCGAGCCATGCAGGCACTGAAAGCGCGTGGTGCCAAGAGGGTGTTGCCTCTCCAGGTTAGTGTGCCGGCACATAGCCTCTTGATGCGTCCAGCGGCTACTGGCTTGAAATTTGCTATGGAGCAAATCAGTTGGCAGTGGCCACCACGAGTGCCGATTCTACATAATATTCATGCCCGTAGCAGTGAAACACTGGAGCAACTGAAAACAGCAGTTCTTGAACAGTTATATTCCCCTGTGCAATGGGTCGCCATTATGGATCAAATACTGGCTCAGGGTCTCAATCAGATCGTCGAGTGTGGGCCTGCCAAGGTGCTTTGTGGACTGACCCGCAAGCATGAAGGATTACAAGCCTGGTCAACCGAAAGTTGGTCGGCCATGCGTGATGCCGTAGTCGCTAACAAAAAGGATTAATCGAATGAGTCAGGTCCGTGTTGCTGTCGTTACTGGTGCTTCAAGGGGTATTGGTCGGTCCATTGCGCTGCATCTGGCTGCACGTGGAATTATTGTTATCGGAACTGCGACGACCGAACAGGGTGCCACCGCTATATCAGATGGCCTTGCTGCAGCAGGTCTGCAGGGCGTAGGTATGGTGCTGGATGTTCGTAGTCAGGAATCTGTTGAGCATGCATTTGCCCAGATCCAGACTCACTTCGGGGTGCCCGTGATCTTGGTCAATAATGCGGGTATCACGCGTGATACCTTGATGTTGCGTATGAAAGAACATGACTGGGACGATGTGATCAATACCAATCTCAGTGCGCTTTACCGTACCGTGAAGGCAAGTCTCAAAGGCATGACTCGCGAACGTTATGGACGCATTATCAATATTGGCTCAGTTGTGGGCTCTACCGGCAATGGCGGGCAAGTCAACTATGCGGCTGCCAAAGCTGGTCTGGAAGGATTTACCCGGGCCTTGGCTCGTGAAGTGGGTTCACGCCATATCACTGTGAATACGGTGTCACCTGGATTTATTGAGACAGACATGACACATGATCTTGCTGACGAGCAGCGCCAGACGCTACTTTCACAGATCCCGCTGGGAAGGTTGGGTAGCCCAGAAGATATTGCTCATGCGGTCGAATTTCTAGTCAGTGATGCTGCATCCTATATCACGGGGCAGACATTGCATGTCAACGGTGGCATGTATATGAACTGAGTTCATAACTGGTTACGGATTCCTGCTCTCAAGGTGCTTGCAGGATTTCTATACCTCCAATAAACTACCGCCACCCAAGAAGGATGGCCTTCGATAGAGGAGATTGAGTGTGAGCAGCATTGAAGAACGGGTCAAGAAAATTATTGCCGAACAACTCGGAGTCAAAATCGAGCAGGTGACCAATGAAGCCTCGTTCGTTGATGACCTGGGTGCGGACTCTTTGGATACGGTTGAGTTGGTTATGGCCCTTGAAGAAGAGTTTGAAACCGAGATACCCGATGAGGAAGCAGAGAAGATCACGACCGTTCAGGCTGCGATCAACTACGTTCTGGAACACTCTGCCAGCTGATTGATGGTCTGATGTAACGGATGTACCTGTGGCCGCAGCTGAGAAGTTTGCGGCCTTTTTGTGTGTCCTGGATTTTGAAGGGAGATGGTTCATGGTGCGCCGAAGAGTTGTGGTCACGGGTATGGGGATGCTGACCTGTCTTGGTCATGATGTTGAGTCAACATGGCTGTCTTTAAAACAGGGCATCAGTGGCATTCGTCCGATTGAACATTTTGATACATCTGCATTTGGAACAACCTTTGCTGGAACCATCCGTGATCTTGATGTTGAAGCCTGGTTGCCGCTCAAGGAAGCGCGACGTATGGATGAGTTCATGATTTATGGTGTGATTGCCGGACTTCAGGCATGGCAAAACAGTGGTATCCGAATTGAATCGGAAGAAGCAGCAGAACGTATGGGAGTTTCCATGGGTTCAGGGATTGGTGGTTTAGGAACCATTGAACGACATCATCAAATTCTTCAAGATGGTGGTCCCCGTAAAATAAGCCCATTTTTTGTACCTGGCGGAATCATCAACATGGTGGCAGGGAATTTGGCCATCAAACTTGGTTTGCGTGGTCCCAACATAGCGCTTACGACCGCATGCACGACCGGGACTCATTGTATTGGACTTGCTGCCCGCATGATCGCCTATGGCGATGCCGATGTCATGTTGGCGGGTGGTTCGGAAAAGTCCTCGACACCCTTAGGGATGGCTGGCTTTAGTGCGTGTCGGGCGCTGTCCGAACGTAATGATGACCCGCAGGCAGCGAGTCGGCCATGGGATCGTGGTCGGGACGGTTTTGTACTTGCTGATGGTGCTGGAGCATTGGTACTTGAAGAGTATGAACATGCCCGGCGTCGCGGTGCTCCTATTTTTGCAGAATTGATTGGCTTTGGAATGAGTGATGATGCATACCACATTACCTCACCCGCTGAGGATGGAGCCGGTGCGGCACAGGCAATGCGTAATGCATTACGCGATGCTTCCATCAGGCCCGATCAGGTTCAATACATCAATGCGCATGGTACTTCAACACCAGCGGGGGATGTCGCTGAGAGCCGAGCTGTTGAACGGGTTTTTGCAGATCATGCCCGGGTTTTGGCGATGAGTTCTACCAAATCCATGATGGGGCACCTACTCGGTGCAGCTGGAGCTGTTGAAGCCATTATCAGTATTCTTGCCTTGCGAGACCAGATTGCTCCTCCTACCATCAATTTGGAGGAGCCTGGTGAAGGTTGTCATCTGGACTATGTCCCCAATACAGCCCGGGAAATGTCTATGGACATCGTTTTATCCAATTCATTTGGATTTGGAGGGACAAACGGTTCGTTGGTGTTCAAGCGGCTGCGGGCGGAATATCCTTAATGCTACTGCGTTGGATTCGATGGATCTCAGTCGTCTGCTTTGTATGGCTGATCTGGGTTGGTTGGGCATTACTCGAGCCGCTGCATTCTGGTAATGGTCATGAGCAAATTGAGGTACCTCAAGGCTCAACCCTTTTTGGTGTGACAGCAGAACTTGGGCGCCATGGTGTGATTTCCAGTACGGTAGCAGTACTGCTGTACGAGCATATTTTTGCCCGGCATCAAAAGATTTACGCGGGTTACTATCATCTTCGCTCCGATATGAATGTCATGGATCTTGTTACCATGCTCACTGAACCTTCGGGTGGACAGATTCAGCGTTTGACCGTTGTTGAAGGGGAGACGCTGAACCAGATTGTGCAAGCTTTACATCTTTTGCAAATGCAAGGAAGTCTGGCACAAAATGAAGTGGTAGATCCCGAACAATGGCGTAAAAGCTTGTTGCCCGATGAGCGCTCTCTTGAGGGCTGGCTCGCACCGGATACTTATGCCTATGTGCCCGGCATGTCGGCTCTGAGTTTAGTGCGCATGATGGTGGAACATCAACGTAAACGTCTCGGAGCGGTTTGGCAGGATCGAGCCCCCGATCTTCCCTATCATAGACCTGAAGATTTACTGACCATGGCATCACTTGTAGAAAAGGAGACCGGTCAGGCGGATGAGCGTCCACATATTGCAGGTGTCTTTGTCAATCGGTTAAACATGCACTGGCGTTTGCAGACAGATCCGAGTGTCATTTATGGTATGGGTGCTGCATATCGCGGGGTCCTGCATCATCAAGATCTGCTCAAACCATCGCCATGGAATACGTACCAAATTGATGGGCTGCCGCCGACACCGATTTCCATGCCTGGTCTTGCTGCATTGTTGGCCAGTGCTCATCCCGTTAGCAGCAAAGACATGTATTTTGTTGCCCGAGGTGATGGCACGCATGTATTCAGTCAGACTTTGGCGGAGCAAAATGCGGCAATTGATCGTTACATGAAACATCATCATTCGGAGTAAGTCATTGGTCGATAATTTTGATCTGGGTCGGCGTCTTTTGGTTCTTGAGGGAGGGGAAGGTGCAGGCAAAAGCAGTTGCATGCAGGCAGTTTGTAGCTATCTGGAACAAAAGGGCCTGATGTATATTCGTTCCCGTGAGCCTGGTGGAACCGAAATGGCAGAACAGATACGCGCGCTGTTGCTGACAGACCGACAGGAGCAGGTACATGCCATGACCGAATTGCTGTTGGTCTTTGCTGCACGAGTTCAGCATTTACAGGAAAAGATTTTGCCTGCACTTCATCAGGGGTGGTGGGTCGTGCTGGATCGGTTTACTGAAGCCAGTTATGCCTATCAGGGCGGAGGGCGGCAGTTAGGACAGGAAGTTGTCGCTTTGCTTGAAAATCTTGTTCAAGGTACACTGCGACCTGGAAGAATTTTCTGGCTGGATGTACCGGTTGACGTTGGACTGGATCGGGTTCAGGGACGTCCGGTCCTTGATCGCCTAGATCGTGAGTCGCTTTCTTTCATGCAACGGGTTCACCAAGTCTACGTCGAGCGCTGTCAGCAAAACCCGTGCTATCAGCGGATTGATGCTTCGCTGTTGCTGGATCAGGTTCAAAGCCAGCTAGTGCATGCGTTGGCAACTTATGTTGATGAAGTTCAATCAAAATAGATGGTTTTCTGGAGATCAGCATGGGAAAAGATCAGGCTTGGGAGATCGAAAAGGCCAGAGTGGCGGCGTTGCTCAAGCGCGAGGATGCTGTGCTGGTAGCCCATTATTATACGGATGCACGACTCCAGGCGCTTGCTGAGGAAACAGGTGGTTGTGTGGCTGATTCTCTGGAAATGGCCCGATTTGGACGAAATCACCCAGCCTCAACACTAGTGGTTGCGGGAGTTCGCTTTATGGGAGAAACGGCCAAGATACTTAGTCCGCACAAGCGAATCCTTATGCCTACATTGGAGGCAACATGCTCTCTTGATCTGGGTTGCCCTGCTGATCGTTTTACAGCCTGGTGTGATGCACATCCAGACCGCACAGTGGTTGTTTATGCCAATACTTCAGCAGCGGTAAAGGCCCGGGCTGATTGGGTGGTCACTTCAAGTATTGCGGTTGATGTCGTTGACCATCTTGACTCCGAAGGTCAGAAAATTCTCTGGGCGCCGGATCGTTATTTAGGACATTACATTCAGCAGAAAACTGGAGCCGATATGTTGCTCTGGGATGGTTCCTGCCTCGTTCATGAAGAGTTTAAGGAGCAAGCCTTGAGAGACATGATGCATCTCCATCCAGATGCTGCAGTTCTGGTTCACCCTGAATCGCCGGCGGCCATCATTGCTTTGGCTCATGTTGTCGGCTCAACATCTCAGCTTATTCGTGCTGCGGCAACATTGCCTCATAAGACACTGATTGTGGCGACGGACAAGGCTATTTTTTACAAGATGCAGCAAGCCGTCCCTGACAAGACCCTGATTGAAGCGCCAACAGCTGGGGCGGGTGCGACCTGTCGTAGTTGTGCTCATTGTCCATGGATGGCTATGAATCAGTTGGAGAATCTGATTGACGTTCTCGAACATGGACATCAGGAAATAGATGTGTCAAACGAACTGGCAACAAAGGCCATGATCCCACTTCAGCGCATGTTGGACTTTAGTGTTCAGCCAAGGGTCTAATGATTGTTTTGGCGTATTCACAGAGCATTAAACTAAAGCTGAGCCTGCAATGGTTAACGTGGTGTCAAGCCAATTCGGTTATATTTCCTAGGGTTAAGGCTGCGTTTGCTCCATTTTTCCGAGTAACAGGAATTCCATGAGGGCTTTCTGTGCATGAAGGCGATTCTCAGCTTCATCCCAAACCACTGAGCGAGGGTCATCAATCATGTCTTCTGATATCTCTTCGCCACGATGCGCGGGCAGGCAGTGCATGAAGAGCGCATCGGGATCTGCCAGATCCATAAGGCGAGGTGTAATTTGATATGCTGAAAATCGTCTTTTGCGAATACTGGTTTCATTCTCCTGACCCATAGAGGTCCAGACGTCCGTGGCAACCATATGGGCATCACGGGCTGCATCTTCTGCGGAATTGACCAGTTCAACATGGGTAGAAAAACGTTGTAGCAATGCAGGATCGGGTTCAAATCCGTAAGGACAGGCAATTTTCAGGTGAAAGTCACACTGATGGGCGGCATGAATATACGAGCTGCACATGTTATTACCATCGCCAATCCATGCGAAGGTTTTTCCGGCTAATGGACCACGATGTTCCTGAAAGGTCTGCAAGTCGGCAAGTAACTGACAAGGATGGTAGGAGTCAGTTAACGCATTGATGACAGGTACACGGGATGCTGCAGCAAAACGCTCAACATTACTGTGTTGATACGTACGAATCATAATGATGTCGCACATACGTGAAATGACACGGGCGGAGTCCTCAATGGGTTCACCGCGCCCCAACTGAGTGTCACGAGGCGACAAGAATATGGCGTGACCGCCAAAATGAGCCATGCCGGCTTCGAAAGAAACACGTGTACGAGTGCTGGCTTTTTCGAAAATCATAGCAAGCACCTTGCCGGTGAAAGGTTGATATTTAAGGCCCTGCTGATGCATGGATTTGAGCACTTCTGCTCTTTGCAGAACATATGCTAATTCATGTCGATCCAAATCTAGCAAGGTAAGAAAATGACGACTCATAGAGAATGGTCCTGTGTCAGAAAGCATTCAACCAGCTGACTGATTTTGGCAACAAGCAGATCGCTCTCCAGAGGCGTCAGGTTTAGAGGCGGTAGAAGACGAATTCGGTTGCCGGATGACACCGAAAAAAGTATACCAGCTTCCCTGCCTAAGGCGATCAATGGCGTTGCATCACGTGGCAATACCACTCCAATCATCATGCCGAGTCCGCAAACAGATACATGCAGTGGATTAAGTCGCTTTTCCAGCTCGTGGCGAATGCGGGTTCCTTGTGTTCGGGCATTTTCGATAACGCCATCACACAACAGCCGTACCGTCGTCAGAGCAGCACGACACGCCAGAGGTGTGCCACCAAATGTTGAGCCGTGTGTGCCAGGTTGAAACAAGTCAGCCGCACGGCCCCGCGTGAGAACGGCTCCGATAGGGAAGCCATTGCCGAGCCCCTTTGCGGTGGTGACAACATCCGGCAGAATTCTGCTGTGCTGATAGGCAAAGTAACGTCCTGTTCGGCCATTACCGGTTTGAATCTCATCAAGCATCAGCAGGCAATCATATTCGGTACATAGTGCGCGTATGGATTCAAGGTAGTATGCCAGTCCGCATTGAGGTTCGCGAACGCCACTTTCACCCTGAATGGGTTCAACCAGAAAGGCAACAATATCAGGATGTTGCTCCAATGCTTCCTTGACAGCTGCTGGTTCTCCAAAAGGAATACGTATAAAGCCAGGAAAAAGGGGTTCAAAACCTTTCTGTACTTTAATGTTGCCGGTTGCCGATAGTGTTGCAAGGGTTCTTCCGTGAAAAGACTGTTCTGTGACCAGTATTTTGGGGTTCTCAATACCGTTGCGATAGGCATGAAGACGGGCCAGTTTAAGTGCGGCTTCGTTGGCCTCAGCGCCTGAATTGCAGAAGAAACATCCAGACATAGCAGAAAGATCGCATAGCAGGCTGGCGAGTTGCTGTTGCAGGGGTACACCATAGAGATTTGAGGTATGAATCAGGGTAGAAGCCTGATCAGCAATAGCGGCTGAAATTACAGGATGTGCGTGTCCCAAGCCGCATACGGCAATCCCGGAAAGCGCATCAAAATACTGTTTGCCTTGATCATCCCAGAGCCATACACCCTGACCCCTAACAAAAGAAACGGGCTGACGACTGTAGGTTGGAAGAAGACCTGTCATGGCTTTAAATCCTTGCAAAAATGATTGACGAAACAGGGCATAAAAAGAATCAAACGCTGATCATAGCAGAGTTCATTCAAGGGCGGCAATTTTGGGTTTCAGAATCTGCAAAGACCAAGTAAAATGCTCGTGTTAATACGAACGCAAGAGGCTTGAGTTATGGATGTAGAACAGTTGATCCAGCAACAAATTAAAGAAAACCCAATTATTCTCTACATGAAGGGGACGCCTGAATTTCCTTCATGTGGCTTTTCTGCCAGGGCATCGGAAATCCTTATGGGGTACGGTAAAAAATTTGCCTACGTCAATATTCTTGAAAATCCGGATATTCGTGCCACGTTGCCGCGTATCGCCAACTGGCCAACATTTCCCCAGTTATGGGTCAATGGTGAGTTGATCGGCGGCTGCGACATTATTGTGGAAATGGCCCAGAAGGGTGAATTGCAACCGATTATAGACAAAGCTGGTGCATAACCGTCTCGTTACGACGATTGCCTTGATGTGGTGGATCGGGCGTGATGTCGGGGTTTGCAGGGAACTTGATGCGTCTGGATAAAGCGATTTCATTGGCAAAAAACATCAGTCGAAGTACGGCGCGATCTTTAATTATTCGTGGGGATGTCCGTCTCAATGGTGTTTTGGTGCGCGATGCTGCTGCTCATGTTGATGAATCGTCGGCCATAGAGTTGGCGGGCAGTCTGATGTGCGCAATCGAACCGGGACATCAATACATGATGTATCACAAGATGCTTGGAGAGGTGTGTAGTCGTGAGGACGCACATCATCCCCTGGTCTTCAGGCACTTCGAGGAAAACAGGCGCCATCCATTAATGACGGTTGGTCGTCTGGATCAAGATACCACTGGACTCTTGTTGTTGACCACGGACGGTCTCTGGTCGCACCGCGTTCGTCGGCCAGGAAGTCACCCAAAATGCTATGAAGTTAGCCTCTCAGAGTCGTGCTCGCCATCGGGTGCGGAGGAAGTCATGCAGCAGATGCGGGCTGGGGTCATACTTCATAATGAAGTAAAACCGGTTTGTGTTCGACGTATGGAGCAAATGACGGATCGAAGGTTTCGGCTCTGGATTGATGAGGGGCGCTATCATGTGGTTCGGCGATTATGGGCTGCACTTGGGTTCCATGTGGTCGGATTGCATCGAGTGTCCGTGGGGATGCTTAATCTTGATGTCGAGCCAGGAAATTGGCGATCACTAAGTGCAGCAGAAATCGCACTGTTCTGAAGTGGGTTTAAAAAGCTTGTTCCAAAGATTCTTCGCGCGCGCATCTTGACTGAATCTTGAGTTCCAACAAAAGCACTTGACAATCCGCTGAATCATGAGAAAATATCCCGCCTTGCATTGGAGGGGTTCCCGAGCGGTCAAAGGGATCAGACTGTAAATCTGACGGCTCAGCCTTCGAAGGTTCGAATCCTTCCCCCTCCACCACCTCATTTCATTTTAGGTGGATATGCAAAGATGGATGGTTCTTGCGGGTGTAGTTTAGTGGTAGAACTTCAGCCTTCCAAGCTGATAGTGCGGGTTCGATTCCCGCCACCCGCTCCAGAACTGAACATGTTGTTCTGGGAACAAGCGCTGAATTGATGCGGCGAAAGCCAAAATGCTCATATAGCTCAGTAGGTAGAGCACTTCCTTGGTAAGGAAGAGGTCACCGGTTCGAGTCCGGTTATGAGCTCCATTGAATGTTGTTGGGATTAGCAAACCGTCGGCAAGTTGCCGTGAGGGAGAGGTAAATGGCAAAGGCAAAATTTGAACGTACCAAACCGCACGTAAACGTAGGTACGATTGGACACGTTGACCATGGCAAGACGACGCTGACGGCGGCGATCACGACGGTGTGTTCCCGCATGTTTGGTGGTGA
>JAJZUM010000060.1 GCA_021848605.1 Pseudomonadota bacterium | reverse complement strand
GATCTCCAGCGAATGGCGCGGGTCGTTCGATCTTTAACATTGCCAACCAGTTGCCCACAGGCAGCATCGATATCATCACCACGGGTTGTGCGTATCGTACAGGTAAAATCGGCATCCAGGAGAATTTTCTGGAAAGCCAGAACCGCTGAGCGTGAAGGACGCTTGTACGGAGCATGAGGAAAGGGATTAAAGGGTATCAGGTTGATCTTGCTTGGCACATCGCGCAAAAGCTGCTTTAACTGGTGCGCATGCTCAGGCCGGTCATTGACACCCGCCAAAAGGACGTACTCCATGGTAATCCGGCGTCGCCCCTGCTCCTGGGATTGATGCCGTCGAAGGTAGCGTTTACAGGCCGCCATCAGCTCTTCCAGGGGATAACGCTTATTGACGGGAACCAACTCATCGCGCAGTGCATTGTTGGGCGCATGTAACGATACGGCCAGAGCTACATCGACTGTTTCACCCAGACGATCGATCTGCGGAACCAGCCCCGAAGTCGATACCGTGACCCGGCGCTTGGAGAGGCCATAGGCACGATCATCCAGCATCAGGGTCACTGCGGCACAAACAGCATTAAAGTTGAGCAAAGGCTCTCCCATGCCCATCATGACCACATTGCTAACTGCTCGGGGGGCGCCTTCAGGGTCTGACTGAGCCGCAATGAACACCTGGCCAATTATTTCGGCTGCAGTCAAATCACGCTGAAAACCCTGCTTGCCTGTTGAGCAGAATGTACAACCAAGTGCACATCCAACCTGGGAAGACACACACAGGGTACGACGATCACCATCAGGAATCAGAACCGTTTCGATCTGTCCGCCACCTTCTACTTCCAGTACCCATTTACGGGTACCATCACCGGCACGATGTTCATAAACCACACGCGGAGGCCGCACCTCAGCATGCTCTTTGAGCAGCTGACGCAGATCCTTGGCAATGTCCGTCATGTCGTCAAAATCGGCAACATGTTTCTGATGAATCCACTTCATGACCTGACTAGCGCGAAAACGTGCTTGCCCCTTTGACAAAAAATAGGATTCAAGCTCTGGCAGGGTCATACCCAAAAGATTAACGCGTGCAGCATGCAGTACAGTCTGGCCTTGTGTCTCAGCTGACAACAGGGTTTGTGTTGAATCAGTAGTCACATCAGTCATGGCGATCAGTCCGACGGGTTGCTACACCAGTTATGTCGATGCTTTGCTTGCCTCCCCTGGATTCATGGTAACTCGAATTGATCACACCATGAACTCAGAGGAGTTTCATATATAAACGACAGGTGAATCAGCGTGACAGCACTTCAATCGAACTGAAAAAATAAGCAATTTCACGCGCCGCTGACTGAGGAGCATCAGAACCATGGACAGCATTGGCATCAATGCTCTGCGCAAAATCGGCACGAATCGTTCCAGGAGCGGCCTTTTTGGGGTCGGTCGCACCCATGAGCTCGCGATTCAGCGCAACAGCATTTTCACCTTCAAGAACCTGCAACAGTACCGGCCCAGAAGTCATGAACGCAATCAGATCGGGAAAAAAGGAGCGCTCTGCATGTTCTGCATAAAAGCCTTCAGCTTCAGCTCTGCTCAGCTGCTTCATTTTGCAGGCAACAACTTTAAGACCAGCCTGTTCAAACCGACCAAGAATGGCACCAAGCACATTCTTAGCAACAGCATCGGGCTTGATCATCGAAAAAGTACGTTCAATAGCCATCGTCAATCATCCTGTGTCAAAAATTGGCTCGGATTATACGCAGACTAAGTACTTGTGACCAGTAGTTCTATACGAATGTACGACATTTACCCATTACAAACGCTAAGAACCACCCCACAACATGACATGATTGAGCAGTGGTGGTTTGCGTAGATTTTCAACGTACAAAATTCTGAATTCGGGTAGTCGGCAATCACGTAGAAATGCACCATGGTACGGCGAGCCTTTGGCACTGATGATTGCCCGGACCCGCGGAGCATCTGGTTGCTGGGTACGATGGGTCACCACCGCGACCTCTTCATTGGCCAAGCGCACAAAAACTCCAGGGGGGAATGGTGTCAATACCGAGGCCAAAGCTTCCTGCAAGCGCTCATCCTGATATTCATGAGCCAAAACCTGGCGAGCCTGCTCAGGCGATAGACGTTCACGATAGGCACGCCTGGAAATCATCGCTGTATAGCGTTCAGCAAGATTCAGAATCTTGGCTTCCTCACGAATCTCAACCTCTTTAAGACCACGGGGGTAACCACTCCCATCATGGCTTTCGTGATGAAGATGGATAATATCAAGACAATGCTGATCATCAATACCGGCCTTAACGGCTGATTCAACAGCAAGTTCGGGATGCTTGCGCAAAACAGCACGTTGGGCATGTGTTAAACGCGTTTGCGAACTGTTGAGCTTTTCCTGCAGGGACAAATAGGCAAGATTGGCAATGACAGCAGCCTTGACGGATGATTCTAAACGCTCATTCGACCATTGCAGCTGTTGACCAACCATGGCCACAAAAAGCGAATGAATCAATGGCTGACGACAAATATTTTTCTGCGGCGTATGGGAATGCGCCAACGCCAGACAGGCATCGGGGTCATCCTGACTTAATTGAATAATTCGACGCCCGACTCCCATCAAACGCCGATGACTGTCTGACTCGCCGGACAGTACACGATTAACCGTTGTTTCAATATCTTCGATCAATGAGGGTACTTCGGCAAAAACAGCGGTCTTTCTGCCCGCCACTTCAACGGGGGCAACGACATCATTTTGAGAGACAAAAAGACCTCGTTCATACAAACGATCAAGCTGATCCTGCGTGCTGATCACATAGCCACGATTAAGTAAAAGACGCCCCTCGGCATCATAGACATCAAAGGGTATCGGTTTGCCAACAACGACCGTGCCAACCTGCATTTTTTGAATAGATGCTGCCACCATAAACCACCTGAACACCGATTCCTGTGGTTGAGTGTAGTCAACCTACCGAGATCGCGTTGGTTTAGGCGACCAATGGCATTTAGGAAGGGTCGTATTCATCCATCCAACACATTTGAATGGCCTCAAGGATACGTTCTCCACAACGTTCTGGCTGATCGGCAAAGCCAGGAAGGTTCATGACCCATTGCATCAGATCCGTAAAACGAACCTGAGACGGATCCTGTTCCGGAAATGCTTCGAGGAGCGCAAAGGCAATCTCCTGACTATCGGTCCATTTCATCCGTTGGACTCCTTGGCATGGTTAATACTATAGCGAGGAATTTCAACAACCAGATCCTGATCGGCAATCTTGGCCTGACAGGACAGCCGGGACTCCATTTCCAGCCCCCAGGCTTGATCAAGCAGATCAGCCTCTAGATCATCCATATCACTCAGGCTGTCAAAACCTTCTCGAATCACCACGTGACAGGTAGTACAGGCACAGGCACAACCGCAGGCATGATCAATCTCTACCCCCTGACGCAGGGCAGCTTCACAGACTGTTTCTCCAGTTTCAGCATGAATGACCGCGCCTTCAGGACAGATATCCGGGTGCGGAAGAAAAATGATTTGCGGCATGCTCAACCCCCACATCTAAAAAAACACAAAACAGATTCAGGACACATCCAGACTATCCACGGATCGTCCTGCCAACGCCTTGCGAATTTCCTGATTCATCCGCCGCGCCGCAAAGTCCTGAGTGTGCGCTTCCAGCACTTCCATGGCTCTGCGTATTCGATCAGGTTCAGACTCATGCAGAATGCTGAGCAGATGTTGACGGTCATGCTGCAACTGGGCCAGTTCTGTGGACGCCAGCAAAGTGGCATCCAGTGCTAAAGCTGAATCAAGCGCCTGAATCAATCGTTCCGCGTCCAGCCTGACCTCTCGAATACTGCGCTCGTGTTTATCCTGCTCGGCAAGATCAATCGCCTGTTTCAACATTTCGGTAATGGTCTGTTCACTCAGGCCATGACTGGGTTTGACCTGCACATCCTGGCGTACCCCCGAATCTGGTTCAATCGCAGAAACGGATAAAAGGCCATCAGCGTCAACCTGAAAAGTCACCCGAATCTTCAGGGCTCCAGCCACTCGGGGAGGCAATCCGCGCAACTCGAACCTGGCAAGGGATCGGCAATCATCCACACGTTCACGTTCACCCTGCACAACATGCAGCGACATGGCCGTTTGACCATCTTTGAAGGTGGTAAATTCCTGGGAAACTGTGGCAGGAATGGGTGAGTTCCGTGGCAATAATCGCTCCACGAGGCCTCCCATCGTTTCCAAACCCAGAGACAGCGGCAAAACATCCAGCAAAAGCATCTCAACATCGGGTTTATTACCAACAAGGGCATCTGCCTGGATTGCAGCACCAAGGGCAACCACTTCATCCGGATCCAGATGTGTCAACGGCGGTTTGCCAAAAAGCTCTTTAAGGGCAGCACGAATCCGTGGTATTCGGGTTGAACCACCGACAAGGACAACCTCCTGGATGCTCGATAGCTCAACGCCGGCATCACGCACGGCACGACGCAAACAACGCAAACTCCGTTCAATCCAGGGTTGAACAAGTTGCTCAAAAGAATCGCGAGCAAGAAGAGCCTTCCAGCCTTGCCAAGAAACCTCTACCTCTGGTGCAACACTAAGCTGGTGCTTGATCGTTCTGGCCATTTGTCGTAATTCAAAAACCGCATGCGGTTCTTGTCCATCCCAACCTGACTGCGTCCTAATCCAGTCCATGATCACATGATCAAGGTCGTCGCCACCGAGCTGCGTATCACCTGCCGTTGCCAAAACCTGGAACACACCCTGATGCAAGCGCAAGACCGAGACATCGAGCGTACCACCGCCCAAGTCAAAAACGACATGCAAACCCTCGGCACCATGATCAAGCCCATAGGCAACCGCTGCAGCAGTTGGCTCACTCAGCAGTCGCAACACATTAAGACCAGCAAGCCGGGCCGCATCACGGGTGGCTTGACGTTGCGCATCATCGAAGTAGGCGGGCACCGTAATGACAGCCCCGGCAATATCTTCACCCAGCAGGGACACAGCCCGAGACCGAAGTGAGGCAAGAATCAGTGAGGATATTTCAACCGGTGTTTTCCAGCCCTGAGGGGTCGCCAAAGCCACACTCCCCTCCACGGCGCGCATTTCCTGCTGCCAGCGTCCCTGCTGCTGAACATCGCTCAAACTCCGACCCATCAAACGTTTTACGGATGCGACCACACTTAAGGGGTGCTCAACTCCGGCTTGCATAGCAGGATCCCCGACAACGACCTCACCTTGAGCAGAAAAATAAACAACCGATGGAACCAGCGTTCTTCCATCTTGAGGGGCCAAAGCAACCGGGCGACCCTGTTGAACGGTAGCAACCAAAGAATGTGTCGTACCGAGATCAATGCCAACAGCCTTTTGTCCTGACGTAGCAGCCCGCTTGCGTTCACCGGGTTCAGAAATCTGCAGCAAGTGCATGGCTACTCCTCAAATTCCAGGACATCAATCCTGTGGTTGGCTTCATCACAAAGCCGTTGAAAAAACTGCATGGACGTAAAATGGTTTCGTGCCTGCTCCAGTTGCTCCGCTTCAAGGGAGGACTGAAAGGCTTCTGCTTCCGAGTTCAGTCGATCCAGGAGCATTTGGCGTAGTGATAGCAGTTTGGATACCGTACTGGCCTGCTCCAGTTGCTCACGCCATTCAATTTGTTCCATCAGGAATGCAGGCGACAAGGCAATACTCTGCTGCACATCAACACCACGCAGGCGCAACAAGTGTTCGGCACGCAGCAAAGGAGATGAAAGGGTCTTCCATGCTGAATTAACTTCAGCGGCCTTGGACGCCATGCGCAATTGCTCCTCAGCAGGAGACTGAATATGTCGATCAGGATGGTACTGGCGTTGCAGCCGCTGATACACCTGCTGAATCACCTCCAGATCAACATCGAAGCATTCAGGCACATGAAACAAGTGAAAATAGTTCAGCATGGGAATCTGTCAGTCAAACCGTAAAACTTTCACCACAACCACACTCCCCGGTTTTGTTCGGATTGTTGAACTTGAAACCGGAATTCAATCCTTCCTGAACAAAATCAAGCTCGGTTCCGTCCAGGTACACCATACTTTTGCGGTCAACAATAACCTTCACCCCCTGAGAATCAAAAACCTGATCCTCAGTTTCAATCGCATCAACAAACTCAAGCACATAAGCCAATCCTGAGCAGCCGCTGGTCTTGACACCAACACGAATCCCCTCACCTTTGCCGCGTTCCTGCAGTGAATGGGCGATATGCCGAGCAGCAGCAGGAGTCAATGATACACCCATGAGACACCTCAGGACTGTGAAGTTGCTTGTTGCTTCTGACGGTAATCAGCAACAGCCGCCTTAATAGCATCTTCAGCCAGAACAGAACAATGAATCTTGACGGGTGGCAAGGCCAATTCTTCAGCAATAGCTGTATTACGAATCGTCAAAGCTTCATCAAGGGTTTTGCCCTTTACCCACTCAGTCACAAGCGAACTGGAGGCGATAGCTGAACCACACCCATAAGTCTTGAAACGAGCATCCTCAATCACGCCCTCATCGTTGACTTTTATTTGCAGACGCATGACATCGCCACAGGCGGGAGCACCAACCATGCCGGTGCCAACCTGGCTATCCTCATTGGAAAGACTGCCAACATTGCGTGGATTTTCATAATGATCAAGAACTTTTTCGCTGTAAGCCATGATATTCTCCTGCCAATCAATGTGCCACCCAGGCAACGGTTTTCAGGTCAATTCCTGCCTTGTGCATATCCCAAAGCGGTGAAAGTTCGCGCAACCGAACAACCGCCTGATGAACTTTCTGCAGTACGGCATCCACATCAGCCTCGGTGGTAAAACGTCCCAGACTGAAGCGCAAAGAACTGTGTGCCAGTTCATCAGGAAGACCAATTGCTCGCAAGACATAGGAAGGTTCAAGACTTGCGGACGTACAGGCAGATCCCGACGACAGTGCAATATCCTTGAGAGCCATGATCAACGACTCGCCTTCTACAAAATTGAAACTTGCATTGACGAGACCTGCCACGCGTTGGACTGGGTCTCCGTTCAGAAACACTTGTTCAAGAGACTGTAGTCCCGCCCACAAACGATCACGCAACTGGGCAAGCCGCTGCTGTTCACTCTCCATTTCCAGGCCAGCGATACGAAATGCCTCACCCATACCGACAATTTGATGGGTCGGCAATGTACCGGAACGCATCCCCCGTTCGTGACCACCGCCATGGATCTGGGCTTCAATACGAACCCTGGGCTTACGACGAACATACAGTGCCCCTACGCCCTTGGGGCCATAGGTTTTGTGGGCACAGAAGCTCATCAGATCAACCGGCAACTGTTGCAGATTGATCACCACCTTACCCGTTGCCTGGGCTGCATCGACGTGCAGCATCACCCCTTTTTCCCGGGTTAGCGAGCCAATCGCAGCAATATCCGTAATGGTACCGATCTCATTATTAACCAACATGAGGGAGACTAGAATCGTATCAGCGCGCATCGCTTCACGGACTGCTTCTGGATGAATCAAACCCGTCTGTTTCTCGGGTTCAAGATACGTTATCTCAAATCCTTCACGTTCCAATTGACGACAGGTATCAAGGACTGCCTTATGTTCGATCATGGAGGTAATAATATGCTTGCCTTTGTTCTTGTAAAAATGGGCAATACCTTTGATCGCAAGGTTATCTGATTCGGTAGCGCCGGATGTCCAGACAATTTCCCGGGGATCAGCACCAACCAGGGCAGCAACCTGCTCACGAGCTTCCTCAACCGCTTCCTCTGCCTGCCAGCCATAGACATGGGAACGAGATGCCGGATTACCGAACACACCCTCCATGGTCAGAAAGTGCATCATTTTTTCAGCCACACGCGGGTCAACCGGCGTTGTTGCGGCGTAATCAAGGTAAATTGGCATTTTGGACATAAAACTTACTCCCAACCGGATCAGGCTTGCACCAAGTGCAAGCGGGAACCTGTAGCAGGCATTTCAAGAACGGAGCCCGTAGCTTGCGACTGACGCACTGCAACAGCCCTGATTTCATGATTTTCCATCAGCTTTTGCAAACTGATCGAAGCAAGAAAACTATGAATTTGAACACTCAAATCCATCCAGAGCTCATGGGTCAAACAGGTCTGTCCATCCTGACAGTCACCCTGTCCAGCACATCGGGTCGCATCGACCGACTCATCAACAGCATCAATGATCTGAGCAATAAAGACTTCAGCTCCAGGACGGCTAAGGAGATAACCACCACCGGGTCCGCGCACACTTTGCACCAGATCAGCACGCCGCAAGCGTGCAAACAGCTGTTCCAGATACGATACAGAGATACTTTGACGCAGGGATATATCCGCAAGACTAACAGGCCCCTCTTGACTATGGAGCGCCAAATCCAGCATAGCCGTAACCGCATAACGGCCTTTGGTTGTCAATCGCATGTCCCACACCCTCTTGTCAAAGACATGACCATGATTCTACATATCCGAGTAAATTAGTCAAGTTTATTCGCTGGGTCATCCTGGTGTATAACCTGAAAATCCTCTTCCTTGAGTTTAGGCACACAGACTTCGGCAAAATCGGGCGACATGCGATGCAATGCAGCACAAATCGACTTGAGACGTTCATCGGTTGCCTGCATGTGATCAAGCAAAGAGCGAATTGCCACCAAAACTGGATCAGGAAGCTGTTCCGAGCCGGCTCCGTAAGCATCAAAACCAACGCGGCGGGCAATGTCCTGCTTGGCCGCCTCGTGCGGATCCGGACCTTTGGCAATAATCCTGGCAGGAATACCCACCACGGTAGCCCCAGGAGGAACCGGGCGTGTTACCACCGAATTGGATCCAACACGCGCTCCGGCACCAACAACAATCGGCCCAAGCACTTTAGCACCTGCACCGACCACTACCCCATCCTCAAGCGTTGGATGGCGCTTCCCCTTGTTCCATGTTGTACCTCCCAGCGTAACACCGTGATAGAGAGTCACATCATCGCCAATCTCGGCTGTTTCACCAATCACGACACCCATACCGTGATCGATGAAAAACCTGCGACCAATCCGGGCACCCGGATGAATCTCAATCCCGGTCATGAATCGACCCAGTGTCGAAATCATGCGCGCCAGGGTGCAAGCACCTATGAGCCAGAGGCGATGTGCCAACCGGTGAAAAACCAGTGCATGAAAGCCTGGATACATCAGGACAACTTCAAAGGCATTGCGAGCCGCCGGATCACGCTCAAAAACCGATCGGACATCCTCGCGCAAATCACTCCAATAACTCATCTGGGGTTCCGCTGTTGTGAAGATTGATGAGGAGCATTTCTATTTGTCATCTTGAGAACATCCTTAAAAAAGCCTCGAAAAAGATTGTATTCAAGACGATCCAGACGAGTACGCTGAAAAAGACGTTGCATCCGCACCAACATCGGACCAGGATGTTCAACATCGAGAAATCCTACCGCACGGAATACCTGCTCCATGTGCTGATAAAACTGTTGCATCAAGTCCTGAGAGACAAGAGGTTCATCCCATTCAACTCGAGGCAGCAGCATCTGAACAGCATCACCATCCGGCCGAGTATTCGCTGCAAGCCAGGCCATCCGAATCTCATAACACACCACCTGCATCGCCGCAGCAACATTCAGCACCGAATAGTCCGGATTGGTTGGTATCTCAAGATGAACATGACAGCGTTGTAATTCCTCATTCGTCAAACCTCGATCTTCACGACCGAACAAAATGGCAACATCCAGGTGATGCCCAGCACATTCAGTGACCACCTGTAATGCAGCCTGACGTGCATCCAAACGTGGCCAAGGGATATGCCGCAAGCGCGCACTTGTACCCACGACCCAGCCAACACCCTGAAGTGCCTCATCAAGACTGTCAACCACCACAGCCTTATCCAGCAGATCTGCAGCTCCCGAAGCCAAGGCCGTCGCATCGGCATGAGGAAAATGCTCCGGCCGAACTAGATACAGACGACTTAAACCCATCGTTTTCATGGCGCGCGCAGCCGAACCAATATTGCCCGGATGGGTAGTATGAACCATCACAATCCGTATGCGCGACAGCAAGGTTTCATTCACATCGAAATCAGGAGGCAAAGCAACCATCCTTTCAGGAAAAACACGACACCAACAAACTATATCCTACACCCAAACCAGCTCGAGCAACGCTTCCCGTTTATCAAACTATCATCCAATTGTAACACGATACAGCAAAATGCTGTTGAGCCCTTTACTCACCTTGGTATTAACTCCCACCGAACCCGAAACACAGATTGGCTTGTTCGAATTATTCGCAAACCATCTATACTGTGAGCGCTCAAGGTTATGAGCTTAACAAACTGATCTGAGGATTGAATCATGATAAAGCAGGCTGCTGTAGTTTTGATGGCTGGTGCCATGGCCATGACCGCTTTCGCTGACAACGATGTTGGATGCGGTGCGGGAACTATTTTATGGGCGGGTCAGGAAGGGATTGTTCCAAAAGTTCTCGCGGCAACAACGAATGGCTCGTTTGGTAACCAGACCTTTGGCATCACAACGGGTACCCTAGGCTGTTCCCCCAATGGTCGGATCAGTTCCCGTGTCCGTCTTACTGAATTTACGGGTGCGAACATGGACCGCCTAGCCTACGACATGTCAGTCGGACGTGGTGAAACCTTGGATACTCTGGCAGACATGATGCAGATTCCTGCCAGCCTCAAACCTCATTTTTTTGCGCTCACCCAATCACATTTTGACCAGTTGTTCCCAAATACCCAACAAAACGCCGGAGCTGTCGTTGATCGCCTCGAAGCTATCCTGAAATCGGATTCGAGCCTGTCTACCTTTGCCAGTTAAGCCGCTCTGTGCCCTGTTCTGTCTGATTCATAGAACAGGGTTCTTTTTTACCTATAGGTTCAAGAATTTTGTGCTCATGAAGCAGCCTCTTGTACTTTTGCTTTTATTCTATTGGTTCAGCACGGGTGTATTTGCTTCCGAAATGGCTGCACTTGATTTTGCTCACATCCATCAGTTGGCAACTGAGCATGATTGGCTTGACTTGTTGCATGCCGATCATGAAGGGCATTCTGAAGCGCAAGGTCCGGGTTTTTTTGTGGCAACAGATGGGAATAATCACCCGGAACACGAACTCGATGCAGACATCTCTGTTTTTTACAAACGCCCAACGCTGCAATGCCGCTTTCCAGCCCGGCTTTCCTGGCTCAAAGATCAACTCGGGTCACTGGTAGAGGATTTACCCGTTGTACGATGTCCTGAGTATGAGCAATGGCGTCGTGTGCTTAACGTACATGCCATCACACTGGTCTTTGCCAGTGACTATATCAATAATCCTTCGTCCATGTTTGGTCATACCTTTTTACGTCTTGACCCAACTAATCCGGTGCATGACCCCCTTTTAAGCTATGCCGTCAGCTACGCTGCTGCTACACGGGAAAGCAACGGACTTGTTTTTGCCGTCAAGGGTCTAACCGGTGGTTATCCCGGCGAATACAGTTTGATGCCCTACTATCGCAAGGTTAACGAATACAGCAATATGGAACAGCGAGATCTTTGGGAATACACCCTTGATCTGAAACCAGCAGAAATCAACCGCATGGTCAGTCATATATGGGAACTTCAGGATGTCCACTTTCCCTACTATTTTTTCTCAGACAACTGTGCCTGGGAACTCCTGAAACTCCTTGATATTGCCCGACCTGATTTGCACGCCAGTCAAGCGTTTCGGGTTTATACCATCCCTGCCGACACCGTAAGGTGGGTCTTTGCACACAAGCTCGTTGCCAGGGTGCAATTTCGCCCCTCGATCCAGACTGATCTGCTCAATGACTTAAATACGATGCCATCCGATGTTGCACAGCGTATTCAGACTCTTCTTATCAACTCCGAGACATCAAACACTGATCATCTGGACAAATTCAAAGAGCAAATGGCATTGCAAGACACCTACCGCCTCCTGCTCATCAAAAAGCCTGGCGGAACTGCCTGGCACCAGCAGGCACTTGAATTGCTTAAAAAACGTGCGTTACTTGGCCCTGAATCATCAGCCAATGAACCCTTTATAGCACCAGCAACCGATCCGGCCAAAGGTCATGGTAGCGCTGATCTGGTCCTAGGTGCTGGTTCATGGAATGGACATGGAGATCTTGTTTTCGGGTTGCGTCCGGCCTATCAGGGACCTGACGATGATCAGCATGGTTACC
This sequence comes from Pseudomonadota bacterium, assembly GCA_021848605.1. GTDB lineage: Bacteria > Pseudomonadota > Gammaproteobacteria > Pseudomonadales > Moraxellaceae > JAJXWR01. The sequence goes on along the minus strand of JAJZUM010000060.1, from coordinate 1,722 downwards.
GACCTGGCGCCATGATCCAGTTTCTTTCAGGTCAATTTGCCCTGGAAACCCAATCGTATCGCTGGCATATTGAAGACGCCAGCCTGATTCGCATTAATTCATATACACCTTGGGCACCATTCTTGCGCCCTATTTCCTGGTCGTTACAGGCGCATGTGTTTGATCAGCCTGACAACCAGCGTTGGGCAAGCGTGCATGGGGGTGCGGGTGCAACATGGTCAGGCTGGAATGGAACACTCCTTAGCCACGCATTGGTTGAAGGGGGCTTCTGGTGGAATGTTTCCCAGCACAAGATTGAGCCGGGCATATCGATTCCATTAGGTATCGGTGCTGAATGGGGGCAATGGCACACCGATTCTGAGATTCGAGCCGTCTGTGCGACTAATTTTGATTGCTGGCTTGAAGAACATGCCTCACTAAACCGTCAAATCCATCAAAACCGAGCTGTTCGATTCAGCATTGGAGCGATGCAATGGCAAAAAAACATGAGCTGGCAGGCCTCGGTAATGGCCATTCAATACTATTAAAATTCAGCGGTGCAATTTACTCTTAAAAGTTATATAAAATATTCATATTTGATGAATATCGGCCATTTTGTTGAAATCTTGCATGTTCCTGACACAAACAAAACGCAAAGAGTCCAAATTTAAGGAGGTGCACCCTTCACATTTCAGTCATCTGTGGGCATAATTTGTAACTGTTGTAAACAGAACGTAAACATTCAGCATGCGAAGTGACTCAGGTCAACCCAAAGTCCATTTTCACGATTTAAAATATCGACGGGTTTGGTGGAATCTGGTACGGGGATTGTTGATGTTTGGACAAATTTCCGTTTTCAACAAGTCTGTACCATTGACCCGAAGTGTTCCTCAGCTTATTTAAAGGAAATTGTTATGTCACATAGTCCTAGCTCAGTCGTGAGTCCTGACTACGACCTCTCGGTAGTCAGGATGTTTTCGATTATGGCCTTGGTCTGGGGGATCGTGGCCATGGCTGTTGGTGTTTATGCCGCAGCTGAACTTTCATGGCCCAATCTCAATTTTGGATTGCCGTGGATCTCTTTCGGGCGTTTACGTCCCTTGCACACCAATGCTGCCATTTTTGCCTTTGGTGGTTGTGCGTTGATGGGAACTTCGTTGTACGTTGTTCAACGTACCTGTCAAACTCGTCTTTTTTCGCCCAATCTTGCCAAGTTTGTATTTTGGGGATGGCAGGCAATTATCGTAGCTGCTGTCATAACATTGCCACTCGGTATTACCCGCAGTAAAGAATATGCGGAGCTTGAATGGCCCATTACTATTGCCATTGCCATAGTATGGGTCTGTTATGCGGTTGTGTTTTTTGGAACAATCGCTCGCCGTACAACCTCACATATTTATGTTGCCAACTGGTTTTATGGTGGATTTATCATCACGGTGGCTTTACTTCATATTGTCAATGGCTTGAGTATTCCTGTGACGCTCTGGAAATCCTACTCGATTTTCTCTGGCGCGCGTGATGCCATGGTGCAATGGTGGTATGGCCATAATGCTGTTGGCTTCTTCCTGACTGCCGGTTTTCTTGGCATGATGTATTATTTTGTTCCGGTACAGGCAGGTCGTCCCGTCTATTCCTATCGGCTGTCGATTGTCCATTTCTGGGCGCTGATCGCCGTATACATGTGGGCCGGTCCTCACCACCTCATGTACACCGCTCTTCCTGACTGGACTCAGTCCCTGGGTA